>CAZYGM010000006.1:3330-41217 GCA_964647015.1 uncultured Planctomycetales bacterium | reverse complement strand
CCGGGTGGCGTAGTGGATTCACAATTGGGTTGTGTTGCCGGGTGCGAGCGCGGTAGAATGCGGTGGTCAAGTAAACCGTGACGGGATTCGCGGCGGTGGGTCAGCTCGATATGCTGGCGGCCAAATGTGGCGCTGACTCGACGTAGTACCATTGGTGACGTTTCGAGGACCGCCTTGCTGCTCTTATCGCGACCGTGCGCGCTTCCAAGCGGGGCATCATCTCAAGACGGCAGTTGGATGTGATACAAGGGCGTTGGCATTTCCACAGGAGGCTATGGTCATGAAGGAAAGTGTCGTTATCGCCGTGACTGCAATCGTTAGTGCGTCGCTGAATCCGGCTTTGGCCCGTGCTGCTGCCATGGCGGATACGCCGATGGTGACAGTGCAGGCCTGCACCGCGACGCGCGCGGCGGTCCTCGACATCACGAGCGCTGACGGCGCCTGGGACGGGGACACGTTCTGCTGGTCGGGCTGGCGACCGCTGATGGTCACAGGCCAGACGGAAGTACTGGCGTGGCTGGGGCCGGGGTGGGTCCGGTTCGGTTCGCGTTTGTTGCTGACAACGGGGTTCACTGTAACGGCCAGCGATGAGGACACGCAATTCATCATGACGTCCGCACTCGTACTGTTCCCACCCATGGACGCACAGGCTCGGGCCGAGGGGAGCTTCACGGTTATGGACTTTGGTACGCCGGGCGCTGCGCTCATCGGCACCGGCCCGGAGGGCGGAGCGTACGTGGCGTATGTGGGCTATCCGGAGATCTTCGTTGAAGCAGTGCAGCAGGTCATCGTGCCGCCGGGCGCTGGGCAGGTAACCGTTGAATTCGCCCACCCCGAGGAAGGCGGCTATGAGCCGGTCGGCGTGGTGTCGGACGCATTGGTGGAGGTCGGGTTCATATTGACGGCGTATGATGCGGTGACCGTGTCGGCTGAACTGGAGATCGTGCCCGCGGATGCTCCGACCATCGGCGACCTGAACTGTGACGGCTCGATCGACGTGTTCGACATCGACCCGTTCGTCCTGGCGCTAGCGACTCCGGAGGCTTACGTAGCGGCTTACCCTGACTGCGACTACATGCTGGCGGACATCAACGGCGACGGCGCGGTGAACGCCTTCGACATCGACCCGTTTGTGATCCTGCTGACGGGTGGCGGCAGCTAGCTGGCCGGAGACGCGGTGCGAGGTCCGTCGTCTGCGGCGGTCCGCGGACTGTCGGACGGGGGAATGCGCGGGGCGGCCAGTCAGGCGCGACGGCTGAGGGTGCGCAGCCGGCCTGGCGTCGGTGAGAAATTTTCCCGGCACTGGCTTGCAATGGCACCAACTTGGTGTTATTTATTAGCATAAGGGTGTTCGGGTCGCGCTCTTCTCGCGCGGCCAGCAGAGGGTTGTAGGAAAGGCGGAGTGTTCGCGCCTGGCCGGCGTGTTTCAACTGCTGCAAGTGCAGCAGGCGCTGACGGTGTGCGCATTCGATGTCGCCGGTTGTGCCTGCACCCTACTGCCTAGATCGCCAAGATCCTGAAGGAGGAGTTCTGTGAAGAAGTTGCTTGGTGTGGTGGTGCTGTTGTCGCTTGTGCCGTGGGCATTGGCGGAGGAGTCTTCGAATCGGCTGTCGCCTGTGACGGCGCTGCAGAGCCTCGACACGGCGGCGCAGGTCGACGTCGGCTGGTACTACGACGAGATTGATGCGCGGTTCACGCCGTCATTGAACTCGAACTACCTGCTCGACGCTATGTGGCCGGGCGGCTGGATGGGCGTTACTGACCAGTTCATCTGGGGCGACACTTTCCAGATTTCGGTCGACGGTGGGCCGTGGCAGTTCACCGCTTTTGACGGACCACAACCGTCGTTATTCCCCATCGGCGATCCCACGGGCGACGCCGGCTGGACGGCCGATTACGCGCACGGCTACTTCTGGATCGATGCCGGCGCGCACAGCATCGAACTGCAGGGCGACGGCGTGGGCGGTTTGCCGGCCGGTCTGTACGTACGTTTTGACACCATTCCGGAGCCGGCCTCTCTGCTGCTGCTGGGGCTGGGCGGCCTCTTGCTGCGCCGGCGCTGACGCGTCTGAGCGCGGCACGCGCGTCGGCATCAGCCGCGCCGCGGTGATATTGGAGGGGTGAGAGAAGACCATCGGGTACTACCGGTGGTCTTCTTGTGCCTCGGGATGAACAAATGGTTGCGGTCGCATGGTTGGCGGTCAGGCATGGCCACAGTGCTGCCGCGGGGGGCGTCAGATGTTTGTATGTGCTCCGTGTCAAAGCGCCCGATCGGGCAGTCTATTAATGGTGTACCTGCAAGTCACGGCCGTTTCAAACAGGTGAATTCGAGCCGCGTCCGCGTGCGATGCGGCGAAGACCAAGTGCCGTACCACCTGGTAACGAACTTCGAGGGAAGGAGAAAACAATGAGGCTTTCAATGACTGTGGCGTGGGCGGCCCTCGCTTTGATGACGAGCGCTGCCTTGGGCTACGACGTGAACAAGGACTTGGTTAACACCGGCACTCAGCCCGCCCATGATTTGGCGATCGTGCTGGCCGGAACGGAGACGGTTACGGGGCACTACGACGGCTACCCGGGCCGGCGCTTCGGCTCGTTCTCGTGGGGACCCAGCGGTGCCAACACGCTGCTCCACTGGCAGAATGTCATCGAGCCGAGCGGGAATGGCGTCATCGACCCGGGCGAGATGGTGCATGTCGGCTGGACGACCGCGGACCACTCCAGCCACGTGCTGGATATGTACTGGACGGACGCGTCGGGCAACCGCATTCCGGGCAGCAAGATCCTCAATGTCACGAGCGGCTGGACCTACGAAACGGCGGGCTACGTAACCGTGGACTGGCACAACATCTTCACGACCGAGTGGGGCGAGATGTTCCCGATCGAGATTCTCGAACTGGCGGTCGGCGTCTTCCCGGAGCCTTGGCCGCTGGAGGAGCTCAACTGGGAGAACCAGCTATTGAATGACATGCTGGTACCCATGCCCGGCGGGAGTTTTACAATCGAGCCGCAGGGGACCATGACGCTGGCACTGCCGCTTGATGTGCCACCCGGTTCGGCAGTCGTGTTGCGCTACTTCGTGACTGGTCCGGGCAGTGACGCCTTTGCGACCGACTGGGTCCAGTTCGAGACGCCGCCATTAGTTGCCCCCGGGTACTTCGTCAACAAGGACCTGGTTAACACCGGCACTCAGCCCGCCCACGACTTGGCGATCGTGCTGGCCGGAACGGAGACGGTTACGGGGCACTACGACGGTTACCCGGGCCGGCGCTTTGGCTCGTTCTCATGGGGGCCGAGTGGCGCCAATACGCTGTTGCACTGGCAGAATGTTATCGAGCCAAGCGGAAATGGCGTCATCGACCCGGGCGAGGTGGTGCACGTCGGTTGGTCGACGGCCGATGGTTCCAGCCACGTGCTGGACATGTACTGGACGGATGCATCGGGCAACCGCATTCCGGGCAGTAAGATCCTTAATATCACGAGCGGCTGGACCTACGAAACGGCGGGCTACGTAACCGTGGACTGGCACAACATCTTCACGACCGAGTGGGGCGAGATGTTCCCGATCGAGATTCTCGAACTGGCGGTCGGCGTCTTCCCGGAGCCTTGGCCGCTGGAGGAGCTCAACTGGGAGAACCAGCTATTGAATGACATGCTGGTACCCATGCCCGGCGGGAGTTTTACAATCGAGCCGCAGGGGACCATGACGCTGGCACTGCCGCTTGATGTGCCACCCGGTTCGGCAGTCGTGCTGCGCTACTTCGTGACCGGTCCGGGCAGCGACGCATGGGCGACGGACTGGGTCCAGTTCCTGACGCCGGCCGGGCCGGATCTCGGCGCCTGCTGCGTCGCGACCACGTGCTACGGCACGATGACCTTGGACGAGTGCATGGCCTTCGAGGGCGAGTGGTTCCCGGGGATGGACTGCGATAGCCCCGATTTCGGCTGCCCCGGCGAGGAAGTGCGCTGCACGCCGGGCGACATCAACGGTGACGGCTTGGTCAACGCCTTCGACATCGACCCGTTTGTGGCAGTGCTGGTCGGCATGGAAACTGATCCCGACTGGGTGTGCTCGGCCGACTGCAACGGCGACGGCCTGGTTAACGCCTTTGATATCGACCCGTTCGTCGCGCTGTTGGTGTCGACGGAGCCGATCTGGGTCGGGTACGAGAAGCCTTGCGACGGGCAAAACCGCGTTTGGGCGGTCAATCCGCCGGCCGGCCGCACTTACCTCGTGAAAGCTCAGAAGGGTGCAGACGACAGTGACTGTCCAGTGACGGTCGAAGCACGCAATTCGTCCGGCAGACTGGTCGGCGCCGCGCTTCCGCTGGCGGCTGGCGATGCCGGCGAGTTCACCGTACCTGCCGGGACGGTGACGATTGTGTACCGCTGCCATGTGAGCAGCGGCAGTACGTGCCGATTCTCGTGGCTACGCTTTGACTAGGCTGCAGTCGCGGCCGGCGTTCAGGCCGGCCACGTGATCGACTGCTAAGCCGCGCGGCCCGCGCAGGTTACCAACCGTGCGGGCCGCGCCTTTTCTATGTTGTGACGGCCGCCAAGCGGCCGGGCTGATGCCCGGCGCTGCGGCGCAATGGCGACAGGCAGTTGTCGAAGCGAATCGGAGCGCAAGTCGTTCAGCCGTATGGGCTATCGCGACGCTATGCACGGGGTGCGGCAGAGGAGGGAGAAGGTGGCGATGGGATTCGAACCCATGAAAAACGGATTTGCAATCCGCTCCCTTAGACCACTCGGGCACGCCACCGGCGTGCTGGCCGGCCGCTTTGCCGGGCCGCTGCCAGCCGGAATATCTCATCTTAGCCACCGATCCGTCCGGTCTGCAAGTCCGACGCCGAAATGACGACCAGAATGCGCGGTTATCTGCCGTTGGCGGGCAGGCATAGGCGGCAGTAACCGCCGGCCCAAGGCGCACTGCTCTTGTCGGCGCGGGCTCGCTCAGGCTCCAGCCGGGGCGATTGGTACGGTTGCACTTCATATAAAACATTGACTACAATAATGTTAGGCAGTCATGCCTGCAGCGGCGCATCTGACACCGCACCCGGGAGTGGGCCAGCGGGATAACAGGCGGGGCGCTTCCGGTGGCGGCTGTGCCGGCCGGGCGTGGTTGGGGCCGAACAGGACGTCGAAGTACGTGGGCGCATGCAGATCGGAGGCGCTGTTCATGCCGCGATACGAGTATCAGTCCAGCAACCCATCGGGGGCATGTGAGCATTGCCGCGGTCGTTTCGAGGTTCTGCAGTCCATGCACGATTCGCCGCTGCGAACCTGTCCGGAGTGCGGTGGCCCGATCGAACGCGTCATCTCGCTGTGTGCGGTTTCCGGCACTATGTCCGAGCGGGCCATGCTGAGTGACAAGAATCTGAAGGAGAAGGGCTTCACGAAGCTGGTCAACGAGGGCGGCGGGCGGTTCCGCAAGACAGTCTGAGGCGGGCACAGCGGCATCGAACGGGAGTGGGGCGAACCGGCGCGCGATCTGCGCCGGCGGCGTGTGGCCGGAGTTGCCGCCCTTGCCATAGAATGAGGGGGTGAACGCTGCCCACAGAGATGTTGTTTTGTCCGTGAAGGACCTGGTCGTCCAGTTTGCGGCGGCTGAGGGGCGGTTGTTTACCGTGCTGGCGGGCGTGACGTTTGACGTCATGCGGGGCGAAACGCTCGTGATCATGGGCGGCTCCGGCTGCGGCAAGAGCACGCTGCTGAACTGCCTGATCGGCGAGATCGAACCCAGCCGAGGGTGCATCGTATACAACCTGCCGCAGGTCGGCCGGGTGGACCTCTGCACGGCGAGTGAGGCGGAGAAGGATGCGCTGCGCAAGCGCTTCGGGATTCTCTTTCAGTCCGGGGCGCTCTTCAGCTCGCTGACCGTGGCTGAGAACATCGCCTTGCCGTTGCGTGAACATTCGCACGTGGACAAGTCGGTGATCGACATCGTGGTTGCCATGAAGCTTCAGCAGGTGCACATGCTGGAGCATCGCGACAAGTATCCCGCCCAGCTCTCGGGCGGTCAGAAAAAGCGTGTCGGGTTGGCGCGGGCGACGGCGCTGGACCCAGAGCTGCTGTTCTATGATGAGCCGAGTGCCGGCCTCGATCCGGTCACCTCGTCATCCATCGACGAGTTAATGATGGACCTGTCCCGCAAGCTGCACGTGACCAGCATCGTCGTGACGCACGAGATGGACTCGGCGTTTCGGATCGCCGATCGCATGATCATGCTGCAGCAGGGCCGGATCATGCGCATCGGGCCGCGGAGCGAGTTTGAAGCACTACGCGACTCCGACCCCGGCACCCTGGCCAACAACGAGGAGCGTCTGCTGCACCAGTTTCTGCGCGGCGACTCGGCCGGGCCGCTGACCGACGCGGAAGGCATGAGCGAGTACGAGAAGATACTCGTGGGCAAGGACAGCAGCGTCATGCGACCGTGAGCGCAGCGCGTGGCGCCCGGTTGGGCAACCGGTGCGGAGCGAGACCATGAGCACAGCGGGGCCAGCCGAGATCCGACCGATGTGCGCACCGGACGTGCATGCGGTCATCGCTCTGTGGGCGGCGGCCGGACTGGCGACCCGCCCGGCAGGGCGCGACACGCCCGCGGCCCTGCGGCAACAGCTCGAGCATTATCCACGTACGTGGCTTGTCGCGGAGCAGGGCGGTCGAATCGTGGGCGTCGTGCTGGGAACGCACGACGGCCGCAAGGGTTGGATTAATCGCGTGGCGGTGCATCCCGACCATCGTCGGCTGGGGCTGGCTCGGCAGCTGCTGGCGGCCTGTGAAGCGGCGTTGTACGCTGAGGGCATCGGGATCGTGGCCGCGTTGGTCGAGACGCACAACGAGGCCTCGGCGGCGTTCTTCCGTGCGGCCGGCTACGCGACCGACGTGCCTGTGCATTACTTCCGCAAGCTGTGCGGCCCGGACGTGTAACAATGCGGCGCGCGGCACCCGGGGGCGGCCGGCCGGACAAACCCGGCGCGTTCCAACGGAAAACGACGAGTGCGGCTCATCCAGCCAGGACACGGGGCCTGACCGAGTGCTGCTCGGCCCGGCCCCGCCAGGAACAATTACGAGAGGTGTGAACTACGGGTATCGAAGCGGCTGTGGGGGCAGCCGAGAGCTACCGACCGCCGCCGGTGAGTACTTGCACGAACGGGTCGATGTCGAACGAGTTAACCGCGCCGTCGCGGTTGACGTCGTTCGCGCAGAAGTAGTTGCACGAATACGCCGCTTCCCAGGCGGCCGGGTTAGTCAGCGCCAGGACAAACGGGTCAATGTCGAACGAGTTCACGAGGCCGTCGCAGTTGGAGTCGCCCGCCAGGGCCGACTGGCCCTGGGCCACTGCCAAGTCGCAGTTATCGACGATGCCGTCGCCGTTGAAGTCGCCGTGGCACCAGGAGCCGGGCTGGCCCAGGTTGGCGGTGACGATTGCGACGTCGGCCGCGTTGACGACACCGTCCAGGTTGGCGTCGCCGTCCGGGGCGTCCAGGATATCCTTGACGATGACGAGCACGTCGGCCCAATCAACCAGCAGGTCGCCGTTCATATCGCAGCTCAGGTCCATGTAGACGGCCTGATCGCGGTCGGTCCAGTCGCCGTAGTTCACCCAAACGTAGGTGACATCGGCACAGTTCACGGCGCCGTCGTGGCCGGTCGGCTGCGCACCGGGGTACGGCGCGGCGCCGGCCACGTCGGCCCGGGCCGCCCCGGCCTGGTACGACGCGCCGGTGGCAAGCGTGGTGCCGAAGTAGTTGCCGTTTCCGGTCAGGGCTGCCCAAGCTTCGTCAACGCGGGTGAAGCCCTGATCGCGGTCGAGCGTCTGCGTTGCGGGATCGATGGCCAGGCCGTCGGCGAAGTAGCGGACGTCACGCTGGTCGAAGTTACCGTCACCGTTGAAGTCACCGATGATCTCGGGGATGACGTAGTTCTGGCCCAGGGCGCCGGGGCTGCCGGCGACGATGCCCTCGTCCTGGACGAACTGGCGCGCGTCGTAGACGGCGGCCATCAAGGCCGGGATGTCGAGCAGGTCACGCGTCTGGTCGTTATTGAAATCGCCCATGAGGCGGTTGCGCTGCGAGAGGTTGACGCCGCCGGTGACGGTGAAGTTGCCGGCGAAGTCAGCGTAGTTGCCGTTGGTGCTGCCGTCGCTGTAGCGGCCGTTCTCGTACTCGCTGCCGGCCGGCCAGACGGGGTTGCCGGTGCGCGTGGGGACCTTGTTGGCAACAGAGGTCGAACCGAACGCCGGCAGGGGCTGGCCGATGCCCAGATCGTTGTTGGCCCGCAGAAAGTTCTGCAGGGTCTGGTTGAGGTCCTCGTTGGGCAGGAAGACGGTGGGGTCGGCCAGGTCGGGCAGGCAGTCGATGCCGCCCTGTAGGAAGAAGGTGTTGGCCAAGTAGCGGGCCGGCATGAAGGCCGTGTCAGGTGCGCCGGGCTGCTCCTCGAACGCGACGATGCTGCCCAGGATGTTGCGCAGGTAGTCGGCCGCGGCTTGGTTTTCCATATACGTCACAGCGCCGCTGTCATACTCCAGGGGATCGCCGCGGCTGGTGAAGGTCTCCGGGCCGCCGATCTGGAAGCCGTAATCCGGATCGCAGGTATCCAGGACGGCGTCAATGGTCGGGCGCACCGGCAAACTGCCGCCGCGGTCATCGAAGATGATGTTGAGGATTTCGTAGCGGCCGGCCAGCGTGTCGCCCGCGGCGCGGCTGCCGCCGGCCAGGCCGGTGTAGCCGACCGCCAGGCGGCGGTTCTGAATGACGCCTTCCATCACGCTCGAGCCGCCGCAGTTGGTGGGCTGGTGATCGGGGCCCAGGTTAGCGCGCGCCGTGATGTCGTTCTTGCTGCCGAGATTCTCGCCGCGGCCCCAACTGGGGTCGACCCCGATCGAGTTCATCGCGCCGTTGCGCGTGCCGGAGCCGGCGTCGCGGGTGGCCGCGACCAGGTTCTCACCACTGGGCATGCGGCCGGTGACAAACAGGTATTGGAGGGTGCTGACGCTGACGTCTTGGAGACCGGTGCCGCGGTTGGCGACGATTGCAATTGGGACCCAAGCGATCGCGGTGTCGAAGACGGTGTCGGCGTCCGGCGCGTCGGTGTTGGTGTTCAGTGCGACGATCTCGCCCGACGGCGTTTCGCGTTCGAGGCTTTTGAGTTTCGAGGAGAAGCCGGTGTCCCACGAAAGGATCGGCGACCAGCCGTAGCCGGCGGCGCCGGGCGGCAGATTCCACAGCGCCTGCGACACGTCACCGGCGCGCGTGAACCAGCGGGTGGGAACGTCGAGGACGGCCAAGTCGATGCTGCTCGGGCAGTAGGGGGTGCCGGCATCGCAACATGCCGGATCCCACTCGCCTGGGTCGCAGGGACACGGGTGATAGGGGAAGCCGTCGTCGGAGAAGAGCAGGCGGTTGATGTAGCCGGCCTCCGCCGGTGGGCCGTAGGGGATCGTGTCGAGCAGTTGGTAGTCCACGAATTCGGCCAGGCCGTTGCCCGAGCCGACGCCGCGGTACTGGACCAGCCACCAGCCGGACCAGCCGTAACAGGTGTAGGGCGGAGCGAGTTGATCGACAAACGGCGGCATGGTGGGGTTGTAGCCGGCGAAGCCGTCGCCATCGACGTCGACGAAGTCGTTGGTCGAAGCCGGCGCGGCAAAGAAGTCCCGGAACAGCGTCGCCCCGCTGATGTTGACTTCCCCGCCATAAATGGTCTGGGCGCGCGCCGCCGGCAGGACCAGCAACGCGACCACGAAGGCTGATGCCAGTGTCGCTCGTCTTGACTCAGGAACTAGGATACTCATGTGTGGTTTCCTCCAGAAAGCACCTGTAACCCGCCGCACCGGCAGGCACACCCTGCCGATGCCACAGACAGTCTCATGTCGAACCTATGTTGCCACTTTCCACCACGACACGTCGCAGACCCCGCGCAGCACTCTAAAAGTACGGATTGATCTCCGTATTCTCGCCGGTGAGACTGTAGTAAGCCTCGCCCCACTGGCGCTGTTTGATGGTCTCAAGTATGGTCTTGCGCTCCACGTGTCCGTCCACGTAGAGAAAGTTAGCCGCGCCGCCCAGGCGGTCGCCGCCGGGATGATGCCGACCGACGGCGTTGATCTCGAGGCCCATGGTGCCGGCGATTGCCCCCGGGGTTTGCTCGATTTCCTTCAGCGGGCGCAGGCCGTAGTTCTCCGGATCGTTGGGGTCGCCGCAGATGAAGCCGCCCTCGGGATCAGCCGCGTACTCGTTGTAGCCGCTGCCGAGGTTGTAGAACGCATGAACCGGGCGATGGCTTTTGCTCAGCACGCCGCCGGCTTCCTGGACGGCAGCCACCTGCCAGTTGCGGTGGAATTCGGTCGCCAGGATGACGGCGCGCGACTGCATGATGCGCGTCTCATTCACGAACTTATTGAGCCGCCAGCCCTGCTCGCCGCTGCTGTATAGGCCGGCGTGAAACTTGTTCCGCGGGACAATCGCCGCATTCGCGGTGTACGCCATGCGCGCCGCCTGCTTGTCCACCAGCGTCGTGCCGCTGCCGGCCGTCATCCCCCGCTGATCGACCTGTCCGCCTTCCCAGTCGCCGGCCTGCGGACCGGGGTTGGTGCGCGGCACCCCTTTGTTCAGAATCTCCGGGCAGGTGAACGCCTCAGGTTTGACCTTGCCGCCCTGGTACAGATACCACGACCAGTGGGCGTAGCCGTAAGGGTGATCGGGCGGCTGCTCAAAGGGGTCGACATCGCCGTACGCGCTGCGCGTGTAGACGTACGACGCCGGGTAGACACCCTTGTTCTCCACCAGGTAGATGACAAAAGCCTTGCCGACACTGCCCAGATTGACCGCACACTGCACCGCGCGCGCCTGTCGGCGCGCGTTGCCAAACGCCGGCATCAGAACAGACAGCAGCAGCGCAATGATGGCAATCACGACCAGTAGCTCAATCAGTGTGAATCCGCGCGCCGCACGGCGCCGCGCCAGACCGCCTGAAGCACAGATGCAAGCAATCATGCTCTCATACCTCCGCAACATGGTGATGATCAGCCGTGCTCACCAGCCTTATGTACGCTGGGCTAGTTACACGCGCGTGAACGCATCGTTAAAAACGCTACAACTCGTGGACTCATGCGCCGCAGGAGATGCGCCCGGCCGCTTCACGAACGTACCGCAAACCGGCCTGCCACGCCCGCCGCGCTGCTTTGCAGGTGTAATGGCGTCACGCCGCATGTTGCATTGCGTGCCGACCAAATGCCCGTAGTCGCCGGGGCGCAAGGCACCGGCCTCATGCCATAACCATGTTCGGCCGAAACGCCGACCGCGCCCGCTGCAGATCCGCGCTAAGGGATACCGCCCGCTTATTACGAACCGATGTTGACACGGTGAAGATGTGGCCGGAGTTCGATGAAGCCCGCCCCCGGGAAACATCGTGCAGTCCAACTGCGCGTCTCAAGCCGCAGCCGCACACGGACGCGCGGTGCTGGCGAGGTCAAGCAGCGCACGCGCTGGGCGCCTTCTCGCGTGTCCCGGGCGAGAGGGCGCCACGTCGGCAGAGGCAGCCGGTCGGACTGACAGTGGAGGTCGCGCGGCGGGTGTGAGCGCCGAAACACAACCGCGCAGGTGCGAATTGTACGCCAGTTGAGGCGCCATCCGAAACCGGCTCGTCGCTGCAGCGCGACCGGCTGCAGCCTCGGCAGTCACCAGTTAACAGGTTGCGTAAGGCACAGAGTTTAAGAAATTTACGGCGCGCGACGATTGCCGTTCGGGCCGGCTGACTGCCGCGCGGGCAATGGAGCAGTCTAAAGGGCGATGGGCGGGCGGCGGAATGGCGACGAGCATTTTGTAGCGCGCCGGCGGGTCGTCTTAGTTTCGGCGTGCAAATGTCGGGCTCGCTTGCTAACATGAGTGCCGGCTGGGGCGCGGTGCTGCCCCGCGAGCCGCTCGCTGACTGTGTGGCAGCGCCGCATGACGATGACGAGCCCCGGGTTTCGCTGTCGGCTGATCCGACTACCGCCGCCGGCGTGGACGCCGAGGATGCGTTGATGTACGCTGGTCCGTGCGTTGGTTGCGAGCACCGGTATTCCTGCGTTCATCAGAAGCCGGTTGGCGGCCTTTGGCGCTGCGAAGACTATGAGTGCCGAGTGCAGTCTTTGCGTCAAGTGTCAGGACGCGCAGCCAGGCGCTGGCCGTCCGGAGTACATGTATGAATACAGATGAAGTGCTGAGCATCATCGACAGGCACCAGCGCCAGGGGGAAGGGCTGATTTCGGTCCTGGAGGAAATCCAGGCGAAGTACAGCTACCTGCCGCCTGAGGCCCTGAAGCTGGTGGCGGAGCGTACGGGACGCTCGCCGGTCGATGTGTACGGCGTGGCCACGTTCTACAAGTCCTTCAGCCTGAAGCCGCGCGGCAAGCACCTGTGCTCGGTCTGTATGGGCACGGCCTGTCACGTGCGGGGGGCGCCCGCCGTCGCGGAGGAGTTCCGGCGCCAGCTTGGTGTGGCGCCCGGTGAGACGACGGCCGACCGGGAGTTCTCCCTGGAGACGGTGAACTGCCTGGGGGCCTGTGCCTTGGGTCCGGTGGCGGTTGTTGACGGCCACTATTTTGCCAACGTGCGCTCTTCACGGGTCAAGCAGATCATCAGTGACACGCGGGCGGGGCTTGATGCCGCCGACAAGCAGGCCGATCTGCGCGACTTCGTGCTCAACGTGAGTTGTTCACGCTGCAATCACAGCCTGATGGATGCCGACAACCCGATCGACGGTTCACCATCCGTTCGCGTTACGGCGTCCTTCGGGCGTATGCACGGCTGGCTGCGGCTGTCAGCGCTCTACGGCAGTTACGCGGTCGAATCCGAATACCAGATTCCCAGCGACACGGTGGTGGATTTCTTCTGTCCGCACTGCCATACTGAACTGAAGGGCGCTTCTAGTTGCCCGCTGTGCAGTGCGCCGATGGTCTCGATGATCGTACGGGCGGGCGGGATCGCGCAGATCTGTTCGCGCCGCGGCTGCAAAGGACACATGTTGGACTTGAACGGCAGCGGCTTGTAGGCCGGGCTGCGTTGGCCCGGTCGAAGATGACCGCTGTGCGAGGATAGTTAAATGCTGCGATTGTCGTCCGTGTACGACCTGCAACGCCTGCGAACGATCATTCATGACGGCAGCAAGCCGGATAGGCCGTGTGTGATCGTGTGTGCCGGCACCGCCTGCCAGGCCAGCGGCGCGAACGCCATTCACCGCGCCGTTAAGAAGTACATCATCGATAACGGCTTGGTTGAGCGGCTGAGTCTGCGGATCACCGGATGCCATGGGTTCTGCGAAATGGGCCCGTTCATTCTTACGGACCCACAAAAAGCCTTCTACACACAGATCCAGGTCGCCGACGTGCCGCGGATTCTCGATGCCGTGCGGGCCGGGGAATACGTCGAGGAGTTGTTGTACAGTGACCCGGTCACCGGGGAGCGCTACCGCGACTTCGACGAGATTCCCTTCTTCAAGAAGCAGCAGCGCACGCTGCTGGCCATGAATCAGTTGATCGACCCGATCCGCGTGTACAACTACATCACTCACGGCGGCTATGCCGCCCTGGAGCAGGTCTTCGAGCGCGGCGACCCGGCCTGGGTGGTGCAGGAGGTCAAGAACTCGGGGCTGCGCGGGCGCGGCGGCGCCGGCTTCCCCACGGGCCTGAAGTGGGAATTGCTCGCGAAACAGCGGAACGGGCGCGGCGCGTACCTGGTCTGCAACGCCGACGAGGGCGATCCCGGGGCCTACATGGACCGCAGTATCCTGGAAGGTAACCCGCACAGTATTCTCGAGGGGATGATCATCGGCGGTTTCGGAACCGGGGCCGACCAGGGCGTTATCTACGTCCGCAACGAGTACCCGCTGGCGATCAAGCACCTCATCATCGCGCTGCGGCAGTGCCGCGAGTTGGGGCTCCTGGGCGACAACATCCTGGGCAGCGGTTTCTCATTTGATATCAGGATCGTTCGCGGTGCCGGCGCGTTTGTCTGCGGCGAGGAGACCGCCCTCATCCGCTCAATCGAAGGCAAGATGGGTGAACCACGACAGCGCCCACCCTTCCCGGTCCAGCGCGGCATCAACGGTAGGCCCACGGCCATCAACAACGTCGAAACCTGGGCGAACGTGCCGTACATCTTCCGGGTCGGCGCGCAGCAGTTCTCCAAGATCGGCACCGCCGGCAATGCCGGCACCAAGGTCTTCAGCCTCGTCGGCAAGATCAAGAATACCGGCCTGGTCGAGGTGCCCATGGGCATCACCATCCGGGAGGTGGTCCACGACATCGGCGGCGGCCCCAAAGGCACGGCCAAGATCAAGGCCGTCCAGACGGGCGGTCCTTCCGGCGGCTGCATCCCGGCCGAGAAGTTCGATCTGCGCATCGACTATGACACGCTGGCGGCGGCCGGGTCGATCATGGGCTCCGGCGGCATGATCGTCATGGACGAGCACACCTGCATGGTGGACGTCGCCAAGTACTTCATGGCCTTCCTCAAGGAGGAATCCTGCGGCAAGTGCTTCACCTGTCGCAAGGGCACACAGCGGATGTACGAGATCCTGGAGGACGTCTGTGCGGGGCGGGCCACGCTCGCGGATCTTGACCTGCTCGAGGAACTGGCCCAGACGGTCAAGGACACCACCATGTGCGGGCTGGGGCAGACCGCCGCGAACCCGGTCCTGTCCACGCTGCGCTACTTCCGCCACGAGTACGAAGAGCATATTCACGACCGGCGCTGCCGGGCGTTCGTCTGCAAGGACCTGGTCGGCGCGCCCTGCCAGGCCGCCTGCCCGATTGACACCGAGGCCTGGCGCTACGTCGCCCACATCGCCCGCGGCGAATACGAGCAGGCCTACCAGGCGATTCGCGAGGCCAACCCGTTTCCCTCGGTGTGCGCCCGCGTCTGCTCGCACAATTGCGAGCGCCACTGTCGCAGCGGCACCGCCGGCAAAGCCCCCATCGCCATCCGCGCCCTGAAGCGTTTCGTCACCGACCGCGTGGATCCTGCCGTCTACAAGCCGCGCCGCACCGGGTCGCCGGGCGCGGACACGCCCAGGATCGCCATTGTCGGCTCCGGCCCGGCCGGACTCACCGCGGCTCATTACCTCTCCCTGGCCGGCCACAAGACGACCGTCTTCGAGGCGGGCGACCAGCCGGGCGGCATGTTGGTGAGCGGCATTCCGGCCTACCGGCTGCCGCGCGACACGCTCCAGAAGGAGATCGCCGGCCTGCTCGACGAAAACGTCACCCTACGGTGCAACCAGGCCCTGGGGCGCGACTTCACGGTCGATTCCCTCTTCGCCGAGGGCTTCAAGGCGGTCTTCCTGGCCGTCGGCGCCCACAAAAGCAAGGCGCTTAATCTCGAGGGCGAGGACGTGCGCGGCGTCTTCCCGGCGATTGAGTTCCTGAAGGCGTTCAATCTCCGTGGCGAACAGTTGGCGCGCGGGCGGGTGGGCGTCATCGGCGGCGGCGACAGCGCCGTGGACGCGGCCGGCGTCGCCCTGCGGCAGCCGGGCGTCGAGAGCGTCACCATCTTCTACCGGCGCACACGCGAGGAAATGCCCGCCCAGAAGAAGGACGTGGACTCGGTGCTGGAGGAGGGGGTGAAGCTCGAAAGCCTGATGACCCCGGTACGCATTCTCACCGACAAAGACCAGTTAGCCGGCATCGAGTGCGTCCGCAACCGGCTCGGGGAGGTTGACGCCGGCGGCCGCCGCAAGCCCGTGCCGATCCCCGGCACCGAGCAGGTGTTCATGCTGGACACACTGATCGTCACGATCGGCGACGTGCCGGACATTGAATTCATGGCGTCCATGGGCATCGAAGTGACCGATTGGGGCACGCTCAAGGTGGACCAGGAGACCCTGGCCACCAGTCGTCCCGGCGTGTTTGCCGGCGGCGACGTGGTCACCGGGCCCAACACCGTGGTACAGGCGATCGCGGCCGGCAAGAAGGTCGCGAAGATGATCGGGCGCTACCTGCGCGGCGAGGAACTGCGGCAGCCCGCCGCGCCGCTGCTGCCGGACGTCTACGTGGAGCCGGTCCAACTGGGCGAAGAGGATCTGGCGGAGGCCGACCGGGCCGAACCGCCGACGCTGCCGGCCCTGACGCGCCGCACGGGCTTCAAGGAGGTGGAGCAGACGCTGTCAGTGGCGGATGCCACTCGGGAAGCCCGGCGTTGCCTGCGCTGCGACCTGGAGTTCACGCGGCCCAAGGATGCCGAGCCGGCGGACGTGGCCGCGGTGGGAGGTGCCTCATGATCAACCTTAAGATCAATGGCCTGCCCGTTTCGGTGGAAGAGGGCACGACGCTGCTCGAGGCCGCCCGCTTCCTGGGCTTCCCGATACCGACGCTGTGCCACATGGAAGGGCTCTCGCCCTACGGCGCGTGCCGGCTGTGCGTGGTGGAGATCGGCGAGGGGCCCAAGGCCCGCTTGGTCAGCTCGTGCACCTATCCGGTCCAGGAGGGCCTGCACGTGCGGACGGCCTCGAACCGCGTGTTGCGGGCACGCAAGATGATCATCGAGCTGCTGCTGGCCTCCTGTCCGCAGTCAAAGGTCATCCAGGACCTGGCCTCCGCCCACGGCGTCCGGCAGCAGCGTTTCCGCCAGGAGCACGAGGACTGCATCCTGTGCGGCCTGTGCGTGCGAATGTGCGCGGAGCAGATGATGGCCAAGGCCATCGGCTTCCGCGGCCGCGGTGAGCGGCGCAGCATCGGCACGCCCTTCGATATCAAGTCCGAGCAGTGTCGGCTGTGCGGCGGCTGCATCTATGTCTGCCCCGCCTGCCAGCTCCGCTGCACTTACAACGAGCCTGATAAGGCGATCTGCGGCGGCTGTGCCAACCTGGAGCCGCCCTGTGCCGCCAAGGAACAGTTCGACGACATGATGTGCTACATGAATCCCTGCGTTGCCTGCGAGATTGAGAAGGAATAGTCCACGGAGGTGCCGAGTCGATGTCCATGACATTCTCGAGAGTAAACAGTTCGGCCGCGACGCTGACGAAGAACCGCACCGAAGGTTCCGTCACCCCCAACTCCGGCATGTGCGTGACCTGCGTCGATGGCTGCATCGGCATGTGCGAGATCGGCAAGTCCGCCTACCGCGGCCACGAGGTCATCTATCCCCAGCCGTTTGGCGTCATAACGACCGCGGCTGAGAAGGTCTACCCCGTGGACTACTCGCACTTCAACATCATGGGCACGGCGGTCGGCGCCCACGGCATCGCGCCCGATAGCGACAAGGCCATCTTCCCGGCCGTCAGCCTGGAAGCTGTGTTCGGCCACGACCGCGGCATCAAGTTCCGGTGCCCGTGGGTCATCCCCGGCATCGGCTCGACCAACATCGCCAAGAACAACTGGGAAGGCCTAGCGATCGGCTCGGCCTTGGCCGGAACCGGCCTGACCATCGGCGAGAACGTCGTCGGCATGGACCCGGAAGCCGTGATCAAGAACGGCCGCGTGGTTGATACGGTCGATCTGAAGCGCCGCGTCAACCTGTTCAAGGACCACCAGCGCGACGGCTACGGCGCCATCATCTGCCAGGCGAATATTGAGGACACTCGCCTGGGTGCCCAGGAATACGCCATCGAGAAGCTGGGCGTGCAGTGCGTCGAGCTCAAGTGGGGCCAGGGCGCCAAGGACATCGGCGGTGAGGTGAAGATCAACAACCTGAAGAAGGCCCAGTTGCTCTACGAGCGCGGCTACGTCGTGATACCTAACCCGACCGATCCGCATGTGATCAAGGCCTTCGAGCGCGGCGCGTTCAAGGAGTTCGAGCGGCACTCGCGCGTCGGCATGGTGAGCGAGGAGGGCTTTGCCAAGCGCGTCGCGGAGCTGCGCAAGGCCGGGGCCAAGTATGTCTTCCTGAAGACCGGCGCCTATCGCCCGGCCGACTTGGCCCGCGCCGTCCTGTTCGCCAGCAAGTACAAGCTGGACCTGCTCACGGTCGACGCCGCCGGCGGCGGAACCGGCATGAGCCCCTGGCGCATGATGAATGAGTGGGGCGTGCCGCCGGTCGAGTTGCATTCGCTCCTGTATCAGTACTGCCAACGCATGGTCGCGCGGAAGCTGCAACTGCCGGCCATCGCCGTGGCGGGCGGCTTCACGTTCGAGGACCAGATTTTCAAGGGCCTGGCCCTGGGTGCTCCCCACGTCAAGCTGGTGGGCATGGCGCGGGCGCCGATTGCCGCCGCGATGGTCGGCAAAACCATCGGCCGGGCCATCAGCGAGAACCAACTGCCCGTCTACGTGGAGCGCTTCGGGAGCACGATCGACGACATCTTCGTCACCGCTAGCGAGCTGCGCCGCGAGCTGGGCAACGAGGAATTCGAACGGATCCCGCCGGGCGCGATCGGCCTGTATACTTACTATGAGCGCCTGGCTCAGGGTCTGCGTCAGCTCATGTGCGGCAGCCGCAAGTTCGCGCTCGAGCATATCAGTCGCGACGACCTGGCCGCCCTGACCCACGCAGCGGCCGACATCAGCGGCATCCCGTACATCACTGACGTGGACAAGTCCCAGGTGGAGGAGATTCTGAGCAGTTGAGGGCCGGGATGCGCGCGACGGCTTTGTCAACCGGACGTTTCGGCGATGTCGATCAACGCGGCGGATCCGCTTACGGGTCCGCCGTTTTCTTAAGCGACGGCAGGAGTTAACGCCCCATTACCGGCGCAATCAGGGCCGCAGCGCGGCTGCGCGGCAGCCTGGCGGCCGGCCCGGCCGGAAGGGGAGAGGCGCTATGGCGCACCACGACGCTATCGAGGGCATCCTGACGGCGCTGCACGAGCGCACCAAGGAGCTCAACTGTCTTTACGCCGTCGAGGAGCTCGTCAGCCACGAGGAACTGCCCCTGGAGGACATCCTGCGGGCCGTGGTGCAGACCGTTCCGTCCGGGTGGCAATACTCAGACGTGTGCCGCGCCCGCCTGACCTATGCCGGCCAGGTATACACATCGCCGAACTTCGCCGAATCACCCTGGTCCCAGCGGGCGGCCATCTGCGTACAGGGCAAATCCGTGGGGCTGGTCGAGGTCTTCTACGGCGAGCGTCTGCCCGACGCGGAAGCCGGACCCTTCCTGCACAGCGAGCACCGCTTGATCGAGTTCATCGCCGAGCGGCTGGCCAGTTGTATCACGCACCGCCACCTGCTAAAGGGCATGCGCGACTGGCGCTCCGCCCGGCAGCAGGTTTCCGAGCACTCCGCCGGTGACTGGTCGGCCATCCTGGATCTGCTGCGGCGGACCGACCACAACCTGCTGCTGCGCATCACGCGCAAGATGATCAACCATCTGGCCTGTCGCGGCATCGCGGACGCCGACCTGGTTCTCCAGAAGATCGGCGGCGGCCGGCAGGCGGAGCTGGCCGAACTGTTGAGCGATCCCAATGAGCCACGCGGTCCGGAGGGCCGGCCCGACGACCAGGCCTGGGCCAGCGAGGCGCTGGCCGGCGAGGCCTTTGAGATCGCCGCGGCCCACCTCGACGACGAGGAGATCGTGGCCTGTATCCACCAGTGGATCCGGCAGGACCGCGCCAGCTTCCTGGTCAACGCCATCGAGGATCCCCACACTTCGCTCACGCGCGTGGCCGACGCGATGCGCCGCTACCACCACGCCTGCCAGGGCGAAATCGAACTGTCGCCTTCCACGCTGAAGGGCCTGCACGTCTCGCTCATCCATCGCTTCCTGACCGGCCAGCTCGAATTCATAAACGTCGCCAAGAGCTACGTCGGAATCGAGGACTTCCACAAACTCACCCAGCGGCTCATCTATCCCGGCGAGGGCCACGGCAAGATCGGCGGCAAGGCGGCCGGCCTCTTCCTGGCCCGGCAGATCGTGCGGCGGCACGGCGCCGCGCTGGGCCTGCAGGATATCCGCTTCCCACGCTCCTGGTATATCACGTCCGACAGCCTCTACGACTTCATCCAGACCAACCACCTGGAAGACGTGATGACCCACAAGTACAAGGAGCTGGACGATATCCACCGCGAGTATCCACACGTCGTCCAGGTATTTAAGCACTCGCACTTCGCGCCCGACGTGGTGCGCGGCCTGTCGCTGGCGCTGGACGATTTCGGCGAGCGCCCGCTCATCGTGCGCAGCTCCAGCTTGCTCGAGGACCGCTTCGGCGCCGCCTTCGCCGGCAAATACAAGAGCCTCTTCCTGGCGAACCAGGGCACCAAGGCCGAACGCCTCGCGGCCCTGCTCGACGCCATCGGCGAGGTATACGCTTCCATCTTCGGCCCGGATCCGATCCTGTATCGCGCCGAACGCAACCTGCTCGATTTCTCCGAGGGCATGGCGATCCTGATCCAGGAGGTGGTCGGGAGGAAGATCGGCCAGTACTTCGCCCCCGCCTTTGCGGGCGTGGCGTTCAGCCACAACGAGTTCCGCTGGTCGCCGCGCATCAAGCGCGAGGACGGCCTGGTCCGCCTGGTGCCCGGCCTCGGCACGCGCGCCGTCGACCGGCTCGGCGACGACTACCCGGTCCTGGCGGCCCCTGGCCAGCCCGGCCTGCGCGTCAACCCCACGCCCGAGGAGACGGTCCGCTACGCCCCCCGCTACCTGGACGTGATCAACCTGCGCACCAAGCGCTTCGAGACGGTCGAAATCCCCGCCTTCCTGCGCGCCTGCGGGGCGGATATTCCGAACATCGAGCAACTGGTCTCGGTCTTCGAGGACGGCAACCTGCGCTCGCCGCTGCGCGGGCAGCTCAACTTCGAGCGCCAAGACCTCGTGCTCACCTTCGAGGGACTCCTGGCCCGGACGCCCTTCCTCAAGCAGATGCGCGCCCTGCTCACATTGCTCGAGCAGAAGGTCGGTGCCCCGGTGGATATCGAGCTAGCCTCCGACGGCGTGAACCTCTACCTGCTGCAGTGCCGGGTGCAAAGCTCCACCCCGCATTCCGCGCCCGCGGCGATCCCCCATGACCTGCCGCCCGAACGCGTGGTATTCTCAGCCAGCCGCCACGTCTCCAACGGGCGCGTGCCGGATGTCACCCATATCGTCTACGTCGATCCGGACAAGTACAGCGAGTTGAATAGCCTCGACCAGTTGGTTGCCATCGGCCGCGCCGTCGGCCGGCTCAACAAGCTGCTCCCCAAGCGCCGCTTCATCCTGATGGGACCCGGCCGCTGGGGCAGCCGCGGCGACATCAAGCTCGGCGTGCGCGTTACGTACGCCGACATCAACAACACCGCCATGCTCATCGAAATCGCCCGTAAGCGCGGCGACTACACTCCCGACCTGTCCTTCGGCACGCACTTCTTCCAGGACCTCGTGGAAAGCGCCATTCACTACCTGCCACTCTATCCCGACGAGGAGGGCGTCCTTTTCAACGAGCCGTTCCTGACGCACACGCCCAACCGTCTTGCCGCGCTGGCGCCGGAATACGCCAATCTCGCCGACACCCTGCGCGTCATCGATGTACCGCAGGCCGCCGAGGGCCGCGTACTGACCGTGCTCATGAACGCCGAGTTGGATCAGGCCGTCGGCATGCTCGCCCTGCCGCGCTGAAAGCGCACCTGACCGCCCGTGCCGCCCGGCTATGCCTGGTCGGCGCGCGGGCCCGGCGCTGCAGTTGGCGTGTCAAGGGCTTTCACAAAGATGACTTTGGCGTCGCCGGGGCTGTAGAAGTCGGCCAGGCAGGCCGCGGTCGCGTAGCCGCAGCGCTCGTAGAAGCGGCGCGTGGGCTCGTACAGCGGCCGGGAGGAGGTCTCAATGTAGAGCTGGCGTCCACCCGCGCTCGTCACACGGCGTTCCACCTCTGCCAGCAGCCGGCGGCCCAGCCCCTGCCGGCGCGCCGCGGCCGTAACCGCAATCCAGTACAAATCGAAGCCGCCGATCGTGCAGGCAATCGGGCCGTAGCAGGCGTAACCGATCGGCTCACCGCCCGCGTCGGCAAAGACGAAGTAGTAGCCGCTGGCCACGCCGCGCGCCAGCCGCTCCTCGACGAGTTCCGCCGCAATGTCAATCTCGTGCGGGGCGAAGAAGCCGGTGGAAGTGACAATGCTGCGCACGGCCGCCACATCCGTAGCGCGAACCGTGTCGCGTAATTCGATTGACCCGCATCCGGGGACCGCACCTGGCATGGACCCCGCCGTCATTTGCGCTCCTCCCGCGCGGCCGGTCGCGCCCCCGTCGGCACCCCCGTGGCCGGCCCGAAAGTGGCCTGCACGAGGCCGGCGAAAAACTGCCGCGCGTTGACCCCCAGCGTGCGCGTACGGTAGCCGCCCTCCTGCACCACCAGTGTCGGCAGTCGCAGGCCGCCGATCAGGCGCCCATTCTCCTCGAAGTCGCGGGCCACCAGCGACCACGAGCCGGTCGGGTCGCCCTTGGCCGTATCCAGCCCCAGCGCCACTATCAGAAAACGCGGCCCGAAGCGCCGAATGCGCTCCAGCGCCCGCCCCAGCGCCTGGCGATACCGCTCGGGAGCTGCCTGCTCCGGCAAGGGGATATTCAGGTTAAAGCCACTGCCGGCCTTCGCGCCCTTCTCGTCTTCGAAGCCGGTGAAGTAGGGATAGGCGAATTCCGGGTGCCCGTGGATCGAGATGGTCAGTACGTCGCCGCGCTCGTAGAAGATCTCCTGCTGGCCGTTCCCGTGGTGGTAGTCAATGTCCAGGATCGCCACCGGGCCCACGCGGCTCAAATGCTGCGCCACGACCGCACAGTTGTTGAAGTAGCAGAATCCGCCAAACGCGGCGTGTTCCGCATGGTGACCAGGTGGCCGGACGAGCGCGTACGCCAAACGCTCCCCGCCCAGTAGCGCCGTGGCCGCCGTCATGGCGCAGTCAGCGGCCCGCTTGGCTGCGGGAAAGGCGTTCTGATTAAGCGGCGTAAACGTGTCGATGCAGTAGTAGCCGGCCCGCACCGACAGCTCCTTCGGCCGGCGCGTGGGGTTCCGGATCGGAAAAACATACGGGTACAGCGATTTCCCCGCTGGCATGCCCTGGCAGGCGCGTTTCAGGTAATCGACAAACCGGCTGTCATGGACCGCCCGGATGTGCGACTCCGGAAACTCCTTCACCGGCAAGCGCCGAAACAGGCCCGTGGCCTCCAGTTCCTTGAGAATCGCCGGAATACGCACCGGCGCCTCCACGTAGCCGCGCTCGCGCACGTGGTGAATATCGTGCTTGTCGTTTACGACCAGCACCACCCGGGCTCGACTGCCGCCCTGATACGCGCGCGCCCGGGGCGTCTTGGTCGGCGTGTAGCGCGGGGCGCGCAGCAGCACCGGATCATCGCGGAACGACGCCACGACCTCCGCCACGTACTCCGGCGAACACAAGTAGTCGTACTTGCGCTCAAGTATCGCCCGGCAGGCCGCCCGCGCTTGTTCGCGCCGCAGCGGCTTGGCCCGGTCCAGCCCGTCGAACAGCAGGTACGGCTGACAGCGGTCTCCGGGCCGGGCCGGCTTCTGATAAGCCGTGTTGATGATCGGCCGCGCGCCGAACTGCTCGTAAAACCGCAAGCGGGCTGCATTCAGGCGGTATTGCTCGCGCGACAAGCACTCGGCCGGGTCGTCCGGCAGGCATTCGAAGAAGACACCCACCACGCGGTGCGCCGCGGCCTCCTCACGCAAGCGCTCGTACAACGCGCCCCCCACGCCGCGGCCGGTCAGTTGTCGGCCAGTGGCGATGTAATCCAAGTAGAAGAAACGCAATTGCGGATCGTGGGCCGCCAGCGCAAAGCCGCGCACCGTCCCTTGCGCATCATCAGCGACCAGCAGCAGATGGCGGAACTTGTACTTCAGCGGGTTACGCAGCTTGGCCGGCAGGCTGGCAACGTCCTGCGGGCGAATCTCCGGAAACTGGGCCCGCAGAATCTGCTGGATCTGCGCAATCTCCCGCTGGTCGATCGGCAACGCATCGTCAAAAATCCGCCGGATCCTGAACACTTGGGCGGTTACCTCTCGCCAGGCCCCGCACTCGCAAGTACATCCGACACGATCCGCGCCACCACGTCAACACTGCTCAACCCCGCCCGGGCGGCGGCCGCCGCGAAGCCCGCGTCCGGCGACAGACACGGATTGGCGTTGATCTCCAGCATCCACGGATTGCCCGCCGTGTCCACACGGAAGTCCACGCGCACGTAGCCCCGCAGACCAAACAGCGCCCAGCACGCCAACGCCAGCCGCCGCAGCTCATCCAGCAGCGTCGCGTCCTGGGCGGCGAACTCGAAGCTCCGCGGCGTATGCGAGTATTCGAATGACTCCGGATCCCACTTGGCCCGGTAACCCACCACTTGCGGCCGGTCAGGGGCATAGCCCACGAACCGAATCTCCGCGATCGGCAGCACTTCCGGCCCCTGCGGCCCCGCCAGGACGGACACATTGAACTCGCGCCCCGCCACGTAACGTTCGGCGAAAACCTCCAGCCCCAGAGAATCAGCCCGAGCCTGCATCAGGCGCTCAAGCTCGGCCCCGTCTGTGGCGTGAACGACGGCGTCATCTTCCAGGCCAACCGACGCATCCTCCGCCACCGGCTTGATGATGTACTCACCGGCCGGCAACACCGGGCCGCACGACCTGCCGCCGACAGCGCTCCACGCCGGCGTAGGCAGCCCGCCAAGTTGGAGCAAGTGCTTCGCCAGCACCTTATCGGTCGTCAGGAACAGGGCCGCGGTCGGCGACCCCGTGTACGGAATCCGCAGCGCGTCCAGCAACGCCGGCGCCAAGTGCTGCAGCCGGCCCGTACCCGCCACTGATTCCACCAGGTTGACCACCAGCTTCGGAGCCCGTGCTTCCAGTTCCCCACGAACCGCCGCCAGGTCCAGCCCGAACGGCAGCCGCGACGTCGTATACCCCAGCGCAGCAAGTGCGCGTTCGAACTCTTCCGCCTGAACCAGTACGTCAACCTCGTCTGCGCGGGCGTCAGGCGCCAGCTCGTCGTGCAGCACTACCGCGTGCAGGCCGGCCGCGTTCATCGCCCTGCGGCCCCGCCCGGTCGCAGCGCGGCCAGGCGTGCGTCCGGCACGCCGATGCGCGCCTCCGCCGACGCCACCATTCGCCCGATCAGCTCGACGTACGGCAGGCCCGCCGCCGTGCTCAGTATGGGCAAGTCGGAATGGGTGGGGTGCAGGCCGGCCAAAGGATTGAGTTCGAGCACTTGCAGCCGGCCGGCCGCGTCAGCACGCAGGTCCACCCGGCCGCCATCCCGGCACCCCAGCCCGCGCCAGGCCGCCAGCGCCAACTCCTCGGCCCGCTCGGCCCACTCCCGCGGGGCCAGGGCATAGTGGCAGAGTTCCTCGCAGCGCTCCTTGTTGACGTACGTGCAAGAGTGCGGCTCGGCCTCAGCCTGGAGGCCGATTTCGAGCGTGCCCACGGCCGTCGCCTGGGCCCGCGTGCCGGTGATGCCCACAGTGAACTCGCGGCCCGGAAGGTATGCCTCAACCAGGGCGGGCTGCCGAAACTCGCTGAGCACGCGGCCCACAACGGCCGGCAACTGGGCGGCCGCGTCAACGCGCGAGCGCCCGTCGATGCCCTTGGCCGTGCCCTCCGCCAGCGGCTTGACGAACACCGGGAACGGCATATCGAAACCGCTGAGCTCGCCCAGCGCGTGCACCACGGTAAATGACGCCGTCGGCAAGCCCATATCTCGCAGCACCCGCTTGGTCAGCGCCTTGTCCAGCGTGAGCGCCAAGACCAGCGGGTCCGAGAAGGTGTACGGGATCTGGTAAGCCTCCAGCAGTGCCGGTACCTGCGACTCGCGCGCTACGCCGGCCAGCCCCTCGGCTATGTTGAAAACTAGGTCCCAGCGCTCACCCCGCGCAAGCCGGTCGGCCAGGGCCAGTACGTGCCCGATGCGCACGGTGCGATGCCCTAGCTCACGCAACGCGGCCTCGATCGCGTCGATCGTATCCGGCCGGTCGAATTCAGCGGTCTCCTCTTCGCCGAAGCCGGCCGCCAGGTAATCAGCCCGCAAGTCGTACGTCAGTCCGATCAGCATCCCGAGGCTCCTGGCTCCGGATTTCGGCATAGAGCATCTCGTGCCAGCGGACCGCGTCGGCTATCCGCATATCGAGCACCTGCACAATCGTTTGTCCGGGCGGAACTACCGCGCGCGGGCACTCGTCAGCCACACCCTCAATACCGCGCTCCGTGTAGACGTACGGGTACAGCCGGCACACCAGCGGCCGGACTTCCATGGGCAGCACGCAACCCGCTTCGCCCAGAAATCGGCAGTCACCATTGGGCTGGCGCTTGAGGATCGGCCGCGCGCCATCCGGTCGAAACACCCACCTCAGCCAGTTCGGATCGTGATCCTGCTCCAGGTAGGCCGGATCGGTCGGGCAGGCGTAATCCCAAAAATCCCGTTCGCCCACACACGCCGCGATGCGCTCGCGGTCACCCGTGGTCACAAGTATTTCGCGGGTCTGGCAACAGGTCTTGCCCAGCGTGGCGCACATAGCGCACCCGCTCAGCACCATCCGGTCCATGGCCCTAGCTCCCCTGCTGGACCGGGTCGGGATAACGATAGACGTTACCCGTGTAGTTGCGCAGCAGCAGGTCGTCGCCCTCACGCCCGACCACGCTGTCCGGCCACAGGGCGATCTTGCCGCCACCGCCCGGAGCGTCGATCACGTACGTGGGACAGGCGTAGCCGGTCGTGTGGCCGCGCAGGCCGCTGATGATCTCCATGCCGCGCTGCACCGACGTCCGCAGGTGGGCCGAGCCGGAGATCGGGTCGCACTGGTAGAGGTAGTACGGCCGTACCCGGATCCGCAACAGGCCTTGCATCAGCCGCTTCATCGTCTCCACGTCGTCGTTAACGCCGCGGATGAGCACCGTTTGGCTGCCCAGCGGAATGCCCGCATCCGCCAGACGGCCGCAGGCCTCCGCCACCTCGGGCGTCAACTCGGCCGGGTGCATGAAGTGGATGCTGATCCACACCGGGTGATGACGCCGCAGCATCCGTGTCAGGCTCGGCGTGATGCGCTGGGGCAGCACCGCCGGAACCTTCGTCCCAATGCGCACGAACTCGACGTGCGGTATCGCCCGCAGTTGCCCCAGCAGCCGGTCCAGCCGGTCGTCCACCATCGTCAGCGGATCGCCGCCGGAGATCAGCACGTCGCGGATCTCCTCGTGCGCCGCGATGTAGTCCAGGGCCCGCTGGAACTGGGCCTCGTTGAAGTGGTACTCGCCCGTCTGGCCGACCATGCGCGCCCGCGTGCAATAGCGGCAATACGTGGCACAGAAGCTCGTCACCAGGAGCAGCACGCGATCCGGATACCGGTGCACAATTCCCGGCACCGGCATGTCCGCATCCTCATCCAGCGGATCGTCCGCCTCACCCGGAGCACGCAAGAACTCCGCCGTGGTCGGAACCATCGTCCGCCGCAGCGGGTCGTTAATGTCTTCGGGGTCAATCAGCGAGGCGTAGTACGGCGTGATACCGACGGGCAGGTGCCCGCCCTGCATCCGGATGGCCGTCTCCTCATCGAAGGTCAACCGCACCACCCGGCCGAGCCGCTGCAAGTCGCGCAAGCGATTGCGCAACTGCCAGCGCCAGTCGTTCCACTCGGTGCGGCGCGCCTCCGGGAAATGCGCTCTGCGAAAGGACTCACTGCGCGCGCTGCTGACTAAGCTGGATCGCGACTCGCGATTGGTGTCAGTACGCCGACGAACGCGTCGACTCGGTGTGTGCTCCTCGGTGGGATACCGGTGATCCAGGACAGGCAGGGCGACGCAACTGGGGTGGGCACCGTCGGGCTCCGGATCGGAGCCCAGCAAACCCTCTTCCATTTTACCTATGGCCCTCAGGGCCGAATCGGTCCGCCCGACGCGACGCCGCACGGCGTCATGCACGCGTCAGACGTGCCGCGACTCATTAGCTAAGTAAATAGCTCAAGATTCCCAAAAATCAACGGCAAGTCCCACAAGTACACATCTTTTTTTTGCTGCCGCCCGAAATGACCCTAGCCGGACGACCCCAGCCGACCGAAGACCTCGAAGAAACCCGGGCAGCTCTTGGTCACGCAGTCAGCCGCGCCTATCACCATGCCGGGTGCCAGCAGCCCGGCGACGGCGAAGCTCATGGCCATGCGGTGGTCCCCGTAGGTCTCGATCGCCGCCGGCGATACCCTGGCCGGCGGCCGAATCGTCAGGCCGTCGGCCCGCTCCTCCACGGCAGCCCCCAGCTTGGCCAGTTCCCTCGCCAGCGCCCCCAGCCGGTCAGTCTCCTTGATCCGCAGGTTGCCCACGTTCCGAATCGTGGTCGGCCCGGCGGCTGCCAGGGCCGTCACCGCCAGCGTCTGTACCGTATCGGGCATCGAGTTAAGATCAACCTCCACGCCGCGCAGCTCGCCCTCCCGCGGACCACGCACCTCCAGCCAGTCGTCACCGGCCGCAACTGTGCAGCCCATCCGCCCCAGCACATCGGCAAAACCTACGTCCCCCTGAAGGCTGCCGCGCCCCAGCCCCACGACCCGCACACACCCGCCCGTGACGGCGGCCGCCGCCCAGAAGTACGTCGCGGCCGAAGCATCCGGCTCGACCTCGTAATCACCCCCGCCGTAGCGCTGCCCGGCCGCCACGACGAACCGCCGACCGTCCGCCGACAACACCTCCACGCCCAGGCGACGCATAACGGCAATCGTCATATCTACATATGGTCGGCTCGGCACGCCGCCATCAACCGCTATGTAGACATCCCGGGTGGCGTACGGCGCCACCAGCAGAAGTGCCGAAAGGAACTGACTCGAAGGCGGCCGATCAAACCGCACCTCCCCACCGCCCAGCCCCCGCCCGTGCACCGTCAGTGGCGGATAACCGTCCGTTCCCGCATACCCGATCCCGGCCCCCAGCCTCTGCAGCGCGCCCACCAGCGGCCCGATCGGTCGCTCGCGCATGCGCGCGTCGCCATCCAAACGGTAATGCCCATACCCCAGCGTCGTCATGGCCGTCAGGAAGCGCATCGCCGTCCCGGCCGCACCCACGTTGATGTCCGCCGCCCCGACCGGCAAATGACCGCCACACCCGCTCACCACCAGTCGAACCTGATCCGCCTGCGACTCGACCGTCACGCCCAGCTCGACCAGCCCAGCGATCATGTGCCGGACGTCGTCCGCCTGGGACACCCCATTCAGCACGGTACGGCCATCGGCCAGAGCCGCGCAGGCCAGGTAGCGGTTGGTTAGGCTCTTGGACCCGGGCGGCCGGACTTCCCCACTCACCGGACCTTCGGCATGTATCCGGACGTCGCTGCCCAGCCGCTCGATACGCACACAGGTTCTCCTGTCGCCACGCCCGGCCCGCGCTATCCCGCAGGACCCCAGCCTACGCCGCCCACGACAGTCGGTATAGCGCCTCCAGCGCCCAACGGACTTCCGCCGGCTCCACGCGCTCGATCTCCCCGTCTGAGAAGCGGCCGAGATTAAGGGCCTCGTCGTGCAGCCCCAGCCAGACGCGGCAGCGCACCACGGGTTCCTGCGACAGCCGGCACAGCGCCGGCCGCCCCACCCGTGGCCCGGCCCCGACCGCCGCCAGGACCGCGTCACCACGCTGGAACATCGGACTCATGGCGTCGTCGTCGAGCCGTACGCCGAACATCCGCGCGAAGCAGGTCGCGACCTCGCGGCACTGAACATACTGGCGGGCGCGCCCGCTGGCCCCCGATTGGGAGATGACCTCGATGGACCGCAGGCTCGCCGCCGGGTACTCGCCGGCCGGCTCCGCCAGGCACGCCGACTCGCGCCGCCCGTCGTCAATCAGACTACCCACAGGCAGGAGCGGAAAGCCGCCGCCGGCGGCGACCGCTGCGTTGTCCTCCAGGCTAAGGGGCAGCTCATCCGGCTCGAAGATCGGGATCCAGTCCTGCGGCGGCAAATGCGGGAGCTGCCGTACATCGGCCGCCCGGGCTTGCTCGCCCCGAATCAGCAGGTCGATGAAGGCCTCCACCGGCGCGGCCAGCGCCGGCCGCTCGTCAAGCAAGCGCGCCAGCCGGGCCAGCAACTCCTGGTGCCGGGCCCGCGCCCCGGATATGAGCACCGTCCCACGGGCCGGCACACCGACCAGCAGCCACTGCAGGTCCTCCCCGGTCAGCTCGCACATGCGCACGAGAATCTCACCGGGCGGCACCGCCCCGCGTTCAAAACGCTCGTACACGTCGAGCGGGACGCCCAGGCGCTCGGCAAAGGCGCCCTTGCCGCGCGGGCCGAAGTGTCGGCGGCGCAGTTCCTTGATACGTTCTATCAGAGCTTCTTCAGGGCTGCTCACCGGAGGCATCCTGCCGGAGAGGCCGGATAGGCTCCCCCGTGGTCCATCTTCTTCCGCATCACACACTCTATCACAAAGCGCAAGGATCCGGAACACAGAGCACTGCCGGCTTCCATGGCTACAGCTAGCCAATTCACGCCCTTTGAGCCTTGCTATCGACATCCCGAAATGACATACAATTGCGGCATGTCGCCGCTCATACGCAGAGTCGCTTCGTGGTTGGGCCTGGTCGCCGTACTCCTGGCGGCCGCCCTGGCCTACCGCCTGTTGCCCGGGGCCGGCGGCCCGGCTGAAGAAATCCGCTGGTTGCTCGCGTGCGACCACTTGACCGCCGGCCGCTCCAACCAGGCCGCCGCGCTACTCAATCTTGCCGAGGCCGATTCGCCCGGCACCCGCGGCGCCATCTTCCGACAACTGCTGGCCGACGCCGATCGCCGCCTCGTCACTCACGCATTGCTGCTGGCCGCCGATGAGTTGCGGCGGTCGGGGCCCCGGCTGGATGTGGCCGAGGCGTTCGCCGCGTGGCTGTCCGAGGCCACCGTCGCCGACTTGGTCGCCACTCTGCCGCACTCGCTGAAATGCCTGGCGCTGGCAGTCGCCGCCGGCCAGGAGGCGAACGAACCGGGTGACACCTGGTCGCTTCCCACGCCACCAGCTAGGCACCCCCGCTGGTTCGTCGCCGCCAACCTGGAACAGGATGTCCACACGCGCCTGATCGCCGACGCCTGGTTGCTTGAGTCGCTGACGCGGCCCGACAGCGCGGCGGCGGTTGAGAGCCGCTGGCAGGCAGCATTGGAACGCCTCCGAGCCATCGACGGTCCCGGGCGCACGTGGGCAAGCGGCCGCGACGCGCCGTTGCTCCCGCCCAACTGGGCGGCGCGGCTGTCGTCGGATGATCTGGCGGCGTTGCTCGACGATCCGATTGAGCACGTGCGTTGGGGCGCCGGGCGGATTCTGGCGGCGGCGGGGGATGCGCGCGGGCTACCGGTGTTACGCGAATGGCTCCAGTCGCACCCCAGGCGCACGCCGGAAGCCGACGCCGTCATGAGCGGCATCTACGGACCAGAGTGGAGAGAGTTGCATGCGCGCAGTAGTCCAACGGGTCAGCCGGGCCCGGGTGATGGTGGCGGATGAGGCCGTCGGCCAGATCGGCGCCGGCCTGCTCGTCTACGCGGCGGCGGGCGTGGACGATGCCGCCGCCGACGTCAGCTACCTGGCCGAGAAGATCGCGCACCTGCGCATCTTCGCGGACGAAGCCGGCAAGATGAACCGCGACGTCAGCCAGGCCGGCGGAGCCATCCTGCTCGTGAGTGCCTTCACTGTGCACGCCGACGCTCGCAAGGGCCGCCGACCGTCGTTCGACTCGTCCGCACCGGGCGCGGTCGCCGAACCCCTGATCGCTGAACTCGGGCGGGCGTTGCAGGAATACAGGGTCGAAGTGCAAACGGGGCGCTTCGCGGCCTACATGCTGGTCGAGTCGGTGAACGACGGGCCGATCTGTGTGCTGTTGGACTCGCGGCGAGCCTTCTGACAACCGCGCCCGGCGCGCAGTCGAACACGGCGGGCCGCTCAGTTCTCGCTGCCGGGCCGGATCGGCGCGAGCTGGAAAACCGCCCCGCAGCCCGGCCGGCTGCAACGCACCGTTAGCGTCGGAATTGCCGCAAACTCGTTCGGCTTGGTGTTGAGCATGGCCAGAATGGTGGGCAACAACGCCTGGGCGGCGTGGATGCACAGCCCCGCCGGCAGCACGGTCGCGACAGTGAAGCTCTCGGCCGCCGGCGGCCCCGCCGGACAGGACTCACCACCGGGCGGTTCAGCGACCGTGACGCGCACGGCCGGACCGGTGCCGCAACCCGGTCCCGGCACGGCCGTTTCGGCCCGCGGCCCAGCACTAGCCGGCACGCCGGCGCTCGCCTCAACACGTGCCGAACCGGCACAGTCGAAGACGATCACGTCGCACTTACGGTCCATGGCCAGGTTGGCCAACTCGTCGGCGCGACGGTTCTCCTCCCGCTTGATGTGGCGCACGCTCCAGCCCGGCATCTTCAGCAGCAGCAACTGGACTTGCTGGTGTAGCGGAGCCAGGTTGGCGCTCTTGACCGCGTACTCCCCCGTGATCTGACGCACCAGCAGCTCGCTGTCCGAATAAACGCAGACCGGGTGTTCGCCGCAGTCCGCGGCGCGGGTCAGCGCCCGGATAACCGCGTAATACTCAGCCGCGTTGTTGGTCTGATGGCCGAGGAAGTACGCGGCCTCGAACACACGCTCCCCGCTGGCACGCCGAATCACGACGCCCGCTCCGGCCGGACCGGGATTGCCGCGCGCCCCTCCGTCAACATTGATCATCAGGGCCACGCGTCAGCTACTCGTCAGCGGCGGCGGTCAACGAACAGGATGCGCCCGCAGTTGCGGCAAGTCTGCACGTCGTCGCGCACCAGGGCGGTGTTGTAGTTCTCGGCCGACACCGTCATGTGACAGCCGCTGCAGATGAACTCATCCCGGCGGGGATGGGTGCGTTCGATCTTGGCCATGACCTCCCCGTCATAGTGTTCCGATAGCCGGTCAAACAGCGTCGAAACGCTCCCGTTCAGACGCTCCGCCGCCTCATTGCGCCGGTGTTCGAGCTCCTCCAGCTTGCTCGAAAACGTCTCGCGCGCACCGCCGGACTGGGCCTGCAGGTCGGCCAGACGCCGCGACTCGGCGTGTTCCTCTTCCTCCTGCGCGGCAACCTTCCGACGCTGCTCCTCAACCTGGCCCATTAACTCGAGCGCGCGGCTCTCCAGCCGACTGGCGTCCGCCTTCTCATTGTTGAGCTGCGCCAGTATTGCCGCGTATTCCTTGTTCGTTCGGGCCGAGTTGAGATGTTCACGCAGCCGGGCAACCTGGGCCGAGCGTGACTTCAGGTCAACGTCGAGGGTGTCGACGTCCATCTGGAGCCGCCGCAGCATCTGCTGTTCAACCGCCAACCGGTCCCGCACCGTCTGCAACTTGGCCGCCTGCCGCTCCACCAGTCGCTCCTTCGTGGCGAGCTGGCGGCGAATGTCCACGAGCTGTAGTTCGATGTTCTGAAGCTCGAGCAAGGCTTCGAGCGTAGATACCATTCACCTTCTCCACGAGCGGTGAACCTTACGAATTCTCACGAACCGCCCATTATGAACCATTCCAAGCATTTCGGCAACCTCCGACCTTAGCCCCCCCCTTGCCGACCGGCTGCAGAATTCCGGCTGGAAGGCGGCGTCGCAGTTCCGGCAACCGTTGCCACCTTACTCTAAAGTTGGCTGCGCACGGCCGTTACGTCTCTCACGCACCGCCCCGGCCAGCAGCTTCGGCCGTCCACTCCTCCGGCAGCAACAGCGCGTGCGAAGGCTTCATCCGCTCCGATCTTCTGATGGCGCGCGCCGCCCCCCGCGCAGCAACTCGACCACCCTTACGACCTCCTCCGCCTGGCGCAGCTTCGTCGCCCGCGGCAACACCCGCCAACCACTGTCGCGAATCAGAATCTCGATTGCCGACCGCTCCGCCCCGATAGCCGCGGGCGTATTCAGCACGATCGCGTCCAGTCTCTTGCTCTCAAGCTTCCGCGCCGCCCGCAGCCGTGCCGCCCGGTCTTCCAGCGCGAAGCCGACAACCACCTGGTCGACACGCCGCGCCGCCACCAGCCGCGCCAGAATGTCCGGCGTCGGCCGCAATCGCAGCACAAGCTCGCCGGCATCCTTCTTCCGCTTGCACTTCCCCCTGCGCACCGGCGCGTAATCGGCCACCGCCGCCGCCATGACCAGGGCATCATGCCGCGGCCACAGCTCCTCGCACGCCGCCAGCATCTCCGCCGCTGAGACCACCGCCACGGCACGCACGCCCGCCGGCTGCGCGACCGCCAGCGGCCCGTGCACCAGTGTCACACGCATGCCCCGCCGGCGTGCTGCTTCCGCAATGCAAACCCCCATCCGCCCCGATGAATCATTCGACAGATACCGGACCGGGTCAATGTACTCCCGCGTCGGCCCGGCCGTCACCAGCAGGCGCACCGCGCGCATCCGCCATGCCTCAGCGTGGATCCGCCGGCGCCGCGCCCGCCCGCTTCGGCGGCCGCTTCAGCAACTCCGCCCGCACCGCGCCCAGCAGCACTTCCGGCCCGCTCATCCGCCCCGGGCCTGTATCACCGCACGCCAGCCACCCCTCCTCCGGACCAATCAGCAGGTAGCCCACATCCCGCAGCCAAGCCACGTTCCGCTGCACCGCCGGATGCTGCCACATCCGCACGTTCATGGCCGGCGCAAGCATGACCGGCGAGTCCGCCCCCAATAGCAGCGAACTGACCAGATCATCAGCAATCCCCCCCGCCAGCTTGCCCAGGATGTTCGCGGTGGCCGGGGCGACCAGTACCAAGTCCGCCCGCTCGGCCAGGCCCAGGTGCGGCACCGCCACGGGCTCCGGCACGCGCCACATGCTCGTGTGCACCGGCCGCCCGGTCAGCGCCTCAAAAGTCGTCGCGCCCACGAACCGCCGGCCGCTACGCGTCATCGCCACACTTACGCCGCACCCCGCCTGCACCAGCGCGGAAACCACCCCGGCGGTCTTATAGGCCGCAATCCCCCCGCACACGCACACCAGCACCTCGTAACCGTGCAATGCCCCCGCGTCGGCCGCCCCGCCCGCCTGCGCACTACTCGTGGAGGTCAATTCCGGACGCCTCGTAGTCGATGGCCACCTTGTCCTGCAGAATCTCATCGACCACTACTTCCATCGCGGTCTTCCCGGTTGGATCGACCAGCGGTCGCGAACCCTGCATGATCTCCAGCCAGCGCTTCTGGATCAGGGCCGTCAGCTTGAAGCGCCCCCCCGCCTTGCGAATCAGGTCGTCGTTTTGCAGCGCGTTGATCATGCCCGCTTGCTCTCCTGCTCGATAATCGCCAGCACCTCTTCAACCGAATCCCTGAGTATATCGTTCGTGACGAAGTATTGGTAGTGCCCGCTGTCGCGCGCAAAGCTGATTTCCGCCTCCGCCCGCGCCAGCCGGCCGCGCCGCTGCGCCTCCGTCTCCGTTCGCCGCCCCTCCAGACGCGCCCTCAGAACCCCCATCGTCGGCGGCAACACGAAAATCCGGATCGACTCGGGCATCCGCTCAGCTATCTGCGCCCCACCCTGAACGTCAATCTCCGTAATTACCGTCTTCCCCGCCGCCACCGCCTCCTCCACCGCCCCCCGCGGCGTCCCATAGCCGTGGCCCAGATACTCGGCGTGCTCCAGCAGTTCGCCGGCCGCCACCATCCGCTCGTACTCGTCCCGACTAACGAAGCGATACGACTCCCCGTCCACTTCGCCGCCACGCGGCGGCCGCGTCGTCACCGAAATCGACCAGCAACTCTCCGGAATCCGCTTGAGCAACTCCTGGCAAATCGAGGTCTTGCCCGCACCCGACGGACCGCTAATCACCACTAGCTTGCCGTGCCGCTTACCCTGCATGTCGGTGATTATCGAGGCATCAAGCCCGCAATTCCAGCCCCCACCAACACTTCCACTGGTCACAACACCCGCATAGACTCTGCCAGGATGTCATCGCAGAACGCGCACAACAACCTTGAAACCGGACCGGCCGTGGCCGATATCGACCCCCGCGCAGCTTCCTCACGCCCGCACGTCGCCAAGCCCGCGCCGCCTAACTTGCCGGACCGGCTCCCCACGCCAACCATCCGGCTAGCGGGCGGTTACTCCGGTCGGCCTTCTCGCCACTGGCTCGTTCTCGTCGCGGTCGGCTGCGTGCTGGCACTTGCGGCATATTTCGTCGATCAGCGCATAACCAACTGGCTTATCCAGGAGCATGTTCGCACGGCCATCAAGAACGCCACCGCTTTGCCACTCGGCGCCAGCGGATTCCTCATCCTGCTCGCCATACTCGGTACCTTCCCAAACCGGGCCCGGCTCTGCGGCGGCTTCCTGGCCGCCATGCTTCTTTCCACGTTGATCACGCACGTCATCAAGTTCGTCGTCGGCCGCGCTCGCCCGGACATGGGCATCGGTCCCGCCCGCTTTGAGCCCTTTAACTGGCTGGGTGAATACCAGTCCTTCCCCTCCGGGCACTCCAGCGCCGCCATCGCCCTGGCCCTCCTGCTCGGCCTGTACTTCCCGCGCTTCCGCTGGGTCTTCTACGTCTCCGGCGCCTGGGTCTGCTTCGACCGCGTCATGTACAACCGCCACTACACGTCCGACGTGCTGGCCGGCGCCGCCATCGGCATCCTATCCGTCTACCTCTGCCTGCGATTCCTGGGCCACCACTTCTACCGCCTGGAACTCCCGGACAAGCAAGGCCGCCCGGCCACAGACTGACCAAACCCCGCTACCGCTCGCTCGGCGTCGCGTCCGCCCGCAGGTCGCCCAGCGCGAACTGAATCCCCGCCAGGTAGTGCTCCAGCACCGTCCGGTTCCAGAACACATCCTCCCGGTGCCCCAGCGAACAGTAGAACACGCGCCCAGCCCCATACGACCGCACCCAACTGACCGCGAAATCCCCGTCCGCGCGCTTGATGCCCGGCTTGTTCATGTCCGTCCGCTGCGTGTCCAGGCTCAGCAGCACGCGCAGTGCCGCGCGCGAATACGGCGCCCGAAACTGGTAGATTTCGTCAGTGATAGTGAACCGGCTGCCGCCAAACGCCCGGCACAGCGGGTGCTCCGGCTCCTCCACCTTCAACGTCACAGTGTCACCCGCGCCCCACGGGTGCCCGTCAAAGTAGCCACCCATCAGTTCGCCAAACTCCGACCACTCGTAACAGCAGTCCGTCGCCCCATGGATCCCCACCACGCCCCGGCCGCCGCGCACGAAATCCAGCAGGCTGCGCCTGGCCGCCTCGTCAACGAACAGTTCCCCGGTAGTGTTCATGAAGCAGATCGCGTCGAATTGGCCCAGCCGATCCGCCGTGAATACCGACAGATCGTCGCTCACAACGGCCTCGTACGCGCCCGTTCGCTCCCCCAGCGCCGTCACTGCCGCCGCTCCGCACTCAATCGCACTGTGCCGAAACCCCTTGCATAGCGTGAACACCAGCAACCGCCGCCCCGCCTGTGGCACGGCCGGCGCCCGCTCCGGCAGGGCCGCCTCAATGTTCCGCAATTCGTCCGGCGACAAGGCCGCACCCCACGCGGGTATCGGCTCCGCCCGGACGCGCAGCCCCACCACGCTCCCGCCGTCCTCGCTTCGCACGCGCAGCGCCGCCCCCCAGCCGCCGCCGGCATTCGTCACCTTGAGCAGGATTACGTTCCAGCCCGCCCGCAAGTCCGCCACCACCACGTCCTGCTTCGGCGCGCACCCCCGCAGGGCGTTGTTCTCGTGCACGCACTCCCCATTCAGCCACACCTTCAGGCCGTCGTCGCTACCGAGTTCCAAGCGCGCCTGTTGCGCCGCCGCCACGTGCAGATGCGTCAGCAGGTACGCCGCCCGGTCATTCCCGGCCACCGTCTTGTTCGCCGCCAGGTCGATATGCCAATGTCGCTCGGCATCTTCCGTCCGCGGTTGGCGCCGCCACTCCACCGCTGGCGCCTCCGACAGCTCCGGCGCAAACACGACGCCGAGCAACTCGTTCCCACGCTTGCCCGCCTGCTCGTACGGCCCCGCCACCAGCCAGTCCGTTACGTATCCCTCGACCTCCGCGACGCGCGCCAGCACGGCGTCCGCCCGCGCCGCCAACGCCT
>CAZYGM010000006.1:0-3230 GCA_964647015.1 uncultured Planctomycetales bacterium | reverse complement strand
CCCTCGACCTCCGCGACGCGCGCCAGCACGGCGTCCGCCCGCGCCGCCAACGCCTCAGCCTGCTTACTCTCCCGTACGACCTCCACCACCCCTCGTGCCGCCGCCCAGTCCCACGGCAACAGCCCCTCCGCCACGCCCAGCACGGCCGCGGCCGCCTCGCCGCCCAACTCCTCGGCGTTCATGTACCGCGACAGCAAGGTCAAAGCGCCCGCGTCACGCATTTGCCCCACGCCCGACAGCAGCATCCGCCGCTCTTCAACCCGCCGCGCCACGTCCATGCCGCGCTCATACAATGCGAGTGTCTGGGCTGCCGACCTTCCCGCCTCCAGACCCACCAGCCGCGCATACGCCCGCAGCGCCAGCACGTGCAGCTTCAGTTCAGACGCATCGGCGGCGATCTCCAACACCGTCTCGGCCGCCGTCCCGTCCGGCCACGCGCCCAGCGCCCGCACGGCCGCCTCGCATACCGCCTCCCGTTCATCCGCAGTCGCCCGGCGCAGAGCGTCCAGCGCGCTACTGCCGCCCAGTCGCCCGAGCACGCGCAACAGCGAACAGGCATCATCGATCGCCGCCCCGTCCAGCGCGGTCAGCAGCAGGGTGGCAACATCCTCCGCGCTTGCGGCTCGCCCGCAGACTGCCGCCAGCGCATCCTCCCACACCGCCCGCTCGGGCTCGCTTTCGACAACCCGCGACAGCCCGAGCACACGCGCGACATCCGCCGCGCCGCCCAGCACCCCAGCCGCACGCAACGCCGCGGTCCGCACGCCGGCATCCGCATCCGCCGCAAACTCGTACACGCGCCCGAGTTGCTCCACCGCCCGCCGGCGCCCCACCACTTCGAGCAACGCCGCCCGCACCTCCGGCACCACCGCCCCCAGCAGCGCGGCTATCTCCGCCGATACCTGCTCGCCACTCAACTCAACTAGTGCCGCCTGCGCAGCCTTGCGCTCCTCTGCGTCCGCGTCCGCCATGAACGCGACCAGCGGCCCCAAGGCTGCCGTCCGCCCCAGCGCCGCCGCGGCCGTCACCGCCGCCAGCCGCACACGCGTATCCTCCTCACCCAACGCCTGGCGCGCCAGCGGCCAGGCGGCCGCATCGCCCCGCCGCGCCAACGCCAGCAGGATCCCCGCGCGCGCCTCGCTCCCAGCCACACCCCACAGCCCCACAAACGCCGCCGTCGCCTCATCGCCCGGCAAACCGGCCGCAATCTCCAGCGCCGTCGCCCGCAGTTCGGGGTTCTCATCCATCACCGCCGCCACCACGCGCTCCACCGCGCCCGTCCCCAGAATCTCGCTCAACAGGACCAGCGCGGCACACCGCTCATGCACTTCCACCCGCGCGCCCGCATCCAGGACGCGCTCCAGCAGCAAGGTGGCCGCGCCCACTCGCCGCCGCTCCGCCAAACGCTCGGCCAGCCGCAACCGCAACCCGCTCAGCCGGGCCCGCTCCCCCCACGTCTCAGTGCTGTCCGGCAACTGCGCTTCCAGCTCGACCGCCCCCACGTTCGCCAGCGCCTGCCACGCCGCCCACTGGACATCCACGTCCTCCTCATCCAGCGCCGCCAACAGCAGCGGCACCGCCGCCTCGTCGTGCAGCCCGCCCAACGCGTTGATAACCGCCACGCGCTGCCCGCCCCGTACGTCCATCAACGCCGCGCGCAACGCCTGCGCCGCCGCCGCACCGCCCAGCGCCTCCAACGCCCGCGCCGCCTCCGCACACGAGTCCGCGTCCCGCAGCAAGCGGCCTAGCGTCGGAACCGCCTCCCCCGCTCCGACCAACATCAGTTGCTCCACCAGGAACCCCCGCACCTCCGCCGGCTGACCGCGCTCCAACGCCGCGCACAGCTCCGCCACGAAGTCCGCCCGCTGCCGCTCCTGTTCCGGACTCGCGACCTGCCACACCAGCGCGTGCAACACCATGCGCACCCGCGTGTCGTCCCCCGCCTCCGGCACGGTGAGCCGCGCGCACAACTCCGCCACGTCCGCGCGCGTCAGCCGCCGCAGTTCAGCACTCAGCGTCTCCGGCGTCTCGTGGCCGTCGAACTCCACCCTTTCCAGCAACGAGCGCACCGCAGCGCTCGGCTGCCCCGGAGCTTCCTGTGCCGTGGGGGCTGCCACCGCTGCCGCAACCGTCAACACCAGCCCGGCCACACTCCACCGCACAGATCGCATACTATGCATGCTCATACTTCTAGGCCCTCACAGGTGCCACGGCGCCCGCATCGGCACCGCGACCAGCCGATTGGCCTGCTCATCACCAATGAACCGCTCCCGATCCGGATCCCACCGCAGCGGCCGACCCAGGCGCAGCGCGATCAACGCTAGGTTCACCAGCGTGCACGAGCGGTGGGCCACGTCTTCATTCCCGCCGGTCTTCTGCCGCGTCCGCACGCCGGTCTCGAAATCAACCAACGGCTCCGACTCCGCCACGCCCGCCAATTGCTCAAACAGCCCCGCCGGCTCAGTGCGATAGTTGTCGTACACCTTGCCGCGCGGACCCTCCAGAAACGGTGTGCCTGCCTGCTCCGCCGCGCCCCATTCCCCGCTGTTCAGATAGATCGTGTCGCCGTCGGCGTACTTCAGCGTCACCGACTCCCACAGCCCCACCGCATCCGGATGCGGCGGCCAGGGCCCCACGGCCGAAATCTCCACCGGACCCGTCTGGTCCTGCCCCAGTATGTACTGCACCGGGTCCAGGTAATGCTGACCCATGTCCGTCAACCCGCCGCCGTCATAATCCCAGTAGCCCCGGAAGCTCTGGTGCACCCGATGTGGGTGGTACGGCTTCCACGGCGCCGGCCCCAGCCACATCTCATAGTCCAGGTGTTCCGGAACCGCTTCCGGCACCAGGTTCGGCCGCCCGCTCCACTCCTGCACCTTCCAGTTGAAGCCCTGGGCCGTTGTGATTCGGGCCGTCAGCGGCCGCCCCAGCAGCCCGCTGCTCACCAGCTTCCGCAGCAGCTTCGTTGCCCCGAACTGGTAGTACGTCCCAAACCGAAAATGCGTGTTCACCTGCAATATGCGCCCGTAACGCCTGACCGTCTCCGCGTACACCCGCCCCTCGTGAATCGTGTGCGTGAACGGCTTCTCCGTCAGTATGTCAAATCCCGCCTGTGCCGCGGCTACGCCCATCAATGCGTGCCAATGGGGCGGCGTCGCGATGTGAATCGTGTCGATGTCGCGCCGCTCCAGCACCCGCCGCCAATCCCGATACGCCGCACACCCCCGGCC
>CAZYGM010000005.1:0-42921 GCA_964647015.1 uncultured Planctomycetales bacterium | reverse complement strand
TCGCGCTGCCGCTTCAGCTCCGGGCGTGTAAGTTTGATCTTCTTCGCCACGTTCAGCCGGCCTCCGCGGTCAACTCAGGGGCTTGGGCCAGTGCTTCTCGATGGTCGCGCGCCGGATGCCCGTCTCGGCCGGCTCGAAACAGGTCGCCAGGATCTCCCAGCAGCGGTCGAGGGCCTCGAACAACGGGATGTTCACCGACAGGGCCATGATCTTGTCTTCGAACAGGGTGCCGTAGGTCAGGAGCTTCCGGTCCCACTCGGACATCTCGAAGCCCATGTCGCGCTTCTCGCGGCTCTCGCGGCATAGGGCGTAGAGCTGGATGCAGGCGTCCATGATGTCCCGGTGATCGTCGCGCGTCTTGCCGTTGACCTGTTGCTTGAGGCGCGAGAGCGACCCGAAGGGCTCGATGCGCCCGTTGCGCAGGTAGAACTGGCCCTCGGTGATGTAGCCCGTGTTGTCGGGCACCGGGTGGGTCACGTCGTCGCCGGGCATGGTCACGCAGGCCAGCACGGTCATCGCCCCGGCTCCGTCGAAGTCCACGGCTTTCTCGTATCTCCGGGCCAACTGCGTGTACAGGTCGCCCGGGTAGCCGCGGTTCGAGGGGATCTGCTCCATGACAATCGCGATCTCCTTGAGCGCGTCCGAGAAGGCGGTCATGTCGGTGAGCAACACCAGCACGGACTTGCCCTGGAGGGCGAACTGCTCGCCGACCGCCAGGCAGAGGTCGGGTACCAGCAGGCACTCGACGACCGGGTCCGCGGCGGTGTGGATGAACATGATGGCCCGGCCGAGCACGCCGCCCTGCTCGAAGGCGTTGCGGAACTTCAGGTAGTCGTCGTGGCGCAGCCCCATGCCGCCCAGGATGATGATGTCGGCCTGGGCCTGCAGCCCGACGCGGGCCAGCAGCTCGTTGTACGGCTCGCCGGCGACCGAGAAGATCGGCAGCTTCTGCGACTGCACCAGCGAGTTGAAGATGTCGATCATCGGGATGCCGGTGTGGACCATCTTGTCGGGCATGCGGCGCTTGACCGGGTTGACCGCCGGCGAGCCGAGCTCGATCAGCTCTCCCTCGACCGGACCGCGGCCGTCGCGCGGCCGGGCCGAGCCGTCGAACACGCGCCCGAGCAGGCCGTCGGAGAAGGGCACCTGCATGGGCTTGTGTAGGAACCGGATGCGGTCGTTGTTGGCCACGCCCTGGGTTCCCGCAAACACCTGGAGGCTGATCTGGTGGCCTTCCAGCCGAATCACCTGGGCCAGCGATTCGCCGCGGTCGGAGGTCAGGACCGCCAGCTCATCGTAGCCCACCCCGCCCGCCTTTACCGTCACCACGTTGCCGGCAATGCGGCTGATGTCGTCGTAGTACTTCCTCATTGCTCACGTCCCTTGGTGGCGATGAACTGGTCGATCCGGGTCAGCCACTGCTGGTACTCCTCGCTGTCGGTGGCGGCGTAGTTCCAGTTTCGGAAGAGGTCCGTGCCCCGCACCATCGTCTGGCGGGCGGTGCTCTTGTCCTCAAACTCGAAGTTCAGGTCGAGCACTTCGAGGATCTTGTCGAAGACGAGCTGCTGCCGCTCGGCCGGGGTGGCGCCGTCCACCTCATCGAATGCGTTCTGCTGCAGGTAGCAGTTGTCGAAGAAGTCGGCCTTGAGAGCCACGGTGAAGTCCTCGGTGGACGTGCCCTCCTCGCCGACCACCGTCATCATCTGCCGGATCTCACTGCCACGCACCAGCAGGACCCGCACGCGGGCCACCTTGTCCGGCGCGATGATCCCCACGTACTTGCTCCAGGAGTCCAATGGGTCGATGGCCGGATAGCGGCGCGCGTCGCTGCGGGCCCGCGAGAGGCCGTGGAAGGCGCCCACGACCTTCAGGGTGCCCTGCGTCACCGGTTCCTCGAAGTTGCCGCCGGCCGGGCTGACCGTGCCGCCGATCGTCAGGCTCCCGACCTTGCCGCTACGCAGCTCGAGCGCCCCGGCCCGTTCGTAGAAGGCGGCGATGCGGCTCTCCAGGTAGGCCGGGAAGGCCTCTTCGCCGGGGATCTCTTCCAGTCGGCCGGACAGCTCGCGCATCGCCTGGGCCCAGCGCGAGGTCGAGTCGGCCAGAAGCAGCACGTCCAGGCCCATCTGGCGGTAGTACTCGCCCAGCGCGGCGGCGGTGTACACCGACGCCTCGCGGGCCGCCACCGGCATGGCCGACGTGTTGCAGATGATGATGGTCCGCTCCATCAGGCTGCGGCCGGTGCGCGGGTCGATGAGCTGCGGGAACTCGCGGAGAGTATCCACGACTTCGCCGGCGCGCTCGCCGCAGGCGGCCACGATGACAATGTCGATTTCCGCGTGGCGGGAGGTGATCTGCTGCAAGACGGTCTTGCCCGCGCCGAACGGTCCGGGGATGCAGTACGTTCCGCCGCGCACGATCGGGAACATCGAATCAATGATTCGCACACGCGTCGTCAGCGGCTCAGTGGGCATCAGCCGGCGCCGCGCGACGTTAAGCGGGAGCTTGACCGGCCAGTTCTGGTGCATCTGCACCGGGCGGGCTTCGCCGGCCTCGTCGGTCAGCACGGCGATTTCGTCATCAATGGTGTATTCGCCGGTCGGGACGACCTTCTCCACGGTGAACGAGCCCGGCCAACTGAAGGGGACCATGATGTGGTGCTTGAAGATGCCTTCAGGCACAGAGCCCAGCACGTCGCCGCGCTCGACCCGCGCCCCGGCCTGCACCTCGGGCGTGAAAGTCCACTGCTTGTTGGCCAGCAGGCCGCGAATGTACGTGCCGGGCTGGAGGAAGAAGCCGACCTGTTCGGCCAGCTTCGGCAGCGGGTTCTGGAGCCCGTCGTAAATCTGCCCCAGCAGGCCCGGGCCGAGCACCACCGACAGCAGTTCGCGGCGGAACTCGACCGTGTCGCCGACCTTCAGCCCGCGCGTCTCCTCGAAGACCTGCAAGTCCGCCAGACGACCGCGAACTCGCACCACCTCCGACAACAGCCGCACGTCGTCCGACCGCACGCAGTACCCGACCGAGTTCTGCACCACCTGGGTGTCCGTCTCGGCGATCACGAGGTTTCCGTAAACCGCTACGATCTTGCCAGTCAACGTGTTGCCCTTTCCAAAGAGTTTGACGACTCGTCAGTCGGCGTGCCGGCGGAGCGCCGCTCCTCGTCGTCCGCGACGCGCTTCCATTGCTGCAGCAGCATGACCCGGGCCGCGTAGGCCGCCAGCTCGTCGTCGCGGAACGAGAACCAGGCGTCATGTTCGTCCAGCCAGGCCCACCGGGCGCGGATCAACACCTGCAACCCTGCCAGGGGTGTCTTTGCCGCCGTCCACTCGCCCAGCACCGAGGTGAATTCCGCGCGCGGATCGGCTAGGTCCGCCGCCACCAGGTAATGGGCCTCTTCGAGACCCAGCCGCTTGGCCCGCGCCCCCGCCAGCGCATTGCGCAGGGCGACCTCGTAGGCCACCCACTCGCGGAGAAAGACACTGCCATGCTTGCGGGCCACGCGGTCCGCGTGCCGGTAAGCCGCCTCCCACAGGCCGTCTACCCGCGACACCAGCGAGCCGGATTCCGTGGGCACGGCCAGATACGCCGGCAAAGGCGCCTCATTGCGGGCCTGGGCAACGGTGAGCACCGTCGGCTGGACCACCTGTAGCTCGCCGGCCAGAAACGCCTCCCGCTGCAGAAGATCGTCGAACAGGAACAACGCCGCGACCAACTCCCGCGCCGTCGGCAGCGGGGCCAGATGCTCCAGCAGGCGGGCCGAGTCGGTCGGCGGCGTGCTGCCCAACTCGCCCGGGGCGGACAGGGCCGTAATGTAGGAAATGCGGTCGCTTCTCATCGCATCAATGGTCTTCAGCCGCGGCCCGGGCGACGATCTCCTTCAAGGCCGGCCCCACAATCTCGGAGAGCACCTCCACCACGGACTCGGGCGTAACCTCGACCGTCCCGTCAACAACCGCGTACTCGAACCCATCCGCCTTGAGGGTCCCGCGCAGATCGACGCCATGGCCGCTGACCTTGGGATCCTTGTGCAGGGTCTCAATCGCCCACTGGGTCAACTGGTCGCGCATCTTCGGCGACACGTTGATGGACATGGTTCCCCGACCGGCCACGTCCGCCTGCGTGAACTGCAAGACGATCTGGCGCAGCAAATCGCCAATGAAGGCGGCATCAGTCAGCTTCTCGCGGGCTGCCCCCATGAGAATGCTGCGCAGCGCTCGGCTCAACGAGCCCTGCAGGCGGATCACCGTGTCGCGGGCCGCGAGGTTCAGCTCCGTCTCGGCGCGGCTGAGGATCTTCTCACGCTCAGCCTCCGCATCGGCAATGAGCTTTCTGGCCTGCGCCTCGGCCTCAGCGACTATGCGTGCCGCCCGCTCCTCCGCCTCGGCGCGAATCTTGTCAGCCGCCGCCTGGCCCGCCCGCACTCCGTCGGCCTGAAGTTTGCTGACGAAAGCCTCAATTGTCTCCGGCATCACAGAACTCCATTGCGCAAGACGCTACCCAGTTGTCACTCTGCTTCATCCCCAGCCTGTGTGGACAGCGCCAGGGGCGTATCATAGCCGCGCTTTCCTGTCGCAACTACCAGGGACCGCGCCTGGAAATCGCCGCCGCCGACTAGCTCACGCGAGCAGACGTATCTCCGTCACCCAACCAGGCGACACGGGCACGAGGAGCGCTCCAGCATGGCAGTGCGCCCGCCTGATGCGACCGAGTTGCGCCGCGCGCATCAGGACCGGACGAAGCAGCCACGCAGGGCAACGGGGCTTCCCTGTATCCAGGGTCAGGGCACAACCAGGGCCGAAGCCAACGGCAGCGCGGCGCACTCCCTCTTATCGGCCATGTGCAAACGGGCCCTTCAGCCGCCTGGCAGCTATCGGGCACGTGCGGATGACGACGCGGACCGCTGCCCGGTTGACCGCGTTGCGGCTCCTACCCGGCCCCGTTATGTTCCCCTGTATGGGTCTCAACGGCCCGGGCGGAGCGCAAACCGGGCGGCATACGCCGAACCTAAACCGGGCGCCGTCGGGCGGGTGTCGCCCGCCTGAGGGGCCGGGAGCAGGAGTTGCTCACGCTGACCCTCCGGAGCAGGCGGCGGAGCGGACGACCAGGGCTGCCTGAACAGGCGCAAGTGCGTCTTTGGCAAGACTGTCCGGCGGGCCCGCTGGCGCCGACTCCACGGCGGCGACGAAGACACGGCGTAAGCGAATGAAGCAGAGGCCATTGCGAGAGCCGATCAAGACTCTGCTGACCGTCTGCGGCACGCTGTGCGTGGCACTGGGCGTGCTTGGCATGCTCCTGCCGCTGCTGCCCACCACGCCCTTCCTGCTCTTGGCCGCAAGCTGCTACGCGCGCAGCTCGGAACGGTTCCATCACTGGCTGCTTACCAACCGCTGGTGTGGCACGTACATCAGGAACTACCGCGAAGGCAAGGGCATAGCGCTCAAACAGAAGATGCTTGCGCTCGGGCTGTTGTGGCTGACGATCGGCTCAACTTCCTGGCTGGTGGTCTCGCTGTGGTGGGTCCGCCTGCTGCTGCTGGGCGTCGCCGTCGGCGTAACGATTCACCTGGTGCGCATCAGGACTTACCGTCCCGATTGAGCCGGGCGCTGGACACCCGGCAGCACGCCCACGAACGGCTACCCACACGCACCGCCAGTTCACGGACAGGGGATTTGCACGCCATCCTGGTAGCAGATGCGTTCCGTAATGACGACTTCGACGCGCGTAGCCTCCCAGCGGCCGAGGAGGTAGCCCAGGCCCACGCCGAGGATATTGACGGGCGGCAGATGGCAGCCGGCCAGCAGGCACGAACTCAGGGCCGCCGCGACGCCAAGCCGCACCAGGCTGGAATGCTTCTTACGAATGATTCGGTCTCCTTGCGTCATCTTCGGCGGGCGCGTAGTGACGCCTTCATGACTAGCATGGCCAGCAGGTTCAGCGTCAGCAGCGGCACGCCGGCCGCGCCACATAGTCCTATAAAATGCACCGTGGTAGTGATCTCTTCCACTACGACGCCGCCCGGATCGCCGTCCTCGTCGCCTTCGCCGCGGACAATGATACGCGTATCCGCAGCTTGGACGGTGTAGCTGTCCGTCGCGACGGCGGCCCAGATGTTGAACTGCCCGCGGCTGAGGGCTTCCAGGTAAACGGCCACGTCCAGGCGTTCGCCGGGCGGCAGCGTGCCGAGCGCGATGGCCACGCCGGCGCCGAATTCGAGTGCTTCCAAGACCTGCTCGTCGTCAGCGGACTCGGCGTGCAGGAAGGCCAAGTCGCTGGGAGCAGCGAGGGTCAGGACGGCATCCGCGGCGGGTACATTGCCGGTGTTGGCGACGCGCCAGATTGGTGCCAGCTCATCACCCACAAGAACCGCCTCGGGCGTGCTTAGCAGGGCGAGCGTGAGCGCCACGTAACCGTGGTCGGTTGTGCTGCGGCGGTTATTACCAACGTTGTCAGCCTCGGCGACTTCGTTGTTCGCGTCCAGCAATGCGATGATTCCGAAGGGGGCGTCGTAGTCCAGGCCGCGCGCGAGCAGCGTCTCGGCGAGGTTCACCGTTACGACATGGGCGCCGGGCTGGACCAGCGTGCCGGTCGCCAGGATGTCCGGCAGAGCTTCGTCCATGACGCCGTCGCGATCCCAGTCGAGTCCCACGCGGATGGTGAAATCGGGCACGTCCGCCGGGCTTACGACCGTGTAGAAGATGCGCGCGTTCGAGCCGCCGCCGCGAATGTCGGTCAGGAGGTCTGTGAGCACCAGGTCCACGTGCAGGCTGGTCGTAGCGATGTTGTCGTCGTCCGAGGCCTCCTGCACCACGTTGTCGCAATCGATGTGCACCACGAGCTGGTCGCCGTGGCGGATGATCTGGTTCAGGGCGGGCCGCATGTCGCCCAGGCTGATCGTGTGTAGGCCGGGCGAACGCAGGCCGAGCGCGCTGACGACGTGGGTGCCAAGGACGGTGTCAATGGCCGCGGCGGCCCCCGGGCCATACTTCAGCCCGTAAGCGACCGCAAAAGCCGGGACCTCGTCGCCCTCAATCGCGTAAGTGGCCGTCAGGTCGGTGTGCGCGTCGTGCACAGTGACGGCGGCGGCGGCGCAGAGGATGTTGGAGCCCAGTCCGACATGGAACAGGTTCGAATCGACCGACGCCACGCCGGCTGACGACGCCCGCAGGTAGTAGGCGTGGCACGTGGCGGTGACCTTGACGTTATCGGCTTCGCTGAACTGTGCCAGTCCGGCGACGGCCGCCTTGGTGGTCGTGCCGGTCAGCGTGCCGCCGCAGCCGTCCGGATCCAGCAGGGTGAGGGTGACGGGGCTGGTCACGTCCACGCGGTGCTCAAGGGCATCGACGATCTCTACCGACACAACGAGGGGTGTGGCGCGGTCAGTGTTACTGGGCTGCACAACGAAGTTGAGGTGATGTGGGGCGCCCGGCGTGAAGGTCACAACGGCCGTCTGCGTGATGCTGACGCCGTCCGTGTCGTCCTGAGCGCGCAGCACGATGACCTTGGGCTGGTTTGAACTGACGGTGAAGGTGACGACCCCGTCGGCATCTGAAGGCCCTGAGGGGGCGCTGATGGTCACGCCCGCGTCTCCGCCGGCGACGATCGCCAGCGACACGTCGTGTCCCCAAACCGGGTTTCCGCCCGCGTTCAGAAGTGTGACGGTGATCAACTCGGTCGCGACGCCGTCGGCGATGGCGCTGCCGTCGGCGGCGACGACGGTCGAGGTGCCCGCGGAAGTCACGTTCGTCGCAAAGGTGACAACCGCGGTCTGCGTGATGACGACGCCGTCGGTGTCGTCGGTGGCCTGGAACGTGACGACCTTGGGTTCGCTGGAGCTGACCGCGAACGTCACCACGCCGTTGGCATCTGAAGCGCCCGAAGGCGCGCTGATGGTGACGTTGTCAGCCCCGCCGGCGCTGACCGCCAGCGATACATCGTGGCCGGGCACCGGGTGTCCCAGGGCGTTGAGCAGTGTGACAGTAATCAGCTCGGTTTCCTCGCCGTCCGCGACGGCGGTTCCGTCGGCGGCCGCCACGGTCGCCTGGTCGGCGGCGGTTACGTTAGCCGTGAAAGCGACCGCGGCCGTCTGAGCAATGACGACGCCGTCAGTGTCGTCAGTGGCCTGGAAGGTGACGACTTTGGCTATGCTGGATCGCACGGTAAACGTCACAACGCCGCCGACGTCGGAGACGCCCGAGGGGGCGCTGATCGTGACGCCCGCCGCCCCACCGGCGCTGACGGCCAGCGCGACGGTGTGCCCGACCATGGGATGGCCGGCCGCGTTGAGGAGGGTCACGGTCACGAGTTCCGTATCGACGTCGTCGGCGACGGCGCTACCGTCGGCCGCCACGACCGTCGCGGTGTCGGGATCCGTGACGTTCGGCGTGAAGTCCACGTCGGCGGTTTGCGTGATGATAGTGCCGTCGGTTTCGTCGGTGGCCTGGAAGGTGACCGTCTTCGAGATGGTCGAGCTGACGGTGAACGTCACGACGCCGTCGGCGCCCGACAGGCCCGAAGGCGCGCTGATGGACACACCCGCCGCCCCGCCCGCCACGATTGCCAGCGAGACGGTCCGGCCCGGCAGCGGCGCGTCGGCCGCGTTGCGCACGGTGACCGTGATCAGTTCCGTATCCAAACCGTCGGCAACCGCGCTGCCGTCGGCGGCTTCGACTGCTGATGTGTCTGCGTCGGTGAAGTTGGGCGTGAACTCGACGTCGGCGGTCTGCGTGATGGTGATGCCGTCGGTGTCGTCGGTGGCGTTAAGCGTGACGGTCTTCGCGACGGTCGAGCTGACGGTGACGGTCACTACGCCGGCGGCATCGGAGACACCTGAAGGCGCGCTGATGGACACGCCGGCCGCGCCGCCGGCTACGATGGCCAGCGAGACGTCGTGGCCGAAGACGGGGTTGCCCGAGTCGTTCAGCAGTGTGACGGTGATGAGTTCCGTGTTCAGACCGTCGGCGACGGCGGTTCCGTCTGCGGCCAACACGGTTGACGTGTCCACATCAGTTATGTTCGGCGTGAAGTCCACGGCGACCGTCTGTGTGATGGCGACGCCGTCGGTGTCGTCGGTGGCCTGGAAGGTGACGACCTTGGAAACGGTCGAGTTGACTGTGAAGGTCACGACGCCGGTAGCATCGGAGACGCCCGAAGGCGCGCTAATGGTGACGCCCGCCGCCCCGCCGGCACTAACCGCCAACGAAACGTCGTGGCCGAAGACCGGGTTGCCCGCGGTATTCAGCAGCGTGACGGTAATGAGCTCCGTTTCGACGCCGTCGGCCACCGCCGTGCCGTCGTCATTCACGACGGTCGAATTGCCGGCATCGGATATGTTCGCGGTGAAGTCGACGTTGGCCGTCTGCGTGATGGTGACGCCATCACTGTCGTCGGTGGCGCGGAAGGTGACGACCTTGGAGATGGTCGAACTGACAGTGAAGGTCACCACGCCGGTGGCACCGGAGACACCCGACGGCGCGCTAATGGACACGCCCGCCGCGCCGCCCGCACTAACCGCCAGCGAAACGTCGTGCCCGAAAACCGGGTTGCCTGCGGGGTTCAGCAAGGTGACCGTAATGAGTTCCGTTTCGACGCCGTCGGCCACGGCGCTGCCGTCGGCGCTTCCCACGGTGGAGTTGCCGGCATGCGTTATGTTCGGCGTGAAGTTCACGCCGACCGTCTGTGTGATGATGATGCCGTCGGTATCGTCGGTAGCCTGGAAGGTGACGGTTTTCGATATGGTGGAGCTGACGGTGAAGGTCACCACGCCGGCTGCACTGGAGACGCCCGAAGGCGCGCTGATGGATACGCCCGCCGCGCCGCCGGCGCTGACGGACAGGGACACGTCATGCCCGACCATCGGGTTGCCGGCCGCGTTCAGCAGCGTGACGGTTACGAGCTCGGTCTCCACGCCGTCGGCGACGGCAGTGCCGTCGGCGGTCGTCACCGTGGCCGTGTCGGGATCGGTCACGTTCGGGGTGAAATCGACATCGACCGTCTGCGTGATTACGACGCCGTCGCTGTCGTCAGTGGCCTGGAACGTGACGACCTTGGAGATGCTGGATCTGACGGTGAAGGTCACGACGCCGGCGGCATCAGAAGGGCCCGAAGGGGCGCTGATGCTGACGCCGGCCGCGCCCCCGGCGACCACGGCCAGCGACACGTCGCGGCCTGACAGGGGCGCGGACGCGACGTTAAGCACCGTCACTGTGATCAACTCAGTGTCCAGATCGTCGGCGACGGCGCTGCCGTCGGCCGCGACGACCGTCGAAGCGTCCGCGTCGGTGAGGTCGGGCGTGAAATCGACGTCGGCGGTCTGCGTGATTACGACGCCATCGGTGTCGTCGGTGGCCTGAAAGGTCACGGTCTTTGAGATCGTCGAGCTGACAGTGAAGGTCACGACGCCGGCGGCATCGGAGACGCCGGAAGGCGCGCTAATAGACACGCCGGCCGCCCCGCCCGCGCTGACCGCGAGCGATACGTCGTGCCCGGGCACCGGATTGCCCAGGGCATTGAGCAGCGTGACGGTGATTAGGTCCGTTTCCACGCCATCCGCCACGGCGGTTCCGTTGGCAGCCACGAGGGTTGCGTTGTCCGCGTCGGTCACGTTCGGCGTGAAATCCACGTCGGCGGTCTGGTTGACCACGATGGCGTCGGTGAGGTCGATGGCCTGGAGCGTGACGACCTTCGATACGGTTGAGCTGACGGTGAAAGTAACCACGCCGGCCGCCGTCGAAAGACCCGAAGGCGCGCTGATCGTCAGCCCGGCGGAGCCGCCGGCTGCGACGGCGAGCATCACAGAATGGCCCACGACGGGAGTGGTGCCGTCCGCGGCAAGCAGCGTCACCGTAATCAGTTCAGTGTCAACCGCGTCCGCGATCGCGGTACCGTCGGCCGCAACCAGCGTGGACTGACCTGCGTCAGTCTGGGCGCGCGCAGCTATCAGGGGGCCACACGCCAGCAGCATAGACACGAGGACTATGCCGAAGCGTGGTGGTCGGCCCGCCTCGGTGCCGTAACATGCCAGTCCCATTGCGCTTACTTATCGGTTTGACCGGGCGGCCGTTTTCACCGCCGCCCTCAGGCACAGAGCCGCGGACTCATTGTGTCCGGTTTCGCAGAGGTCTCCGACAGTCTGTATCCGCAACTAGTAGCTGGGGCGAGGCACTGTGACCTAAAACACCTTCCAACGGGCACTTATGCTCCGACAGCGCGTAGTGCTGCCACCGTCGCCCCACACGGGTGTTCACAGATCGCAGGAGCGAATCAGCCGCTAGGCACACCCAGAAGTCCGCCGGCTTCTATAATCCCGCTATCGAGCCGCGATGAGAACGTGTTCGGGCGGCAGGATCTGCCGCTCACTCAGGAGGGCCGCTGGTGCCTCACTACATCACTCAGCCGTGCGTTGGCGTTAAGGATGGGTCGTGCGTGGAGGTTTGTCCCGTGGACTGCATCCATCCGCGTCCGGACGAGCCCGGCTTCGACACTGTCGCCCAGCTCTTCATTGATCCGGAGACGTGCATCGATTGCGGGCTGTGCGTGGATGAGTGCCCGGTGAAGGCCATCTTCGCCGACGGGGACTTGCCGGCCAAGTGGCGCGATTCGGCCGAAGCAAACGCGGCGTATTTTCGCGGTCAGGGGTCGGCACGGATATGAGCGGCCGGGTCTGAGGCGCCGCGCGGCTAGTCGCCCCGCTCGGGCGGACTTTCCACGTTGGGCAGTTGCAGTCCGATGGAACCCTTGAGCACGTCGGCCCAGCGGTTCATCTCGATCACGACGTTGGTGCATTCCGCCCGCTGCATGCTCTCGGTCACCTGGGGGGCATCAGCCGGTTTGAGCAGTGCGACGAGCTGCTGCTCACACTCGCGAATCAGCAACTCAGTGGCATTGCGCAGGGCGATGTTGTCCGCGCTGCCGGTCCGGTCGTCAACCTTGCACAACTGGTTGTCGCCGCCGGCATACCGCCGAACGGCGTGGTGCAGGAGCCTGGCCACCGCAGCCGTGTAGTCGTTGCGCTCGGCGGGCTCCAGAACCGCCAGGAGTCTGTTCACTGCTTGGACGCCGACGTAGTCGGCACCGTACGCCGACAACCGCCCCGTCGTCGCCTGCTGGGCGCGCTCCTGCAAAATGGCCAGTAGCGCCAGAGCCGCGGCCTTGCGTTCGACGGCCACCTGCACGGACGAGTAATCCAAGGCGCGATAGATCAACTCGAGCGTCTTGGCGGACTGTTCGCGGGGGCCGGCGGCGCGCAGTGCGTCGATCGCCTGACGAAACGAGTCGGGGTTGCCGGTCAGCTTGGGCTGCAAAGTTGCCAGGCCCGTGGCCGCAGCCGCGCGCACGGCCGCACGACTGTCACCCAGCGCGGTGACCAGCGCGTCCAGTGTGCGCAGGTCATTGAAGTGGTTGAGCAGCACCACGAGCCGGGCCGCACCGACCAGGTCGGCCGACGCAATGGCCTCTCGGGCGGCGTTGATACCGGCCGCCACGTACGCGTCCAGGAACTCGCGATTGCCACGAAACCCATCGCGCAGTTGGGCAAAGGCCACCGCCGCGCTCGCCGCGTCGTTGCCGATGATCGCAGTGCTGCGCTGCCGCACCCAGTCCTGGATAGTGGCCCGGTCGTCGTCGGTCAGGCCAGTCCTGGTCCGCAGAGCGGCCAGGCCGTCATCGATGTCCTGGGCGGCGAGCGGCGCCGTGGCTGCCAGGACGGTCAGTACCACAAGCAGAAGACGCGGCAATGTCATAGGTCCTCTCCCGGAACGCCCCGGCAGTTCCGCAGCGCGGCATTGTAACGGCGCGGCCCGCTTCAGCCACTCCGCGCGTCGAAATCGACGGGGCGCCCCGATACGCGGCGGCGAGCCATCGGGGCCCCGGGCACTTTGCCCTTGACGATTCGGACCGCAACGCTATGTTCTAAAACAGGTTAGGTAGTTTGTGCCACCGGTGGGCAGCCGACCGGAGCAAGCCGTGAGCGACCCATCCCGCAGCCCCACAACCAAGGTCAAGGAACGCGAGCAGGCGCGGCAGTTGCCGCCTTATCTCGTAATACTGCACAATGACGACGTCAACACGTTCGACCACGTCATCGTGACCATCCTGAAGCTGACGCGACTGAACGAACAAGAGGCGATTGCCCGGACAATTGAAGCGCACGAGCGCGGCCAGAGCCTGCTGCTCGTGACGCACCGGGAGCGCGCCGAGCTGTATGTTGACCAGTTCGCGACCTGCGGCCTGCTGGTGACGTGCGAACCGGACGCCTGAGTCTGTCGTCTCTGGGCCAAAGCCCCAAAAGCGGTTGAGCTTGCCTGCGGTCGGATCTGCGCGGCCTGGGAGCTGCCATCCCGGGAGGCTTGTGGAGGCGCTACTCCACCGTGACCGACTTGGCGAGGTTGCGCGGCTTGTCGACGTCGCAGCCGCGGAGCACCGCGGCGTGATAGGCCAGAAGCTGCAGGGGCACAACGGTCAGGAGCGGCTGCAGCAGTTCGGGGACATCGGGGACGTAGACGACGTGCTCGGCGATATCCCTGATCTGCCGATCGCCTTCACTGGCGATGGCGATGACATGACCGCCGCGGCTGCGGACCTCCTCGATGTTGCTGACGACCTTCTCGTAGAGGTGGTCGTGCGTGGCGATAACGACGACCGGCATATTCGGCGTGATCAGCGCTATGGGGCCGTGCTTCATCTCGGCGGCCGGCAGCCCTTCCGCGTGAATGTAGCTGATCTCCTTCAGCTTCAGCGCCCCCTCCAAAGCCACCGGGTACTGCAGCCCGCGACCAAGGTAGAGCCAGTTGTTGGCGTCGATGTAGCGCGCAGCGATCTCGCGCGTCTGGTCGGACACTTCGAGGGCCCGCTCAACCGCGGCCGGCATCTGGCTGAGATTCTGCAGATACTGCTGGCAGTCGTTGTGGCTCATGTGGCGCCGCCGGGCCAGATAGGCGGCCATCATTGACAGGACCGTCAGTTGTCCGGTGAAGGCCTTGGTGGACGCGACGCCGATCTCCGGACCCACGTGCAGGTAGACCCCCGCGTCCGTCTCGCGTGCAATCGTCGAGCCGACCGCATTGACGATGCCCAGCACCAGCGCGCCCTTCTCGCGGGCCTCGCGCACGGCCGCCAGCGTGTCGGCCGTCTCGCCGCTCTGCGAGATCGCGATTACCAGCGTGCGGTCCGTGATGATCGGGTTGCGGTAGCGGAATTCGCTGCCGTATTCGACCTCGCAGGGAATGCGCGCCATCTCTTCGAAGATGTATTCGCCGACCAGGCCGGCATGCCAGGCCGTACCGCAGGCCGTCAGGATGATGCGATCGCAGCGCACGATCTCGCGCGCCACGTTGACCAGGCCGCCGAGCACGACGCGGCCCTCGGCCACGTCGATGCGCCCGCGCGTGCAATTACGCAGCGCTTCGGGCTGCTCGAAGATCTCCTTGCTCATGAAGTGCTCGTGCCCGCCCAACTCGAGCTGCTCGAGCGTCCATTCGATTTCGGATACTTCCTTGCTGACCGGGGCGGCGTCCAGCGTCATCGTGCGGAAACCGCCGTCGCGGCGCACTACGGCGATCTCGTTGTCTTCGAGGTAAATAACCTGCGACGTATGCTGGAGGATCGCGGAGGCGTCGGACGCGATGATGTACTCATCCTTGCCGATCCCGACGATCAGCGGGCTGCCCCGCCGAGCGCCGACGATGACGTCCGGCTCGTCGGCGTGAATGACCGCGATGCCAAACGTGCCACGGACCTCGTTCAGCGCCTTGCGGACGGCGTCGGCCAGGTTGCCCGCGTAGAGGTGGCCGATGAGCTTCGCCAGGACTTCGGTGTCCGTCTCGCTGACAAGCTCGATACCCTCATGTCGCAGGTAGGTTGACAAGGCCCTATAATTCTCAATGATCCCGTTATGAACGAGGGCCAGCCGGCCTTTTGCGTCGCAATGCGGGTGGGCGTTTGCCTCGGTGGGGGCGCCGTGCGTCGCCCAGCGCGTATGGGCCATTCCGACCGTAGCGCCGTTGAGCGTCTTATCAAGCTTGGCTTCCAGGGCTGAAATGCGGCCGACCGCACGCCGGATGACCAACTCGTTATCGCTCACAACTGCCACGCCGGCCGAGTCATAGCCGCGATATTCCAGCCGCTTGAGCCCCTCGGTGAGAATCGGGCAGGCTTCGCGCTGTCCGATATAGGCAACTATTCCGCACATGGGCAGCTCCGGGGCCTGCTTTCCGTCTCCTGCCGCCAACCAGACCGGGGCAGCATCAGCAGGGGCAACGTGTGATACTACGATTCTCCCACGCTGCCGTGCGGAAGACTATGGGCCCTGGCCATTCATTTCAATCAGTATCGACAATTTGCCGATCCTCGATCGTAACGGGGAAGCATGCGTAGTGCTGCGCCGGTCCGATCTTGAGGGCGCTGCGCCGGGTGGAGCTTCGACGCGCCGTCCGGCCACGAGGATTCACCGTGACCACGACTAGTCCCAGGAAGCTTATCTCGCAACTGCTGGCCGAGGATGCAGAGCTGCGCGATGTCGTTGAGGACTTCGTCAGAGTGCTGCCGGACCGCCTGGCGGAACTGCGACAGGCCTTCGAGAGGCTCGATTGGAACCAGCTCACGACGCTCGCGCACCGCCTGAAGGGGGCCAGCGGTTCCTACGGCTACCCCGAGATCAGCGAGGTCGCCGCGCGAATGGAGTCCGCCTTCCGGGCCCAGGAGACCGGCGATTTCGGCGAATGGTCGCGGGAGATGGATCAGCTCATAGAGGCCGCCCAGCTCGGCCTGGCGGAGAACTGACGCGGTCGGGTCGCCGCCACGGCCCCCCGGCCGAGACATAGGGCGCAACTCCGACCCGCCATATCTGGTTCGGTGTCCCCCTGGCGAGCGCGGGATCTACGTTCACTTGTGCCGGCTGGCGGCAACCGCGCGACACTCGCCGCTCAGCGTGGACGCAAGCCCTTCTCGACAGTATACGTAGTACTCTAGTGAATCAGAGGTGCCGGCCGCCGGTGGGCTGTGGGCCTGCGGGAAGGCCGACACCTGACAGGCGTCACGCACGCCGGGCAGCAGTTCCAGCGTGCGTTTGCAGCAGGTCAGGACCATGAAGTACCGCAGACTCGGAAAAGCCGGCGTGAAGGTGTCAGAGATCGGGCTGGGAAACTGGCTCACGTTCGGAGGCCGGTTCGGTGACGACGTGGCGGCTCCTTGCGTACGCAAGGCGTTTGAACTGGGCGTCAACTTTTTCGACACGGCTGACATGTACGCCAGCGGCGGTGGGGAGGAATGCTACGGCCGGCTCCTGGGGGAGTTCCGGCGCCAGGATATCGTGCTGGCCACCAAGGTCTTCTTCCCCATGAGCGACGGCGTGAACGACCGCGGCCTGTCGCGCAAGCACATCTTGGAGAGTATTCACGGGTCGCTGCGCCGGCTGCGCACGGACTATGTCGATCTGTATCAGTGCCACCGCCTCGACGAAGAGGTCGAGATGTACGAGGTCGTCCGGGCAATGGACGACCTGGTTCGACAGGGCAAGATCCTGTACTGGGGAGTCAGCGAGTGGCCCGCGGCGGCGATCGACCATGCCTTCGAGTGGGCCTTTGCCCTGAACGCCTACCCGCCCGTATCGAACCAGCCGGAATACAGCATCGCCGCCCGCCGGGTCGAGAAGAATGGCGTACAGAAGACCTGCCGGGAGAAGGGCCTCGGACAGGTGGTGTGGAGCCCGCTCAAGCAGGGCGTGCTGACCGGCAAGTATTCCGGTGGACACGTTCCGCCGGACAGCCGGGCCTCCGATGAGCGCATGAATTACTTCCTCAAGGCGGTTGATCGCGAGCTGGCTGGGCGGGTCGATCGCCTGCGGCCCATCGCCGAGCGGCACGGCATGACGCTGGCACAGCTTGCCATCGCGTGGCTCCTGCAGCGTGAGACGGTCAGCAGCGTGATCATCGGCGCGAGCCGCGTGGCGCAGGTCGAGGAGAACATCGCGGCCACCGAATTTGAGCTAACGCCGCGGGACATGCAGGAAATCGACGCGCTGTTCCCCGCCACGGACAGCGAGGATTGACCGCACGCGCACTGCGGCGCCGGCATTCACCGCGCAGAACGTCTGTCAGTTGCGGACGGCTGGGGTCGGCCGGGGTCAGTCCACGGTCCGAATGGCCACGGTGTGGTGGTCGGGCGCGGCGTTGTCGGCCGGTCGTTGGAACGTTCCGAAGGCGTACAGCGACAGCAGTCCCCAGGCCAGCAACAGCAGGCCCAGCGCACCAGCCAGCCACGAAAGCCGCTTGCGCGAATTGACACTGACCGCTATGCCCCAGGTGATGCAGAAAGTCACGATGCCGTTGCAGAAGTGGAAGACCGCGGCGCTCAGGCCAATGACGTAGATCACCATCCAGACCCAGGTGGGCAACAGCATATTGAGGAAGCCGTCCTGCGTGATGGCGAAGGTCTGACCGGCGTGGACGGCGTCGGCGTAGGACGGCCCACCCAGCCAGTGTGCCAAGCGGAAGTGCAGCAGGTGCACAACGACGAAGACGATCGTGATGTAGGCGGTGATGCGCTGCAAGGCGTAGCGCCAGTTGTCCATGTAGGGGTAACTGGCGTAGTTGGCGCGCCCCTCCAGCGCGATGATCAGGCCGTAAATGCCGTGGAAGGCCAGCGGGATGAAGATGAAGACGATCTCGATGGCCAGCAGCCAGGGCAGGCTGTGAATCAGGGCGACGTGGTGGGTGAAATGCTCGCCCACGACCGATCCCAGCAGCGCAGTCGAGTTCGTCAACATGTGGTTGATCAGGAACACCCCGATCGGGAAGATGCCGCAGAGCGAATGCAGCCGGCGGAGCGCGAAGTGGCCATGAGCACACAGGGGTTGGACTGAGCTTGCCACGGTAGTCCTTTCTGCCACACCTTGTACGCAGCCGCGGGAGCAGCCCGCCGCTGCGGGTCGGAAAGTGCCAATTATAAGGTCGGGCCTTGGTCGGGCAAGCGAACCGGCGGGCCGTGGTGGGACTGTCCAGGATCTGCGTGGACGCAGCGCGCCGACGCCGATGGCAACCGCGTTTGGGAATCGTGGCCGGCACTCACACGCGCCGCGTGGCGCGCGAGCGTCGCGGTTAGCGCCGCGCAGGCCGGGTCAGATTGCCGCCTTGCCTCCTGCTCACTCTCAAGGGCAGTGCACATTCCTTGCCGGTGACGCCGATCTCCTGATCGGGGCAGAAACCGATTCTCTTGCTGGCTGGGCCGGGCGGCGTGGCAACGGTGGCTGACGGCAAACCGAGGAGTGGTTCGGGGAGACCCAGGGGCTGGTCAGGTGCGTGTGGCCCCCGGTATGGGTTGGCGGCCAACGGGGTCAGTGGCGTGGCGGGGGGGGGGCGTTGCGGCAAGCCCCGGATTCTGGCGCACGCATGAGATATAAACTCCTAGTGAAAAACGCCTTATGGCATTTCTGGGTCCGAGGCTGGCCTGCTAGACAACGTCGGCAATTGCAGAGTTTCCTTTCGCTCACAAATTATCTATATTGTCGCAAAATAAAGGGTTGAGGTTGAAAATGACGATATCTGGCGCATAATACTCACTGTGACATTGTCAAAGACCAATCTGGACTGATTATCCCGTTGATTAATAACATTTCGTGTACAAATCTTTTGTTCGGGATCGAAAGCATGTGTCCAGACAACCGGGAAGCGAGTCGATCGGGCGTTGAGGAGGGCGTGGCATGGGCCATCCAGAGCATTGTCCGGGCCGTTGACCTGCACTCGCGCTGGTTCGTGCTCGAACATGGTCTGACGGGGCCGCAGATCGCCACGCTGCGGGCGGCGTGTCGTTTTGGCAGGAGCACGGCCGGCCAATTGGCCCGGGCCGTACGCCTGAGCCAGCCGACCATCACCGGCATCCTGGACCGGCTGGAACGCAAGGGCCTGCTCACGCGCAGTCGCAGCGAGCACGATCGGCGGACTATCACGGTGACGCCCACGCCACGCGGCATTGAGGCTCTGCGGGACGTTCCGTCCGTTTTGCACGCGCGTTTCCGGCGGCAGTTGGCGAAGCTGCCGGAGTGGGAGCAGACGATGATTCTGGCCACGCTGCAACGCGTGGCGAGCATGATGAGCGTGCCGTCAGAGGCCGTGTTCACAAGCGCGGCGCCTGGCCACGACCGGCCGGAAGAGGCGGGGGCCCTGCGGCCGGGACTTGCGGATTGAAAGGAGAACAGCGGTGTCTACCAAACAGCGCATCATGATGATCTCGACTCACGGCTACGTGGCGGCGGAGCCGCAGTTCGGCAAGCCTGACACCGGTGGCCAGGTGGTATACGTGCTCGAGCTGAGCAAGTGCCTGGCGCGCATGGGCTACCAGGTGGACATACTGACGCGGCAGTTCGAGGGGCAGTCGGCCACGGAACGGGTGAACGAGCGTGTGCGCGTTCTGCGGTTCCCGTGTGGTGGCGACGAGTTCATACCCAAAGAGACTCTGTATCATCACATTCCTGAATGGCTCCAGAACGCGGTGCGCTACATCCACGCGAAACGCCTGCGCTATTCGTTCATCAACAGCCACTACTGGGATGCCGGGCTGGCCGGGCAGGGGCTGGCCAATCGACTGCGCATCCCCCACGTGCATACGCCGCACTCGATCGGCGTCTGGAAGCGCGACAACATGGATGGCGACCCGGAGGAGAATGAGCGCAAGTACAACTTCCGTCAGCGCATCCGCAACGAGAAGGTGATCTACGACGAGTGCGACGGGATCATTGCGACGACGCCGGTGCAGCGCGATATTCTGTGCAAGGACGAGTACGGTATCTCGAACGAGAACATCTACGTTGTTCCGCCGGGATATGACGACTCGCGTTTCTTCCCGGTGTCGTACGCGTCGCGCCTGGCGCTCAAGCGGCAGTACGGATATGAGGGGCGGATCGTGCTGGCGCTGGGCCGGATGGCGCACAACAAGGGGTATGACCTGCTGTTGCGGGCCATGCCGGTCGTGTTCCAGCGTGTGCCGGACGCGCGCCTGCTGCTGGCGGCCGGCTCGAAGGAGCCGAGCACACGCGAGCAGGAGCAAATTGAGGAACTGCGCGCGCTGGCCGGCGAGCTGGGCATTGCGGAACGTGTCAGCGTCACCGATTACATTGCCGATGACGAGTTGCCGGACTACTACCGGTTGGCGGACGTGTTTGCGCTGAGCAGCCGCTATGAGCCCTTCGGCATGACCGCGGTCGAGGCCATGGCCTGCGGCACGCCGGCGGTCGTGACAACCGAGGGCGGCCTGTGGGAGCAGGTCACCTGGGGGCTGGAGGCCTTGTACGCCAACCCGTTCGACCCGGAGGCCTTCGGCCATGCCATCTGCATACCGCTGCAACACCAGCGGGTGGCCGGGCAACTGGCGAAGTTCGGCTCGCAGAAAGCCCGCGCCAGCTTCACGTGGATGGGTATTGCCCAACAGGTGCTCAGCATCCTTCAGGGCTTCCGCATGCGCACCGGCCGGCGGCAGGCGCGCGGCGAAGACACCAACTCCGCCGGAAGCGACCACTGGACCAGTGAGTTCGTCGCGGCCCCCGCGGAGTGAGGATGCTCCTGCGCTGACGGGTCTGCCGGGATACCCGTTGACCTAGCTAGGGGAGCAGGCTTCGGCCGCCGCCGTGCGGTCCCGCGTCTGCGTTTCCGCGCACTGCCGGCGGCAGCGGCCGGCGTAGCTCGCCACCGCGCCGCGCCGCGCTCCGTGCCGTCGGCCCGGCTCCCCGCTATCATCCTGGGAAGATACATGCCGAACCTGCGAAGGGAGCGCCCATGTCAGCCACACGTGTTGAACATGACTCGATGGGGCCCGTGGAGTTGCCGGCCGAGGCCCGCTACGGCGCAGCCACGCGGCGGGCGGTGCTGAATTTCCCGATCAGCGGCTATCGTTTCGGCCGGCCTTTCATCCGCGCGCTGGGGCTCGTCAAGTATGCCGGGGCGACGGCGAACGAGGCCCTGGGTCGCCTGGCGCCGGAGTTGGCCGAGCCGATTCGCCAGGCCGCGCGCGAGGTGCTTGACGGCCGGCACGACGCCGATTTCGTCGTCGACGTCTTTCAGACCGGCTCCGGTACGAGCACCAACATGAACGCCAACGAGATCATCGCCAACCGCGCCACGGACTTGGCGGCCGGCCGGCGCGGCACGCAGCGCATCCACCCAAACGATCACGTCAACATGGGCCAATCATCTAACGACGCGATTCCCGCCGCCCTTCACATCGCCGCCGTCGAGGCCATTCACGACGAGTTGCTGCCGGCCCTGGAAGCGCTGCACGCGGCCCTGTTAGCCAAGGCGCAGGAGTTCGACGCCATCCTCAAGATCGCCCGTACGCATCTGCAGGACGCCACGCCGATCCGGCTGGGACAGGAATTCAGCGGCTATGCCGCGCAGATCGCCCAGTGCCAGGGCCGCTTGGCGCGCAATGCCGCCGAGCTGCTCGAGTTGCCGCTGGGCGGGACGGCGGTCGGTACCGGCCTCAACACGCATCCGGAGTTTGCCCGGCGCGTGTGTGACGTCCTCAACGCCGAGACCGGCCAGGCTTTCTGCGAGGCGTCCAATCACTTCGCGGCCCAGCACGCCCAGGACGCCGTGGTGGCGACCGCCGGGGCGCTCAAGGTGCTCGCCATCAGCCTGACCAAGATCGCCAACGACATTCGCTGGCTGGGCAGCGGGCCGCGCTGCGGCCTGGGCGAGCTGCGCCTGCCCGCCGTCCAGCCGGGCAGCTCGATCATGCCGGGCAAGGTCAACCCCGTAATCTGCGAGGCCGTGTTGCAGGTCTGCGCGCACGTGGTCGGAGCTGAGGCCGCCGTCACCCACGCGGCCGGCCTGCTCGGCAACCTCGACCTGCACGCCGGCATGCCAGTGATGGCTCACCACCTGCTGGAAGCGCTGCGGCTGACCGCCAACGCCTGCCGCGTCTTCACCGACAAGTGCATCGTGGGCCTCCAAGCCGACGAGCAGCGCTGCGCGGCGCTGCTCGAGCAGTCGCTGGCCGTGTGCACCAGCCTAGCGCCGCGCATCGGCTACGACCGCGCCGCCGCCCTTGCCAAGCGGGCCTACGAGACCGGCCGAACCGTGCGCCAGGTCGCCCTCGAGGAACAAGTGCTCGATGCGGCCACTCTCGACGCGCTACTTGATCCCGGCAACATGACCGTGCCGCACTAGCACCGCCCCCGCCCCCTCCTCACCGTGAACCGCCCGGCCGGGGACCATCCAACGTTCGCAATTCACCCCCAGGCTACCGGTTTGCATTGTCACCAGCGCCGGTTACACTGGGCCCGCCTTGCCAAGTTGAGGGTAGACACTGCTTACGCCGTCCGGGGTGACCTCCGCCGTCGGGCGACAATTTCGAGGAGGCGCGCTATGTCGCTACCGCCGAGCATGCCCGCGGGCGGTCCGCCATTCACCAGCGGTCAGTACGGCTACATGCCCCAGGAACGCAGCACCGGGCTTGCGATTGCGGCCCTGATCCTGGGCATCATCTCAATCCCGACGGCGTTCATCTGTGTGGGAGGCATCCTGGGCGCCGTCGCCGTCATCCTCGGTATCGTGGCAGCCGTGCGCGCCAGCGGCCAGCCGGAGCGCTTCGGCGGCAAGGGCATGGCCATCACCGGCGTTGTCACCGGCGCACTCGGCGTCATCATGATCTTCATCTTGATCCCGGCGGGGCTCATGCTCTTCAAGGCTTTCGGCGGTGCCGTCCAGGCGGATATGCGCCTCGAGGCGTTGGGCCAGAGCCTGCGCACGTATCACGCTACCCACGGCGCTTACCCGCCTGATCTGGATACGCTGTCTGCCCCCGGTGTGGTCGGCGGGCCCGTGTTCGGTGAGCTGATCGACGCTGATGCCAGCGCTGAGGTGGCATACTCCGTAGGCCTAGATCCATCGGTTCCGCCCCATTGGATCCTGGCCTATCAGCGGGTAGTGATAGCGAACTACCCCATGTGCGTCGTGCTCCTCGCCGACGGGTCAACCGACGCCCTCGACGAGCAGGAATTCCAGCGCGCCATGCAGACGTTCGAAAACGAGTACGAGGCCCGGCACGGCCGGCCGCCCACGATCCTGAAGCCAGCCGAGCCGCCGGCGGACCAACCGTGACGATCATCCGGCCCACCAGGTGGGATAAAACGTTTCTGGTAGTGCCCGCTGCGGAGTAATCGTGATGTCCGAAACACCTTCACACACCGTGCCGCCAATTCAGCCCGACACCGCCCCGGTTCCGCCGCCGCCACCCGCGCCCGTCCAAACCGGCCTGGCCACCGCCGCCCTGGTTCTGGGGATCATCGCTATCCCAAGCATGCGCAACTACGTAGGACCGCTGCTCGGTGTACTGGCGGTCATCCTGGGTATCGCAGCGGTAATCCGCGCCGCTCGCCAGCCGCAGCGGCACGGCGGCATGGGCCGCGGCGTCATCGGGATTGCGCTTGGTGCGATCAGTATCCTGTTAACCGTAGTCGTGCTTACAAGCCTCGCCCCGTGGATGGAGCCGCCCCAGCGCGCCACCAGCTCGGCAAACCTGCGCGGCATCGGCCAGGCCGTCTACATCTACGCCAACTACAACTCCGGCGCGTTTCCGCTCAACCTGGACATGCTCGTCAACGAGGGCATGTGCGTGCCGGACCAGTTGATCAGCCCATCCAGCGGCCACGTTCCGCCGGCCTGCGACTACTTCTATGTGTACTACGCCGCGCTGCTCGACTCCGAACGGGAGCCCGATTGGATCCTGGCATATAGCGACCCTGCCCATCACGCCGGCGAGGGTGGCAATATCCTGTACATCGACGGCCACGTGGAATTCGTGCTGGAACCGGACTTCACGCAGCAGATCGAGAGCTTCTCCGCGAGCTACCAAAGCAAACAAGGCCGGCCGCCCACGATCATCCCGCCCGGCTAGCGGGGCCTCCTCGGCGAGCCGGGCGGCCTCACGCCGGACGGACGCCGACTTGCCACCCATTGTCCCCGCGCGGATCCCGCTCTACCATCGTTGGCGGTGGACCTGTACCTCGTCTATCGCATCGTAGTCTGGACCCTCGCGGCCACCGCCGGCGTCGCCGGCGCTGCCGTCCTCGTCCGCGGTCTGCGCCGGGCACCCAATCCCCTAAACGGCTGGTCCGCGTGTCGTGCTCTACTGCCAGCCCTCGCCGTGACGGCCGTGGCCTGCCTGCCGCTGGGCGCCGCCGGCCTTGCCAAGGGGCTGTTCGGCTGCATGCACGCGGCCTATGCGGGCCTTGTGCTCACGCTGCCACTCTTCGGTTTGGCCATTCTGTGGGGCGTCATGCGGCGGGCGACCGCGCGCGTGCGCTGGCTGCTGGCCGGGCCGACCATCCTCGCCCTGCTGCCCGCTCCCGCAGGAATCTACGCCTCAGTGATCGAACCCACCTGGCTCGAAATCGTCGAGGTCGATGTACCCGTCGCCGGTTTGCCGGAGGGTTCCCGCCCCATCCGCATCGTCGTCCTCGCCGACCTGCAGTTCCGCACCGTAACTGGCTACGAGCGCCGCGTGGTGCAGACCGCCCTCGCCCAGACTCCTGACATAATCCTGCTGCCTGGCGATTTCGTGCAGGCCAGCAACACGCACTTCGCGGCCCACGGCGATTCCTACATCGAACTCCTGCGTCCGCTCAGCGACCACCCCCGCGTCTTCGCCGTTCTGGGCAACATCGACTGGCCGAACCGCACTGTCAGCCTGCTCAGCGCCGCCGGCCTGCAGGTGCTCAATGACAACATCGTCGTCGTCGGGATCGGCGACGCACGCATCGCCATCGGTGGTATAGACTACTGGCGACCGCCCCCTTCGCCCGTGTACAGCGCCCTCGCGGCCACGCCCGCCGACGTCCGCATAGTCATGTCGCACGTGCCGGACGAAGTCTTCTACGCTCGGCCGGAACACCAGATCGACCTCATCATCGCCGGGCACACCCACGGCGGACAGGTTGTGATCCCCGGCTTCGGGCCGCCGCTGAAGCTGAGCGGCGTACCGCGCGCCGTAGCGGCCGGCGGCCTGCACACGGTGGCTGGCCAGAGAATTTACGTCAGCCGCGGCATCGGCATGGAGCGCGGCTCCGCCCCGCCGGTGCGGCTCTTCTGCCGACCGGAGCTGACGATACTCACACTCCACCCCACAGCAGCCCGAGCCGCAGCAGCACAATAGACGGCCTTGTGACCTCCGCGCACCGATTGACGCTCTTGGCGTGGCAGAATGATAGCCCACGGCCGGAATGCCGGGCCGAGCACCATCCAACGTTCACAATTCACCCCCAGGCTACCGGTTCCCATTGTCGCCAGCGCCGGTTACACTGAGCCCGCCTTGCCAGGCTATGGGAACGCACTGCTTACGCCGTCCGGGGTGACCTCCGCCGTCGGGCGACAATTTCGAGGAGGCGCGCTATGTCGCTACCGCCGAGCATGCCCGCGGGCGGTCCGCCATTCACCAGCGGTCAGTACGGCTACATGCCCCAGGAACGCAGCACCGGGCTTGCGATTGCGGCCCTGATCCTGGGCATCATCTCAATCCCGACGGCGTTCATCTGTGTGGGAGGCATCCTGGGCGCCGTCGCCGTCATCCTCGGTATCGTGGCAGCCGTGCGCGCCAGCGGCCAGCCGGAGCGCTTCGGCGGCAAGGGCATGGCCATCACCGGCGTTGTCACCGGCGCACTCGGCGTCATCATGATCTTCATCTTGATCCCGGCGGGGCTCATGCTCTTCAAGACTTTCGGCGGTGCGGTCCAGGCGGATATGCGCCTCGAGGCGCTGGGCCAGGGGCTGCGTGCGTACCACGCGACGCACGGCGAGTATCCGCCCGATCTGGATACGCTGTTTTCGTCTGGCCAGTTGCAAGGCCCCCTGTTCGCCGAGTTGACCGATGCTGGTGCCAGCGCAGTCGTGGGGTACAGCGTCGGTTTGGATCCATCGGTTCCGCCCCACTGGATCCTGGCCTATCAGCGGGTAGTGATAGCGAGCTACCCCATGTGCGTTGTGCTTCTCGCCGACGGGTCAACCGACGCCCTCGACGAGCAGGAATTCCAGCGCGCCATGCAGACGTTCGAAAACGAGTACAAGGCCCGGCACGGCCGGCCGCCGGTGATCCTGAAATCGGCCGCGCCGGCGGCGGATCATCCGTGACGATCATCCGGCCCACCAAGTGGGGTAACACGTCTCTGATAGTGCCCGCGACGGAGCAATAGTGATGTCCGAAACACCTTCATGCGCCGTGCCGCCAATTGAGCCCAACAGCGCCCCTGTTCCGCCGCCACCCGCGCCCGTCCGGACCGGCCTGGCCACCGCTGCGCTGGTCCTGGGGATCCTGGCCATCCCAACTACAGTCATCTGCGTGGGCCCGTTGCTCGGTTTGCTGGCCGTCATTCTGGGGATCATCGCGGTAGTCCGCGCCGGCAGCCAGCCACAGCAACACGGCGGCATGGCCCGCGGCGTCACCGGCATTACACTGGGTGCGCTCAGCATCGTGCTGTTTCCCTTGGCGCTTTCTGTCCTGCTGCCCTCCGTGGCTCGCGCGCGACAGCTCGCCTTTCGCGCCGTCAGCGCGGCGAACCTGCGCGGCATCGGCCAGGCCGTCTACATCTACGCCAACGACAACGCCGGCGCGCCGCCGCCCGATCTTCACACATTGATAGGCGAAGACCTGTGCGTGCCGGACCAGTTGGTCAGCCGATCCAGCGGCCACGTTCCGCCGGCCTGCGACTACTTCTATGTGTACTACGCCGCGCTGCTCGACTCCGAACGGGAGCCCGATTGGATCCTGGCATATAGCGACCCTGCCCATCACGCCGGCGAGGGTGGCAATATCCTGTACATCGACGGCCACGTGGAATTCGTGCTGGAACCGGACTTCACGCAGCAGATCGAGAGCTTCTCCGCGAGCTACCAAAGCAAACAAGGCCGGCCGCCCACGATCATCCCGCCCCGGTAACCCAGCGGCCCGGATTCCCGGCTGACACGCCGCCCGGGCCAGCTATGCTCAGCGACTCCGCGCCGGGCCGGCGTGCAGCACGATCCCGCCCGTCGCCGGCACTTCCAGCGTCAGCTTCCCCTCGCGCGCGGTCACCTTGTCCGGACTGTCCGCACCGCTCGCGAACACCAGCCGCCACCGGGCCGGCACGCCGTCCGGCAACGACACGCGCACCTTGCCGGCCCGCCCCGCCGCATTCACCGCCACAACCAGATGCTCCGCCGCGCCGCTGCGACAGAACACCCACACATCCGCCCCATCGTCGCACAGCAACGTCTGGAGCGACCCCACGCGCAGCGCCGGGTGCGCGTTGCGCAGCGCGATCAACTCGCGGTAGTAGTCAAGCTGCTCCGCCAGCACGCAGTTCTCTTCCGGCTGGTCGTACGGCTCCAGGTCCTGCCAGAGCATCGGTTTGCGACAGGTCGGGTCCGAAGCCCCCCACATCCCCACCTCATCCCCATAGTAGATCATCGGCGCGCCGATGTACGTCATCTGGATGAGCGCTGCGAGCCGCGCCCGGGCATACGCCACCGGCGGCGGCTTCGAGTTGTCGTAATGCACTCCGTCGTCCTGCAGCCGATTCAGCTTGTTGTACTGCCGGTCCGGATTGTGCGCCATTGAAACGAGCCGGTCCGTGTCGTGGCTGTTCATCAGGTTCTGCAACACGCACGTGGCCGGCTCCGGATACGCCTGCCGCAACTGCTCCAGCCGCCGATCGAACTCGCTGACCTTGATCTTCCACTTGCGATCGAACACCCAGGCCACCACCGCCCGGGCGAATTCGTAGTTCATAACGGCGTCGAAGCTGCGGCCGTCCAGCCACTGGTCGGCCCGCTCCCAGATCTCCCCCGTGATGTACGCTTCCGGATTGATCGACTTCACCAGCCCGCACCACTCCGGCCAGAACGGCAGCGGCACTTCGTTCGGCACATCCAGCCGCCAGCCGTCGATCCCCGCGCTCGGGTCGCCATCGGGCGCCATCCAACGCCGCGTGATCGCGAAGATATGCTCCTTGACCTCGTCGGCTGCGAAGCCCGCCGGACCCTTCTTGAAGACGGGCAATTCCTTGTGCCCCCACCAACCCTCGTACTTCAGCGGTGCCCAAATCGATACGTCAAACCAGCGCGCATAGCTCGAGACGGCACGCTTCCTCAACACATCCTGAAAGGCCGGATGCGCCGTCCCCACATGATTGAACACCCCATCGATGATGACCTTGAAACCCATGGCGTGCGCGGCCGTGAGGAAGCGCAGGAACCGCCGGTCGCTCTCCGTCCATTGCCACGTACCCGGATCGCGCAGGTCCTCCTGCGCTGCCACGCGTTCGTGATCCCCCTTCACGCCGAAATGGTCATCAATGTGCAAGTAGTTGGTAGCATTGTACTTATGATAGCTATGCGCCTTGAAGACCGGGTTCAGGTAGATGGCGTTCACGCCCAGGTCCAGCAGGTACGGCAGCTTCTCCTCCAGCCCGTCCAGGTCGCCGCCATAGTACCGGTGAAACGCCGACTCGTAGAAAGCCCGCCCCGAGCGTCCTTCCCCGGCCGACGGCGTAAACCACTCGCTTGTCCACGGCCGCACCCTCTCCGGGTCGTTGTCCGGGTTCCCGTTTCGGAACCGATCCAACATCACCTGGTACCAGATGGCGTGCTGGGCCCACTCCGGCGGCTGAAACAGCTTCGCGTCGCGCGCCGGGGCCGGCGCCGCCGTCGGCTTCCTGCCGGCCGACTCGGTCGCCACCTTGCCTACCCCCCGGCGTCGTGTCTCGACCCGGTCCGCATGCACTAATGCAACTCCTCACGCGTCTGGTTGTCGGCCCGCACAAGCCACGTGATCGGGCATCTTGTACGAAGCTGCCGGGTAGGTCTAGCGCCGGCGGCGGGGAAGTTTGCCGCTGGCGCGTCAGGGTACGCTATCCAACCCTATCGGTAGCGCCGCCGGCCCGCTGACGCGCAAGTGCCGCGCCCCGCCGCCGCCGTGTGTCCCGTCCGGTCTTGGGGACCCTTCCAGCCACCCGACATTCGGCGGCGGCACGCCTGACAATAAACAGGCCCCGCCGGGCCGCCGACATTCCCACTTGACGAACACGGACGCCGTCGAGCACAATAGGTATGTGTGGCTGTGGCCCGGCCAGCCGCACGAGCGGGCGTTTAGCTCAGTTGGCTAGAGCGCATCCTTCACACGGATGAGGTCACTGGTTCGAGTCCAGTAACGCCCAATCCCCTGATGTGACTGCACTTACGCGCGATCGCCTGCGCTGGGCAATCGCTTGTCGGGCGGGGATTCGCGACCAACCAAGCAGTTCCGCCCGGTGCGTCTTGCCTCTCTTCGCCACGGTTTACTCCCTTGGCCCGGCTCCGGTCTTGGCGCACACTGGCCATATGTCCGCTGCGCCGCACGAGTCTGCCGCGACAGGCCCGGTTTGTCCGATTCCGCCACGCTACTGGTGGCTCAGGAGGATCCTTGCGCTGACCGTGGCCTGGATTGCATTCCTGGTAGGCGCGCGGCTGTGGTGGGGCTGGGAAGCCGATCGGCGCTGGGAGGCCGCCATCGCCCGCTACCGGGCCGCCAGCCAGCCGGCCCTCCGCGCGGATTTCGACGGCGCGCCCATCTCTGACGAAGACAACGCCGCAGCATACCTGTGCGCGGCGATCGAGATCATGAGGAACAGCCCACCAGGCGCCACACCTGCCGGATCCTCCCAAGGAGACGCGGTCCTACCAACAGCAGCCAATGAGCGCGAGATTCTGGAACTCGTCCGCCGAGCCCGCGCGTGTGAGCGTGCCGATTGGGGCGAGGAATACCAGAAGCTGGAGAGCACAGAGCTGTCGGACTTGCGGGCGCTGGGCCAGATGCTCGCTGACGTGATGGGCTCCGAATGGCGGCGTGGTGATGGCCGGGCCGTCATTGAGCGCGCACACGACATGCTGGGACTGGCCGAGCAGACGAGCGCCTTCGGCCCCCTCATGCCCGTCGAGTTCGTGCGTATCAGGACGGAAGCGCTGCTCTGCTGGAGACTACAGCAAGCCCTGCCGGTAATCCGCGCTGGTTTGGCGGAAGCCAAGAGTGAGTCTGAGTGCGTCCCCGCCAGTCGAGCGCAGATCACGACGCTGATGAGCAGTCTGCTGGACGAGCGCGGCTGCCAGGATTACTGGCAGCGCGCCATGCACGGCGAACGCATGCGAATGCTGGAGGGGGCATCCGACCCGCGGAGAGTCATACTCCCGCTGCTCGTCAGTTCGTGGATTCTCGAGACGTGCGGATTCAACACGAAGCTGACGTACCACAGATTGGCCGTGGCGCTCACCAGTCCGATATGGACACTCTTCTGCGTTCGCGCCGCCGACGTGATGACGGTCTTCGGCGAGGCAGTCGCAGCGCCCAGCCTGCCCGCGGCCGGTCGGCTGTTTCCCGCTGCGCAAAGTGCTGATTGGTCTCTACGAGGCTTGCCGTACACTCTCAGCGTGTTTGCTGTCCCCGCTGTTACACCAAGCGGCCTGAGCATGATGTTCGGGGCGTTGGCGCAGCGCCGCATGGCGGCGACGGCGCTGGCGATGTGCTTGTATGAGGCCGATCATGGGCGCCGGCCCGCGGCGCTGGCCGAGTTGGTGCCCGCGTATCTGCCCGCCGTCCCGGTTGACCCGTTCAGCCCCGCTGATCGGCCAATCTGCTACCGGCCCGATGGCGATGCCCCACGCCTGTACGGTGTCGGCCTCATCGGCGTAGACGACGGCGGTCGTTACGAATTCGCGCCCGGCGGGGGCATTGGCCCGAACTCACCCGACTACCCGTTGTTCTTCCTCAACGGCACAGGGGCGCCGCCCGCGCCGCACTAACTGGGCCGGGCCGCTCGAACAGGGCCGCGACCGGGAAGGAGTGGTGCCTTGGGAGCCAGGCCCGCCTAGGGCGACCGCCTTGCAGGGCTGCGCTGGTCGGGTACGATCGGCCGTGCCGTGCGTGTGAGGTGTGACAGTGCGAATTGCAGGTCTGGTCGTGATGGTCACCGTGGGGCTGGTTGGGTGCGCCGCCGGCTCCGCCGCAACCGACAGGGTGGCGCCATTTCGCATCACGGTCGTCGATTCGCAGACCGGGCGCGGCGTGCCGCTGGTGGAGCTCACGACGGTCCACGGCATCGTGAGCGTCACGGACAGCGCCGGCGTCATCGCGTTTCACGAGCCAAGCCTGATGAACCAGGAGGTGTTCTTCAGCGTCAGGAGCCACGGCTACACGTTCCCCACGGATGGCTTCGGCTTCACCGGCACGCGGCTCGTGCTCACGCCGGGCGGGTCGGCCACGCTGAAGGTCGATCGCGTGAACATTGCCGAACGGCTGTATCGGATCACCGGTGCGGGCATCTACCGCGACAGTGTGCTGCTCGGGGAGCGGGTGCCGATCCGGCAGCCGCTGCTCAATGGGCAGGTTGTGGGCCAGGACAGCGTGCAGACGGCCTTGTATCGCGGCCGAATCTACTGGTTCTGGGGCGACACGAATCGGCCGTCTTATCCGCTGGGCAATCTCGCGATGTCGGGCGCGGTCTCGGAATTGCCACCCGAGCGGGGCGGCCGCGGGCTCGATCCCGCCGTCGGCATCGACCTCACCTACTTCGTCGGCCCGGACGGCTTCTCGCGGCCCATGTGTCCGATTGCAGGGCAACCGGGGCCGGTCTGGTGCGACGGGCTGGTGACCTGCGCTGACCAGACCGGCCGCGCGCGGCTGTTGTGCCGCTTCGCCCGGATGAAGTCGCTGGGGGAGATGTACGAGCAGGGAATTGCCCAGTACAACGATGAGCAGGAGGTGTTCGAGCCGATTAGCCGGTTTCCGCTGGACGCGCCGCTGAGCATGCGCGGCCAGCCGGTGCGTGTGCGGGAAGCCGAGGGGGAGTACTGGTACTTCGCGGTACCGTTTCCGTTGATTCGCTGCCGGGCGGACTACGCCAGCTTGCTGGATGCGACGCAGTACGAAGCGTTCACCTGCCTGGAGCCCGGGGCGCGCTACGACGCGGAGAACCCGCGGCTGGAGCGCGACGCCGCCGGCCGGCTCGTCTACGGCTGGAAGCGCGACACCGGCGTGATCCTCCAGAAGGAGCAGCACGAGTTGATCCAGAAGGGGCTTATGCAGCCGGACGAGGCGCTCATCCAGTTGCGCGACGTCGAGACCGACAAGCCGGTGTGGGGACATGCGGGCACCGTGGCGTGGAATGCCCACCGCGGCTGCTGGATACTGATCGTGCAGGAAGCGTTCGGGACGTCATTGTGCGGCGAGGTCTGGTATGCGGAGGCCCCGGCGCTGGTCGGGCCCTGGGGCCGGGCTCGCAAGATCATCACGCACGATGACTACTCGTTCTACAACGTGGTGCACCACGCGTTCTTCGACCAGGCGGGCGGCCGGCTGATTTACATTGAGGGGACGTACACGAAGGAGTTCTCAGGCACCAAGGTCCCCACGCCGCGCTATGACTACAACCAGATTATGTACCGGCTGGATCTGAGCGACCCGCGGCTGCGCTGTGTTCAGCACAGCGAGCCGCCGGCGGTGACCAATGCGCGGTCGGCGGCCCCCCCGTAATGCCGCCGCCGCGCTGGCCGGAAACAACAACAAGTGTTCTGCGTGGCATGGGCCGGCCCAGAAACATCATTAGAACGGCGACTCGTTCTGAGTGAACCCCGTGAACGGCCAGCCGGTCCTGTCGCTAATATAAATCATAGGGAACATGGATCTATGCGTTGAGAAGCTGTAGGTCTTGGTGAGTGCGCCGGGCGCCGGGTAGCAGTCCATCTGCCACGTCGGTCCGCGACGCAGAAACGAGGGCGGATCGAAATCCTGGCAGTAGTCCATGTCCGCCAGTTCCTCCTCGTCGAATTCGTACAGTTCGCCCAACGCGGTCAGCCGGGCTGAGCCGTCACAATACACGACGTTGTCCGCCATCATTTCGCCATGCCAGCCTGGAAATGGCTCGAACTCGATGCCGAAAGCTGCCAATCGCGTGGTGGCGTAGAACAGCGGGTCAGAGTAGAGGACAACCCTGGCCGGATTGAGAATCTGGGCCGGCGTGTGGCCCTTCGGGCTGACCGCCAACGAGCCCCGCATTGTGGATCCCTGACGCCAGGACACGCCACAAGTGTTAGCGCGGTAACTGTTGCCGAGGAAATCGAAGCACGGAATTCCGGCGGCTTCCGGGGGCGCGGGCTGGAAATCGGGATGCCAAGACGCAATCTCTTCTGGATAGCCACCGTCGGCGGGGCAGTGGAAGACCTCGAGCCAATCACTTCCGCGCGAACGGTTGCCCGCCACGTACGGGTTGAGCGGTCGCGTGGGCGTGCCCCACAGCTCGGCTTCCATGAGGACGGTGACATCACCGCCGAAGACAGGCGTGGGCGTTACCGGCGTGCGCCCGCCAAACACGCTCGCCAGGGCCGCGGTGAGCACGGGGGACGACCCCGGCATGCCCAAACCATGTTCGCTGGACACGTCCATCCTGTGCATGGGCACGATGAGTGAGCGGGGATCATCGCTCGCATACATCAACGAGGCTTGGCCGAGCTGCCCCAGGTTCGACAGACATGTGGCTCCGGCGTCACGCCGGCTCACCGCCGCCACGCCGGGCAACACTACCGCAGTCAGTACAACCAGCATGATCCCGACCACGGCCAACTCGGTGATCGTCAGCGCCGGCCTGTTGTGCTTGGTAGACATCTCAAACTCCTTATGCCGTCAGCGGCCACGGTCACCATGCGCCGCTGGGGTGGTCTAACGTCCGGTCAGAGCTGCCACGAACACGTCAATGTCAAATACATTCACCTGGCCATCGCCGTTCAGATCCGCCAACAGGTAGTAGCAGTTCGGCTGGACCAGGGCGTACGCCGCGGGGTTCGTCAGGGCCAGGATAAACGGGTCGATGTCCCAAACGTTAAGCAGCCCGTCACAATTGAGATCGCCGTAGCGGAACGAGCCGAACTCGTCCGCGCCGATATCGATGATGCCCGGACCGCCGCCACTGGCGTTCCACGTGCGGAACTCACCGTCCATATCCATGTCACCTGGCAGTAGGACATAGTCCGCCGGGCCGGCGTCGATGCACGGCGAGCCGGCCGCCAGATGGAAGTCGCCGCCGGCGGCATCCACGAACTGCGGGTCGGCGTCGATGTTCCCGGCGTCCCAGGTCAGCGTGCAGCCTTCCCGTACGTCGGCGCCGTCCGGGCCGCCCTGCACGTTGCTGTGCCGGACCTCGGCCTGGGCCGGCTCCCCGGCCGTAGCCTTCAGCACGATGGACGTCTCGTTGTCCCACAGGATGGAGCCGACGACCTCGGCGTTGGCGTCATAATGCGCAACGACTCCCACAACGTTGTTGACCAGCGTGCAATAGGACACTGTGACGTCCGCGTAGGCGTGCGCACAAACGGCCCAGTTACTGTAAGCGATCAGGCAGCTCCTGAGCGCCACGTAGCCGGCGCCGCGCGATTCAATGTTGCTGCGTTCACCGTTCGACAGGAAATGGCAGCCCTGCGCGGTGACGTTCGCGTACCACTCGGCGTGCAGGCCGGCGCCCGTCTGGCCGTCGTTGTTGTGAATAAGGCAGTTCTGCAGCAGGACGTGGCCGCGCGTGCCGTACACGCCGGCACCCAAGTAGGCAGAGTTCTGCGTGATCTCGCAGTCCTCCACGACCGCGTTGCCGCCATTGAAGTAGATGCCGCCGCCGCTGCCACTTGGTTCGTAAAGACTTTCCGGCCTGTTGCCCTGCACGTGGCAGGCCCGGATCACTACGTCGCTGTCCACGCAACTGATGCCGGCGCCGTTGCGGGCCTCGTTGCCCGTGATCGTACTGCCAGTGATAAGAACGGTGCTGCCGGCGTCACAGTAGATTCCGCCGCCCAGCGATGGGCTGCTACGTTCCACGACAGCCGTGTTGTCGCGAATTTCGCAGTTGATGATCCGGGCGTTGCTGAAGTTGCGGCAACAGATGCCACCGCCAAACGCTCCCTCTTCGCCGCCCGAATCGCGCGCCGTGTTCTCCGCAATGACGCATTCAATTATCGTCGGGCTGCCGTTGTCGCAGAAGATGCCGGCGCCGTAGGCTGGCCGCTGGTAGTCCAGGCTCCAACTGCCCTGGACCAAGCAGAGCGTGATGATGCAGTTACGGATTGTTGGGCTGCTGCCCACGATGCAGATGCCGGCGCCGGCCGCGCCAACCGGATCGGACAGCGGATCCGCCACAGACGCCTGCCGGATAGTGAAGCTTTCCACCACCGCCGCGGCCGTTTCACCGCTGTGGAAGTAGAATCCACGGCCGCTGCGCTCGCAGTCGATTATGCACGTGGCCGGGTCGCTCGCGGCGCTGCGCACCTTGATCGGCTTGCCGCCGAAGTCCAGGTCCCTGTTGCCGGGCCCGCTGTACGTGCCGGCGGCCACGAGCACCGTGTCGCCGGCGGCCGCGGCGTCGATGCCGGCCTGAATGGTGGCCTTCGGCCCGCAGGTGCCGCCGTCCCACTCCGCGCACAGCCCGCTCCAACCGTCATCCCCCGCCAGGGCGCTGACGTGGACAGTCTGCTGCCCCAGGCTGATGGTTACGGGCAAGGCGATTAACCCGATAACCATCGCGCAGATTGCTCGTCGCATGGCTTGGCCTCCTAAGCTCTGTGTCCAACTAATGTTGCGCACCGGCTGGCACACAACCCTCACAGCCGCGCCACCAGACCAAGGCAGCAATCCATCCTTGCCGTGGCCGTGGTGCGGCATCCGGCGCGCAGGCAGTCGGACATAATGTCAGTGCCGGCACGCAGCCAAATGGCCGAAAAAAAAGAAGAAAAGTTGGCGGTTCCCCAAGGCGTTTCAGGCCCAGTCGGCCCTGGCGTTCACCTGCGCCCCGCCGCGCGGGCGTCACAAGGGGAAACGCCCGCCGCCCGCCGTACGGGTGCGTCGCGGTAAGTTCAATTCCAGAGCTGCTTTGCGTTCGGGCTGTTAACGTGCTCCCACCCGCCGCCGTCCTGTGCCGGCCATTCCCACCAGCGCGTCTGGCGTTAGTCGAAGCGCCACAGGCCGGCGGAACGTGCGGCGTCGTAGGCCGACGCAAGCTCAGCCGCCGTTGGCCGGCGATTGATGTCGGCGAATTGAGCGGCGGGTGTGCCGTCCGAGGCGATGTGTCGCCGGCCGACCTCGTTCTCCGGCCGATACTGGGCCATGATGTTAACGTACGTGTCGGGCGATAGTTGTGTTGCAAGCCAGGCGAAGATCGCCGCGCTTTCCGACACCAACCCTGGCATGACTAGGTGGCGGACCAACAGGCCGCGGCAGGCGATTCCGTCCTGGGTGAAGCGCAGGTCGCCGACTTGGCGGTGCATCTCTCGGATCGCCGCCCGGGCGTGTTCGGGATAGTCCGGGGCGTGGCAAAGCCGACCGGCCGAGGCGCTGCTCCAGAACTTGAAATCCGGCATGTAGATGTCGATTAGCCCGTCCAGAAGCGCTATTGAGCCGACCGCGTCATAGGCGCTGGTGTTGTACACGACCGGTACTCGCAGGCCGCTCTCTATGGCGACGACGAGGGCCTCGACGACTTGCGGAACTACGTGCTCAGGCGTGACCAGGTTCACATTGTGGCAGCCGGCCGCTTGCAGGGCCAGCATGGTGTCGGCCAGTTCGTGGGGTGACATGGCCCGGCCGCCCTGTTGCTGCGAGATGTCCCAGTTCTGGCAGAAGACGCAGTGCAGGTTGCAGCCGCTGAAGAAGATCGTGCCGGAGCCGCCCAAGCCGCGCAGACATTGTTCTTCGCCGAAGTGTGGCGCGGCTGAGCTGACGCGCGCGTGCCGGCCGATGCGGCAGTAGCCTAGCCGATCGGCGGCGCGGTTGACGCCACAGTCGCGCGGGCAGGCTCGGCAGGCTTGCAGTTCAGCGCGCGCCGCCCGGAGCTTGGCGGGCAGCGTCGCCCGAACCGCGGGGTTCAGATAGGACGGGACGGCATCGGCGGTGATGAAGCGCTCGTTGCTCATGGTTGCGGACACGTGCCGGCGTGGAACGCCAGCTTCAGGCCGAGCCGCGTCTCGCAGGGTCTCGCTCTCAGGATCGATTGCAGCTCACGGATTGAACCTTCCCGCCATCCATGACCACTTGGATGAACGGAATGACGTGCATTCCAGAATCAGCATACCACTCGAGCACGTCCTCGTGTCGCTTCGTCGGTTGGCCGAGGATGGCAATGACCTCCGCCTCCGTCTTGCCTTGGAGAACGTCCAATGACCGCAGCAGTCCCCAAGCCGTTTCCAGTCGCCGATGATAATAGCGAGTGAGGGGGATATTCTCACGCTGAAGCGCGCCTGCTCCTTCCATCCACGGAAGCGGGTCCGGCAATCGCGCGTTGGCTACGGCGAGTTCCGCCAGGGGCCGTCGCAATGGCTCATCCTTGGAGTCCAGGCACAGAGCCAGCAAGACTGATGTTGGTGACCCCTCACGCATCGGTCGCGTCCCCGCTGCCTCCGGTTCCGGCGGGAGAGCGTCAAACCACGCCTTGAGAGCACTCAACTCCAACTCGGCCAGGGGATGGAGGTACTCGCCACGAATGGCAAGCTGCACCGTCGGCCAGTGCCGACTATGCCGCTGCTCCACTGCGCGGTTTGACAGCGCGTGCCAGAGGCCTTGTATTGAGTCCGGCGGATCGGCAGCGCTCTTGCCCACCTGCTCGACAACCAGAGCAGTTGCGGCATCGGCAAGTCCGACGTTTGCCGCCATCAGCAGATCCGTGGCCAGCCGGTGATTTGCCGCCCCCACTTCGCGCCAATCATGTTCAGCGCTGCCTTCCGCGACTGTCCGCAGGTCGTCGCGCTGCGCGGGGCTCAGTTCACGCACCTTGTCCGTGTCGCCCAACTCCCGAACCTGAATCTGCATCCTGGGGCTGGCAATCTTGCCAGTCCATGCGACCGCGCCTTCCTCGGCGGCCCGCTTGTCTGCTGCCGTCAGCCACCCTGGCTGCGCCTCGTGCTCGTGCCAAACGGTATAGGTTCCAATCAGTGTAAGGTCCAATGGCGTCTCTTTGCCTTCCGCCTCCCCAGCCGGTCGCCAGTACCGACTGCCCCTGACCAATCGAATGCTCCAGTTACCCTGGTTTGCGATGCTACCCGACGACAGGTTGGCAAGGTTGTCGTCGGAGAGGGCGCAGACCATGTGCTCGCCGCGGGGCGTGAGCAAATGTAGTTCGCCGCTGGTGCGAACGTAGAACTTGCCCGGCCCAATGTTCTGGGCCTGCCCCCACAATTGCATCTGCTCGCCAGGATGATAGACGGCCCGTTCAGCCACCATGCGCACCGTCAGTTCGTCCAGCGGCTCGGACCACTCCCCGATCAGCCGACTGTCGACAGGGATCGCTTGCGGCGCATCCTGAGCTTCGGCGAGACTGCCGAGAGTCAGCGTTATGGCCGCCACAATCATGGAAACCGGACGATCTATCATCGGCTACCCCTTCCCATTGTGTCTCTGACTATCAGACCCGCAAACTGGTCGGAAGTTCGAGACAGTATGGTAGACAGTCCGCGCGCCGTTAACAAACCCGTTCGCAGCGGACCCCCCCCTTCGAACTCGCGCCGGGGGCGTGAAAGAGGGACGAGCAACACCAGCCCAGCCAGAGAGCGCGTTGGTCGCCGGTCGCCGGCCGCCACCGGCATCATTCCCGAGGGAGCTGCCGATGGCGCGGTGCTGCGATCCGTTCGATCCCGCCGATCCACAAACGACCAGCATGACTGTAGCCGCATCGCCTTGCTGCCGATGAACTTCGAGCGGCCCGTGTCATATCCGCTCCTTGAACACGGCCGCATCCCTGGACAGAAGTGGCCGCCAGCCGACACATGACAAGTTGAACCGACAGGGAGGCTCGCTGATGAGCTTGAATGGCAAATTCGTCGTTATGGGTGCCGTCCCGCTTCTGGCCGTCGTCGGCCTGGTAATAACCGGCACGGTAGTGCTGCGCGACGCCCGACACGGCCTTGACGACATAGTTAATCGGCAATTCGTCGGCCTGGTTGAGGGCGAGGTTGCACCACTCATTGGCGAACTCATGCTGCCCGTCATAGAGCAGGACATCGTTAGCCTTCAGAATCTTGATCACAGTCTCGAACTGATGCTTGAGGCCGACCGCGACATGCACCAGGCACTCATTGCGGAACGAGCCGCGCTGACTGCCACCGATGATGCCTTCGCGGTCGCTGACGGGACGAACAGCGAGAACATACAGCAGGCGGTAGACCGCATCGCCCGAGCCGCTGAGCATTTCCGGACCCCGGAAGCGCGTGCACTGCACGGCCAGTTTCTGGCCGCCTTCTCCGCTTGGGAGCGAAGCACACGCGGCGTCATTGAGGTCGCCGCCAATGAAGCCGAGCGCGCTGCCGCGGTGGAGCTGAGTCGAACGGTCGCCCAGTCAGCCTTTGACGCCGCCCGCGGCCTGTTGGACCAGTTGCAGGAGATTCAGCAGGGTGAGATCCAGGCCACTCTGGCCGCCATCGACGCTAAGAAGACTCAGATCAACCTGCGACACACCGCCATGGAGGAGCAGAAGCAGACCGCCCTGGCGCTCAGCCGCGATATCCTCTCGCGGACGGCCATGGCGTCCACGTTCTTCGTGGTCATCGGCGCCATGATCGCAGTGCTCGTGCCACTGATCAGCCTCACAATCGCGCGCAGCCTCTCGCGCGTGCTCAAGCACGCCGTGGCGGGGCTCAGCGCGGGGGCGGACCAGTTGACCGATGCAGCCAGCCAGGTGGCCGGCAGCTCGCAACAGTTGGCCTGTGGCGCCAGTGAGCAGGCGTCGTCGCTCGAGCAGACTTCGGCGGCGCTTGAGCAGATGGCGGCCGCAGCGCGCAGTAACGCCGATAACGCCAGGCAGGCCAATGAGCTGGCCGCCGAAACCCGTGCCGCGGCCGACAGCGGCGACCAGACCATGGCACTCCTGGGTGACGCCATGAATGGCATCAACGAGTCGTCCGGCCAGATTAGCCGCATCATCAAGGTCATCGAGGAAATCGCCTTCCAGACCAATCTGCTGGCCCTCAACGCGGCGGTCGAGGCGGCCCGGGCCGGCGAGCATGGCAAGGGCTTCGCCGTTGTGGCCGAAGAGGTCCGCAACCTGGCCATGCGTGCCGCAGGGGCGGCGAGCGAGACGACTGCACTGATCGAAGCAGCCTCGCAACGCTCGCAGCAGGGTCTGACCGTCGCCGACGAGGTCAGCAAGGCCCTGGCGGGAATCGTCTCGAAAGTGGCCCAGGTCACCGGCCTGGTGGACCACATCGCCAAGGCCTCGGCCGAGCAGGCCGACGGCGTGACACAGGTGAATGGCGCTGTTTCCCAGATGGACAAGGTGACCCAGCAGAACGCCGCCGCCGCCGAGGAGTCGGCCGCGGCCTCCGAACAGCTCAGTGCCCAGGCGCAGACGGTCCGGGCGGTTGTCGGTGAGCTCGTAGCGCTGGTGCGCGGGCGAAACAGCGACAGCGCCGCGCCAGTCGACGCGCCGCACACGCGCAGCCAGCCGTCGCGCGCCCCGGACTGGCCGGGCCACCGTCAGGCCGGCGCGCACCAGGCAGACGCACGCCCGCCTGTCGACCCGACCGCCGAGGGCGCGTGCGTCCAGCAACCATCGGCACGTGACCCCGAGCTGACTGACTTCTGACAGCCAAGCGCAGAGCGCGGTATAGCGACCATTCTGCGGGCGGCTACGGAAGCGCGGCGCGTCCTCGGCGGTCAACACCGCCCACGGAGCGCCAGCGCGGCATCATCGTACGGCCGCGCGACCGTTCCCGGCCTGGAGGGACGCAGGTTTTTGGTGTACCGTGACTGCCATGACGTCGCTCGTCGAACAGCCGGTGGTCCTGGCGGTTGGCGCCCATCCGGACAATGTCGAGTTGTTGGCCGCCGGCACGCTGGCGTTGCTTCGGCAGCGCGGCTGGCGGGTCGTGGTGGGGGCGCTGACCTCCGGAGATCCGGAGCCGCGGGCGGGCGTTGACGGTCCGCTTGGGCGGGTGCGTCATGATCAGATGCGCCGGGCCGCCGGCGTGCTGGACGCCGAGTGTGTCTGCCTGGAGATGTCCGAGTTCGGGGTCGTATACAGCGACGAGGCCTGCCGGCGGGTGACGGCCCTGGTGCGGGCCGTGCGGCCGGCACTGGTGCTGACGCATGGACCGCAGGACGCCACCCCGGACCACGAGGAGACGTCGCGCCTGCTCCGGCAAGCATGTTTCGCGGCCCCGGTTCAGGAGTATACGACGCCGGACTACGGTCCGGAGGGGGCCGCGGCCACGGGCCGCATACCGCACCTGTACTACTTTGACCCGTTCGAGCTCATAGACGTATTCGGCCGGCCGGTCGATCCGACGCTGATCGTCGAGATCACGCCGGCCATGGAGCTCAAGGAGCGGCTGCTGGCGCAGTATGTTCCGGATGCCGGCGAAGCCGAGGCGTACCGTGGCGTGGGCTGGTACGTGGACGAGGTGCGTTCCTGGGCCAAGCGGCGCGGCGAGCGGATCGGCCGGACGTACGGTGAGGGCTTTCGCCAACACGTAGGTTCGCCGTTCCCGCGGGATAACCTGCTGCGCGACGTGCTGGGTGATAGCGTGCACGTGTTGTCGTGAGGTGGCTGGAGGCTGGAGGCGGGGGGGGTGGCGGAGCGCCGGGGCCTGTTAGGGGGTGTACAAGAGCCACATCACCAGGCCCCCGCTGAGCGGCACGCTGATGTTGTCGTCGATGCGGGCGTTGCCGAGGCGCAGCGGCAAAGCCTCGACCACGGTGGCCGTCAGCGCCCCGCACACGGCGGCCAGCGGGTAGCCCCACAAGAGCGGCAGGGCGATCAACAGCGCTGAGAGCAGGAAGGCGGCGCTGCCGGACAGGCTGGCGTTCAGCCAGCGCGGCCCGCCGACCCATTGCCCGACCAGTGAGGCCAGGGCGTCCGACACGGACATAAAGAGCATGGCGGCAATGGCCACCGGCTTGGGGAACAGCCAGACGCACAGCACGACGGCGATCATGACGTGCGAGGCGCCGCAGAGGCGCTGGTTCTCGTCCCGGCGCATCAGTTGGCCGAAGCGACGGTCATAGAATCCGCGCAGACGGGGATGGACCTGCCGCAGAATATCCGCGGCGATGAACGCCAGCGCCAGCGGCGTGGCCAGCCAGAGCATGAGCTCGCGGTCGATGAAGGCATAGATCAGGGGGCAGAGCGCCGAGGCGACGTGAATAGTCTTGCGAATCACTTCGTGGCGATAGGCTGATGTGGGCGAAGTGTCGCACATAAGGGCTGCATTCCATTCCAGCCATATCGGGCCGGGGTAGCTGTCCTATCGGACATGAGCTGGCGAACAATCAACACTCGACCATGCAGACGACTTGCGCACATGGTACGGCCCGGGCCCTGTTGGCAGCCACGCGCCGGTGACGGATTCGATGCAATTGGGTAGCGGAGCGACACTGTTCGTGAGCGCTCCCGGAGAGACCTGGGACAGCATGTCCGGCCCGTGGTGGTTCAGGTGGTGGGGCGGTCGCCCGTCACGTCCGGCTTGAAGACCTTGGTCTCCAGTGCGCGGACGAAGCTGGTCCAATCGCTCTGCTTGTCCGGGTCGCCGTCGATGGCCTCGAACATCATCGTGAGCTTGGCGTCCAGATTGTCGAGGTAGTGGATCATCAGGGCCTCGGCAGTAGCGGGGAGGCGCGGGCTGCCAAACTCGTACTTGCCATGGTGGGCAAGGATGATGTGCTTTAGCGCCATTTCGATCGCGGGCGGGAACGGCCGGCCGGTGTCGGCACTCACCTGGGCGCACTTATCGTGAATCCACAGAACGGCCTGCGTGATGTGGCCGATCAGTTGCCCTTCATTCGTGTATTCGAAGTTCGTGGTATAGGCGAGCTCCTGCACCTTGCCGATGTCGTGCAGCAGGATGCCGGCCAGCACGAGGTCCTGACTGACGCGCGGGTAGAGCGGGCAGACGACCCGCGCCAGTCGCAGCAGGC
>CAZYGM010000004.1:0-48379 GCA_964647015.1 uncultured Planctomycetales bacterium | reverse complement strand
GCGAGGATCTGCCGGACGATTCGGACTACTGTGCGATGTGTGGACGCGAGTGGTGTAGCCTGCGCACCAGCCGGGACGTCCAGGAAATGGCCCGCCAACAGGCGACCGACAGGGAAGAGCCGCTCGACGCCGCGCGGTGAACATGACGCGGTGGAATCGCTCTTACGGCCCCGCCACGAAGCCGTCGCCGGCCAGTTGGCTCAGCCGCCAGCGCGCCAGGTGAAACTCGTTCATCGCGACCGGCGGAAACTCGTCCGGGTCGAGCAAGAGATCGGTCGCCACGCACTGCTCGAACCAGGCCCGCGCCGCCTCCGGCTCGCCGCGCAACAGGCAGCTTTCGCCAGCGTAATAATGGGCCTCACAGGTTTCACGCGAGTTGCCCGGCTGTGCCGCGCTCACCAGCTCGGCCGGCGATAGGTCGCCCGCCAAACACGCGCACACGTGCGCCAGCCAACTGCCGACGACAACCCGCGCGCGCGCCTGTGCCAGCGCGTCGCGGGCCTCCGCGCGAATGCGCTCGGCCGCCGCGCCGTCGCCGGCCTGCTGGAACTGCCGCGCCTGGTCGTGCAGTGCGATAAACAACCGTGCGTCGGCAAAGCCTGGGACGCGCTGACCGGCCAGGAACTCGCGGTAATCCGCCACCGCATCATCCGCGCGGCCCAACATCCACAGTGGGGTCGCGCGTCCGTAAAGCGCCCACATGAAATGCGGAATGTTGCCGCGACCACGCGTGTAGTCCTCTATGGCACCATCCAAATCTCCCTGACACAAACGGGCCGCGGCTCGACAGCGCCGCCCCCAGATGTAGGTCGGAGCGACTTCCAGAACTCGGTTGTAGACTTCTACGGCCTCGTCCGTGCGACGCATCACGAGCAGCGCGTGACCGATCATCGCGGACGAATCTACCGGATCAACGCCGTCATCAAGCAAAGACCGGGCGATTGCCAGAAGGGCCTCGTAGTCGCGCATCAGCACGCACAGGTTGGCCAGGCGCCAACGGGCCGGCACATGAGCCGAATCGTATGCCAACGCCTGCTCCACATAGCCACGGGCTTGTTGCAGATCCAGCGTGGCGAATGACCGCACGTAAGCCGACGCGGCACTGGGCGGCGGGCGCAGCAACGACTGTGCGCGCAGTGTGCGCGCCTCTTCCGAACGGCCAATGGCCTCGGACATCTCGGCCGCCAGAGTGTAGTGCGCCCAAGCGTGCGGATTCTGTTCGACCCCGGACAGCAGACCGCCGAGTGCCAGCGAGATCAAGCTGTGGTCGGCCGTTTCTCGACCCAGCTCGAAGCGCGCCCGCGCCAATACAAGTTGGGCTTCGGGTAGTTCGATATGCGCGCTGACCAAGGCCTGGGCCGATCCCAGCACGTGCCTGACTCGCCCCCGCTCCAGGTCGAATTGCAGGCGCACGGCTTCGCGGCGGGCCGCGTGTGCCCGGCGCGCCTGCTCCTGCGCCGCCGACCAACTGTGCCACCACCAGGAGCCGAAGCCGATCACCAACGCCAGCACCGCAACCGGCAGCACCGGCCGCACCCAGGCGTAACGCCGCAACACCAGCCCGCTGAGGGAACGCAGCTCCCCCAGCCGACCCAACGCAATTCGCTGACCACGCAGCACCCGCTCCAAATCCGCACCCAACTCCCGCACCGACGCGTAACGCTGCTCCGGCGCCTTCTCCAACGCCCGCAGGATAATGGCCGCCAACGCCCCGCCCAGCCGGCGTCTGACCTCCCGCACCCGCCGCGGCGGCTCCTCCACGATCGTTCGCAACGCGGTCTGTAAGCTCGTGCCGACATCGTACGGCGCCTTACCCGTCAGCAACTCGTACAACAGCACACCCAGCGAGTACACGTCACTGCGAGCGTCAATACGCGCCCCATCCCCACGCGCCTGCTCCGGACTCATGTAACGCAGCGTGCCCACCAGGTGACCCGCACCCGTTACCGTCATGCTCACGCTGACGTCCGCGTTGGTCAGCCGCGCCAAACCAAAATCCAGAATCGTCGGGTGGCCGTTCTCATCCACCAGAATGTTCGACGGCTTGAGGTCCCGGTGAATCACCCCACGCTCATGCGCATGCTGCAACGCGTCACAAACCCGCACGAACAGCCGCAGACAATCACGCACACCCAACCCGTGCGTGCGCACGTGCCGGTCCAGCGGCATCCCGACCACCCGCTCCATCACCAGGTAGTACTGCCCGTCGGCCGAGCGGCCGGCGTCGTAGGCCGCCGCGATGCCCGGATGCCGCAGCGTGCCCAAGAGCTGCATCTCGCGCTGGAAACGCACCAGGTCGCTGGCCCGCACCTGCGCGCCACCCCGCAGCACCTTCACCGCCACACGTCGCCCCAACGCTTCCTGCTCAGCTTCGTAGACCACCCCCTGGGCTCCCTCGCCCAGCACCCCCTTCACGACGTACGGCCCGATCTGCGCCGGCGGCGCCGGACGACTGGCGCCAAACGCGGCTACTGCCTGACCGATGTCCGCCTGCATCCGGGTCAGCCGGGCGGCACAGTGCGGACAGGTGGTCGCGTGTTCCTCAAGCTCCGGTGCGTCCCGGTCCAGCCAACTCCACAATTGCGCTTCCGAGACGCCGCAGTGCGGGCATTGTTGCTCGCCGGCCGTGCGGCGGTCAGCCTTAGCCCCCCCAGTGGTGTCGTTCCCCGCGCGGTCCACAACTGCACCTACGTCCCGGCCAAGACCTGCACAAACACGTCGGTATCAGAAGTGCCTGTAAGCCAAGGCGCATGCCAACCCATCGCACACGACGTCGCCACGTCGCAGAAAGCCATCCTGGCAGATGTTCCCTTCCTGGCCAAACACACAACCTATTATGCAATGCACCACCGCGTGCCGGGCATCCCACGTCGCAGCGCGGCTCGGCGGCCCCGACTTACGCCCCGCGCTCCGGGCGGCCCGAGCAAGCATAATTTATTCTAGCGCAGCTGCCGTCCGGAGACAAACTCGGCGGATGTGAATCAGGTGTGGTCGCGCGCGGATTCGGCCGCTTCGTCGCCACCATATGCGCGCATCGTGTGGTGGATGACCTTGTCGAAGAAGGCCGCCACGCGGCGATTCAGCTCGAGCACGCGGTAGACGTCGATGGGGCGCTCCCACATGCCCTGGCTGCGCGCAAACGCCCAGAGGTGCTTCTTGAGCAGCATCAGCGAGCTCAGCACCTCAGGCGCGCCGCAGCCCTGCCAGCGCCGCTCGGCCGCCAGCGTCTCGTAGAAAGCGTTGACCTCGTCCGGCGGCGCAGCTCCCGCCAGCCAGTGTCCGAATTGCGCGATTGCGTGAGTACCGCGTTCGAGCAGCTCCTCGGCCGGCACGCGCTGATAAGACGGCGTCGTCGGGTTGCTGCGCACGTCTTCCAGCCAAAGCCGGGCGATATCGCCGGCATGTTGGGCGATCAGCTCGACGAGCACATCGGAGAGCATGACCCGATCCTGGCCGCTCTGGAGCGTCAGGAACGAGTCTTGAATGGCCCAGTCTTCACGATGGACGACGGCGCAGATTTGCAGGGCCTTCTCGTTGGAACTGAACGCCAGCGGCGGATGGCGTCCGATCGGGAAGTAGCGGACTTCGGTGGCATCATCACCGGCCTGCTCCTGGCCGCCGACCTTCTCCAACTCGAATGTGACGATCAGCAGGTCGCCGTAGTGTTCACTGCCGAAGGAGTCCGCATCGATCAGGCGCAGTGGGCGGCCATCGATCCCGGCCTCCTCGCGCAACTCGCGCTGGGCGGCCGTCGCCACCGATTCTCCCAACTCGGCGAAGCCCATGGGCAGGCACCACTCGCCCTTCTTCGGCTCGCGGCCACGCCGCACCAGCAGCACTTCACGGCGCTTGTTGAGCACGAGGGCGGCAGCCACCGGCAGGGGGTTCTCGTAGAAGATGGTCGCGCAGGCCGGGCAGACCAGTCGGCGGCGACCTTCGATGGTGTGCATTTCGACTGCAGTGGCGCACTGCGAGCAGAATTTCGGCTTCAACGGCATCTTGGTTCCCAGCACTGGAATGCGGCGTCGCTCTTCTCCAGCACGACGCGGCCGGCGTGTGCCAGCGTGGTGTCAACGGTTCTCATCAGGTCGGCCTCGAGGGTGGGAGTCAGCTTCACTTCCGGCAACATCAGTGGCAGCCGGAAACGCAGGTAGCGCTGCAGCTCTTCTGCGTGCTGCGCGTCAAACACCAGCGTGTTCTCGTAATCGACACGCTCGACCCGCCGGAACCACTCAGGCAGGGTTCGCTGACCCGATTCGGCCGAGAACGCCTGCACCAGCGCCGGGGTGTGCCATTCCGGCGCGACCAGCCCGGCGGCGCGCAGCAGCGCGCCGAAGCCTTCCTCGCGATGCGTCAGCGCCACCAGCAGGCCGGTTGGGGACAGCACGCGGGCGATCTCGGACAGGATGCCGGGAAAGTAGTACAGCGAGTATGACGCGACGACCAGGTCGAAGGTGGCGTCAGGCCAGTCCAGCGCGGTGCGAATGCGTTGACAGATGAACGATCCGCGGCGCTCCGCGCGCGTCACGGTGCTCAGAAACGGTTCGCGATTGGCCGCGCAGGCATCCACACCAATGATGCGCGCCCCGGCCGCGACACGCGGCGCGAGCACCTCGGTCATGAAGCCAAAGCCACAGCCCAACTCGAGGATACTCGTCGCAAATGACAGGTCCAGACCGGCCAGCGCGACCGCGCGGACGTCGGCCTGGTTGCGCGAACGCCGGCGGATGATCTCCGCAATGGCGGCGTGTTCAGCCGGACTCTCGAATGGTGTGAGGGTCTGCTCGGCCATTCTGTTTGATTATCTCCGCTGTTGGGTGTTGCGCAAAGGCGGGCTGGTGCGGGGCCGCCGGTTTTGTGTCGCCCTAGGCAACCGGCTGTCCTAAACTATGGGTGTGTGATTCGACGGTCGGGCCGGTGCCGCCGAAAACGCCGGACCGGCGCAGTTTCGCAGGAAAGGGGATGTGTGACGATGGCGAGCCGGAGCGACGACGTCATGGGTGTGCGGCCTGTTCGGCCTGGCCCGGTTAACCGAGGGATACACTTCGCGAAACTGCGTGGGGCGACGGCGTGGCGCTCGGCTGCAGTTGTGTGGGCGCTGGTGATAGCCGTCCTGCTGCTGTTGTCGCTGATGTTGGGAGGCAGCGAGCCCGAGCCGCCGGTGCCGGCGGCCGGGCCGGCGGCGACGACCACGGCGCCAATGCCGTCCGGCGAGGGCAAGCCGGACACACAGGGCGCCGCAAGTCCGTCGAGTTGGCCGCGTCCCCGCTTCGAAGAGCTTCAGCAGCAGCGCGACCGGATGGTCGCCAGTCAGATCACGTCGGGCGGGTATTTCCGTGAATCGGTGACAGATGCCTCCGTCCTGGCCGCCATGCGGAATGTGCCGCGGCACAAGTTCGTGCCGGCCCAGCAACTGAGGCGGGCCTACGACGATACGCCGTTGCCGATCGGGCATGGTCAGACCATCTCGCAGCCCTACATCGTCGCGCTGATGACGGAGCTGCTCGCCGTTCGCCCTGGCGAACGCGTCCTCGAGATCGGCACCGGCTCGGGTTACCAGGCCGCCATCCTGGCCGAGTTGACCCCCCACGTATACAGCATCGAGATCGTCGAACCCCTGGCGAACGAGGCCACCCGGCGGCTGAAGGAACTCGGCTACACGACGGTGCAGACGCGCATGGGCGACGGCTATGACGGCTGGCCGGAGCATGCCCCATTCGATGCCATCATCGTAACCTGCGCCGCGGGGCACGTGCCGCCGCCGCTTTGGGAGCAACTGAAGCCCGGCGGACGGATGGTGATTCCCGTGGGCGGGGTATATGAGACGCAGCGCCTGCTCGTGCTCACCAAGGGGGCGGACGGCGGGCGTAAGAGCCGTAATGTCCTGCCGGTCCGCTTCGTGCCTATGACCGGCAAGATGCAGCCGCCATGACGCCGGGGTCGGCGGATCCGGCACCGCGCCGGGCGGCGTTCGCGCTGACGTTGGCGGGGGTAGGGCTGGTCAGTGCCGCGCTCATCTGCTACGAGGTCGTGCTGATGCGCCGGCTGCTGATCGAGCGCTGGCACCATTTCGGCTACCTGGTTATCAGCACGGCGCTGCTGGGCTTCGGCGCCAGCGGCACGCTGCTGGCCGTGTTGGGTGGCGTTGTGCGCAGGCATCCGGCCCGCACGCTTTTCTGGCTGGCGGTCGGTTTGGTGCTGGCCTTGCTCGGCGCGCCGCGGCTGGCCGCGCTGCTGCCGGTTACGGCGCATTTCTTGCCGGGCGACCTGTGGTGGCAGGGGGGTTGGTGGACATTCTACTGGGTGCTGGCCCTGCTGCCATTCCTGGTGGGCGGAGCGCTCCTGGGGGCCGCGCTGATGACGGCCGGGCCGAATGTCGGCCGCGTATATGCCGCCAACCTGTTCGGCAGCGGCGTCGGGGCGGCGGCGGCTATTCTGGCGGCTGCGCGCCTCATGCCGGCGCAGGGTGACTGGCCGCCTGTCGTGCTCACCAGTCTGGCGGTCGCGGCGCTGGCCTGGCCGACCGGTCGGCGCAGCACGCTGCTGGTGACGCTGTTGATCGCCGGTGCGGTTGTGGCGGTTGAGATCCGCTGGCCCGCGCGGCTTGCGTATGACCAGTTCAAGTACGCAGCCCGGCTGGAGTTGCTGGCGGAGCAGAGGGCCGCGCAGCGCGTGGCCGCCGCGGCTGACCCGCACGGCTACGTCGAGCTTCACGAGAGCGACCTGTTTCACGACCTGCCGTTCCTGGCCCTGCGCCGGTCGCCGCCGCCGATGTTCAGTCTCACCATCAACGGCGACCCGGCGGGCTCGGTACTGCGCATTGCTGACGCCGATGAGGCGGCCGTCATGGACGATACCCTCATGGCGCTGCCGTATCGGCTGATACCGGCGCGGCCGCGCGTGCTGCTGATCGGAGAGACCGGCGGCGCGAACATTTGGCTGGCCCGACGGCAATCGGCGGGCCGCATCGACGCCGTGCAGCCGAATGCCGCCGTGGTGGAGTTGCTGCGCGCGCATTCGCCGCGGCTACTCGACTACCCCGGCCTGGAGTTCTCGACGCGGGAGGCGCGCCGCTTTCTCGCCACGCACGACGAGCAGCGCTACGACCTGATTCAACTCGTTACGCTGGAGGGACTCGGCGGCGCTGGCGGCATGCACGGGCTGGCCGAGGATCACCTGGTCACGGTCGAGGGGCTGGCGGAGTGCCTGGCGGCACTGACCGACGCAGGCGTGTTGGCTGTTTCGCGCGGTATTCAGCAACCCGCGCGCGAGAACATCCGGTTGCTGGCGACGCTGGCGGCCGCGCTTGAGCATCTGGGCGTTGCCGATCCGGCGGAACACCTAGTCCAGGTCCGCGACTACCTGGGCGTCTGCACGCTGGCGCTGCGCACGCCGCTGACGCCCACACGCCGTGAAGTCCTGCGCACGGCGATTCGGGAGTTGGGGCTCACGCCGGTCTGGTATGGCGGTCTGCCAATCGCGGAGGTCAACCGGCCGGATGAGATGGCGGGGCCGCCGGGCACGACTGTCGATTGGCTGCACTACGCGGCGGGGGAGATTCTGTCGCCGCGCCGCGCCGCCTTCTTCGACGCCTGGCTGCTGAACGTGCGCCCGCCGCGCGACGACAGCCCGTTTTTCTGGGACTTCCACAAGCGCGGAGCCATCGCGGCGCTGAAACACGCCTATGGGGAACTGTGGCTAACACGGGCCGAGCTTGGCCGGCTGTTCCTGTACACATCGCTGGCGGTGTCGGCCACGGCGGCGCTGCTGCTGATTCTGGCGCCGCTGGCCATCGCGGGTACAGTGCTCCGGATTCGCCGCGCCCGGGGGCCCGACCGGCGCGAACCGGGGTCCGGCACCGCCACGTTGGCCACGATCGCGTACTTCGCCGCGATCGGTCTGGGCTTCATGGGCATCGAGATGGCCCTGATCAGCCGGGCCATCCGCTGGCTGGGTGACCCCGTGTTGGCCAGCGCGGTCGTGATCGGCGGCGTCCTGATCGTCAGCGGCATCGGCAGCCTGACCAGCCGGCGCATTACCCGTGGGCGGCTATGGTTGGCGCCGCTACTCATTGTGCTGGCGGCCGTCCTCCTGCGGCTGGTCGGGTGGGCGGCTCCCGCCGGCGGTCTGCTGGGCGCGGGACCGCTTCTGGCTGTCGCATTGCCGACGGCGTACTTCATGGGTATGCCGTTGCCGACCGGCGTGGCTGCCCTGAACGAGCGCTACCCGCGGCTGGTGCCCTGGGCGTGGGGTGTCAACGGCCTGGCGTCAGTCGTGGCCACCTCGGCCGCCATCGCCATCGCTATGACCGGTGGCTACCGGACGGTCATGCTGCTGGCCGCAGGCGCGTACGCGCTGGCGGCCGCGGTGGGGTTCGGCCTGCGGCGGCGGCCCGATGCCGCAGTGTCGGCCTAACCGGCGGCGTGCTAGAATACGACTTCCGGCGAGTCCTGCCGATGCGAGGAGTAGAGCACTAATGGCCCGATTCGACGACACCGAGATTTCACGCGCTATAGTCAACGCCTACCACCAGGCGCTGGCGGACCGTCTCGTCAGTGACGTAATCATCGTCGGCGCCGGCCCGGCCGGGCTGGTCGCCGGCCACCATCTGGCCCGCCAGGGATTCAAGGTCACACTGCTTGAAAAACGCCTGGCGCCGGGCGGCGGCATCTGGGGCGGCGGCATGGGTATGAACTACGCCGTGGTGCAGGACGACGCCCTGCCGCTGCTGAAGGAAGCCGGCGTGCGCTGTGTCGAAGCCGGCGGCGGGCTGCACACCGTCGATACCATCGAGCTGGCCGCGGCCCTGTCGCTCAAGGCCGTCCAGGCGGGCGTGAGCCTGCTGAACCTCGCCACGGTTGAAGACGTCTATGTGCTGCAGAATCGCGTGGTGGGCGTGGTCATCAACCGCACGATGATCTCGGGCGCGCTGCACGTTGACCCGATTACTATGTCGGCCCGCGCCGTCATCGACGGCACCGGACATGAGGCCATCGTCGTCGAGGCCCTGCGCAAACGCCCCCAATTCGCCCAAGCCGAAATCGCCCAACCGCGCTGCGAAGGCCCCATGGACGCCACCGGCGGCGAGGCCTTCGTGGTCGAGAACACCAGGCAGGTCTTCCCCGGCCTGTGGGTTACTGGCATGAGCGTCTGCGCGGTGCTGCGCGGCCCGCGCATGGGCCCCATCTTCGGCGGAATGCTGCTGTCCGGCCAGCGCGTCGCCGCACTCGTCGCCCAGGAGCTGAGGAACAGCCGCTAGGCGCACAAGACGCGGTCCTTGACTACCCGGCGGGCTGAACGGCGATCAGCCGGCGTCCCATGTACGTCTGCCCATACACGTCGATCGTGCGCACCTCGATGAGGTGCGTGCCGGGCGGCAACTCGGCCGGCAGCCGCCCAGCCCACAAGTGCGAGCAGACTGCCGCCTTCGGCAACGGCCGGCCGCGCGGCAGCGCGTCGCTCTGCTCCGCCTCCTTGATCGCCGCGTAGTACGGGTCCTCCCGCGCGACCAGCTCCAGCCGCGTCCACGGCCCGGAGGCCACGCGCATTTCGACCGTGGAGCGCTCCGAGCCCGCGAACACGTTCACGAGCACCTCCGCCTCGCCCAACTCCGCGATCGTCACCGCCTCAGGCGCGTGGATGTTCATCTGGTAATCGGCCGGCCGCCGGGCCGCTCGATAGCGCACCGTGCAGGTGTGCCCGTCGAAAGTGGCGATGCACCAGCCGTTCGGCGTGCCGTCGCGCATCGTGGTGTGCGGCAAGCCCACCTCGTCCGGTGCGCCGCGCCACCAGCTCCCGCACGCCGTCGTCAGCGTCGTGTGGTGGTGCGGCGTGGCGCCCGGCCAGTCGGCGGCCGCGTCCAGGAACCAGTGGCGATGAACGTGAGTGTGCGCCGAGAACGACTTGGTGTGCGGCCGCGCGGCCAGCAGTTGATACAGCTCAGCGCGCTCGGCGATTTCCACGATCGGGATGTGCATGGCCAGCACGACGAGCCGCTCCGGCGGCACCAGCGCCAGATCGTTTTGCAGAAACTCAAGCTGCGCGGCGCCCAGCCCGGCTTCGTAGTACCCTTTACGCTCCTCCGTGCGCCCGTGCCAGACAATGTCGTCCAGCACGATGAAATGCACCGGACCATAATCGAACGCGTAGTACGGCGGCCCGAAGTGCCGCTCGAACACGTCATCCGACTGCTCGTCATTGTGCGCCTCGTAATCGGAATCGTGGTTGCCGCGCACGTAGCGCAGCGGGATGCCGAGGTGCGCCATGGTCCGGCTCATCGGCCCAAACAACGACAGATCATCGCCCACCAGGTCACCCAGCGACAGGGCGAAGGCCGCGTCCACGCCGATCAGCGGCGCGACGATGTCGTGGGCCAGGTAATGCACTTCCTGCATCGTATAGGGCTGCGTGTCGCCGACCAGCAGGACGTCGAAGCGGTCCGGCTCCGCCTGGCGATACAGCGGGAAGTCAATGGTCGCCGGTAGTGGCCCGGTCGGCGCCACGCCTTCATACTTCAGGTGCGCGGGCGAACCTTCCGGCTTGTGAATGTAGTGGAAGCGCGGGATGTTCAGCTCATCGACCGGCGGTTGCCAGCCGCGCGGCTTGATCACGAAGATGATCGTGTCATTCGTTACCGGCAGTGCGTACGTTCCATCCTCGGCCGTCTGCACGACCAGGCGGCCGTTGGAAACGCCCACGTTGGCGATGCCCGGCTCACCCTCGTCGCGCACCCCGTTGCGATTGAGGTCCTCATAGACACAGCCGCGGGCCGTTTCAGCCGCGGCCCCGGTCGCCGCACACCCGCACGCCAGCACCAACGCCAACGCCGCGCTCAGAATCCGCACCATGACATACCCTCTGGCCAGAGTTTCCGCGAACCGCCGGCCCAACTCTACGAAGCCAAGCCGGGCTGGGCAAGCTCACCGCGCCGCGCTGGTGGAGAATCCCGTGTGGTTCGCCGCCGCCGCCGGAAATGGAGAACTGGCCGGCGCTACGGGCTGGAATACTGCTTCCCGTCGCGCGCCGTGAAGTGCGTGATTACCCCCGTGTCGCCCGCACCGTGACACCAGTAACGCCGCGGCAGTGGCAGCCGTCCGGGCAGATGCGACAACTTCGGCGAGCGCGGATCAGGCCCGACGCTCCACAAGGCGTACCGCACCGGGCTCTCGCGCGGATCGCGATGAATGCGGCCGCCCGCCTCCACGCAACTCGGCGGGAAGTCGTCCGGCACCCACAGCCACGCGCCATCCGGCGGCGCGAAGACCACCGACTCGTTGACGATCGCCGCGCCGACCGCCCGGTACTTGTACGTCTCGGACGGCAGGAAGATGTCCCACATGTGAATCTTGTCGAGCACGACGTCGCCGGCGGAAGTTGACACCAGCGTGCGGTCGTGGGGGAGATAGTCGCTTAACTCGCCGGGCAATTCGTACGCGGTGCGCATGCTGCACGAGAAGCGTGTGGGCGGCAGCGCGCCGGCGTGGTTGTCCGCATAGATCAGCAGGGCCAGCTCGATCTGGCGCAGGTCGCTGTGGACGCGCACAATGCGCGCCGCGGTACGGGCCCGGCCCAGCGCCGGCACGAGCATGCCCAGCAGCGCGGCCACGATCGCCAGTACGACGAGCAACTCGACGAGCGTGAAACCGCGCTGCCCGGGCCAATCCCTGCTCCGATTCTTCACCTAACGCAGCGCCCTCACGATCCCGTCAGTGCGACCACGAACGGGTCGATGTCAAAGACATTCACGGCGTTGTCGACGTTCAGATCGGCCGTGGCCGGATCGCAATGCGGGTAGGCTGCCAGGTAGGCGTTTGGATCGGTCAGCGCCAGCACAAACGGATCGATGTCAAACACATTCACCGCGCCGTCGCAGTTCACATCGGCCGGACCGAACGGCGGCGCGACAATGTCGGCCGCGTTCAGGACGACCAGGTAGTAGCCGCCCTGCCCGCTGGCCGACGACTGGTTGACAATGCCGATGACGTCGAAGTAGCCGCTGGGCGGCTCGACCGCGTCGAAACTCGCGCTGTGCCCCAGGGCCAGCGTGAATGTCCGGCCGGTCGCATCCGCCACCACGATGTCAGCATCGCTGCTCCAGGGATCACCGCCCACAACCGACACGTACCCGATCCGCACGCGGGTCGCCTGATAGCGCTCCCCGCCCGTGGCGCGTTGCGGGTCGAAGATCGCCACGTCGGCGTCATTCTTCAGGTCGCGCAACGACAGCTCGGCCGGCGCCGGCAGGCCGTACGCGGCTTCCAGCCGCACGATCTCGAAGTCGTGCGCCGTGCCCAGTTCACCCGTGTCCCAGTCGCGGTCGTTGTTGTGGGCTTCATTGACGTTGAACTTGCCTTGGTAGTGCAACCCCACACGCGCGCGCACCTCGATCAAGTCCCCCGCCCGCAGCGCCGCTGCCCCCGGGCCGTCCGGATAGTCCAGCCGCTCGGTTTCGATGAGCCATTCCCCGTCGGTATAGCTGAAGAACGGATCGCCGAGCCAGGGGATATTGCCGTAGTTCTGGCCCATCCACGCCGCCGTGCCGCCGAAGTCGCCGTCGTCGTAGGATGAGTCCGGCAGATCAACCGCCTGTACGAAGATCTCCCACTGGCCACCCAGGAACCAGGGCGTGTAGCCGGGGTCATACGCCGGCGTGCCGTCCAGCCAGTCCTCCGGGTTGTTCAGCACCACGCCGCGCAGCCGCAGCGGGAAGCCCTCCCCGGAATAAGCCGGGCTGCCGTCCGGGTTCACAGCTTGCAGCACATCGTGCCGGACCAGGGCCACGGAGTCCCAGTCCGGCGACCCCGCCGGCGCCAACGTTACGACGACCATCACCGCCACCAACCCCACCAGCCTGCATCCGAGCGCCTTCATGTGTTTCTCCCAGTTCGGGCCGACTGTGACGCGTCAGCCTGTGGTATTACGAATCGTAAGTTCGTAATACCACATCCCCGGAATAAACACAAGCTCCGCAAAGCAGCTTGGTCGAAAAAGATCCCGCCGCTTCAGCACGTCTAGCGCGCAGCGCATGAAGCGCGGCCCCACCCTTGCCCAGTCTTGGTCACACACTCCCGCAAGCTCGGCCGGCCGCCGCCGGCCCCGCATTGTCAGCCCTTGATGCGGAAGGTCACGTCCACCTCGACGGACGAGTTGAGCGGTAGCTCCGCGACACCCACCGCCGCCCGGGCGTGTTTGCCGGCTTCGCCGAACACTTCCGCCAACAGGTCACTCGCGCCGTTGGCCACCTTGTGCACGTCGGTGAAGCCGGGCGCGGCCGCCACATAGACCACCACCTTGACCACCTGCGCGATCTTGTCGATGCCGCCGACCGTCTGGGCCGCGACGGCCAGGGCGTTGAGCGTGCACGTCCGTGCCGCCGCCTGGGCCTGCTCCAGCGTGGCGCCGTCGGTGGCTCCCACCTTGCCGCTGTATACCACCTGTCCGTTGAGCATCGGAATCTGGCCGCTCAACATCAGCAGCTCGCCCAGCCGCACGGCCGGCACGTACGCTCCGACCGGGGTGGCCACGGGCGGCAGCGAGAGATTCAACTGTCCAAGTCGTTCACTCGGTTTGGCCATTGCATGACTCCCTTTCGTCAGGTTGGTCAAGGTTGGCGGGGCACGCCTGGTCGTCCGAATCGGCCGCGCTTGCCGAGAAGCGGTCGGGTTCGTTGGCCGACTCCGCGTCCGCTTCGGCATCCGTCGCGTCCGGCCCCGGCTCCGTCAGGAACAAGTAGATGGTCCCGAAATTGCGATCCTGTTCGGCACGCAGTCGGCGGGAGCGCACCAGCTCCAATAGCGCTAGGAAACGCCCGATAATCTCTGCACGGTTCAGCTCTCCATTGAACAAATCCGCGAACGTCGTGGGCCCGTCCTGTTCCAGGACCGCGACAATCTCCGCCATGTGCAGCTCAACCGGCGTGTCTTCGTAGTGGACTTCGTGGCGACCCGGCCCCTGGCCGATCGCGGTCATCACCTGCCCAAAAGCCTCCAGCAGGTCCCAGACCTGCGCCTCCTCCAACTCGAGCCCCTGCAACTCCTGCGGCAGGTTGGCCGGCCGGCGCACGTGCCGCCGCGCCCGGGCGTCACCCGCGCTGCGCAGGTCCTCGGCCGCATCCTTGAAGCGCTTGTACTCGAGCAGTTGCCGCACCAGCGTGGCGCGCGGGTCCTCCATATCCTCGTCGAGCCCCTCCAGCGGCGGCGTCGGCAGCAAGGCGCGCGACTTGATCTCCGCCAGCGTGGCCGCCATGACCAGGAACTCGCTTGCGCTGTTCGGGTCAATGTGCTCGAGCAGCCGCACGTAATCCAGATACTGCGCGGTCAGCTTGGTGATGGGGATGTCCTGGATGTCGAGCTCGTCCCGGCGGATGAGGTACAGCAACAGGTCCAGCGGGCCGCTGAAGACGTCCAGGTTTACGCGGTAATCGTCGGACACGCTGCTCCACCAAACTGGCGCGACATCAGCGGCACCGGACGCGTGCCGGCCGGACCGCCACTACGGGCCGGTCGCTACCTGGCCGTAATGATACCGCAGGCGCGGCGCACGTCTTCCATGACTTCACAAGCCACGCGGCGGGCCCGTTGACCGCACGAACGCAGGATGTCTTCCACGTCGTCCGGCCGGGCGACCCACTCGGCCCGCTTCTCGCGGTACGGCCCGAAGCGCTCCTCGTATAGCTCGGCCAGCCGCTTCTTGGCCTCCCCGTAGCCCAGGCCGCCGGCCCGATAGCGCCGCTCCCACTCGGCCAGCTCATCCGCCGGCGCTAGTAACTTGAGCAGGGCAAAGACGTTGCAGCGCTCGGGCTCCTTGGGGTCCTCGACCGGCGTGCTATCCGTCTTGATGCTCATGATCGTCTTTCTGACCGCCTTGGCCGGCCCGAACAGCTCAATTATGTTGCCGTAGCTCTTGCTCATCTTCTGGCCGTCGGTGCCGGGCACGACGGGCGTCTCGTTCAGCCGCGGCTCCGGGCGGACCAGCACCTCGCCATAGATACTGTTGAAGTAGCCGGCCATGTCCTGCGTCATCTCGATGTGCTGGACCTGGTCGCGCCCGACCGGCACGAGGTGGCTGCGGTAGATGAGAATGTCAGCCGCCATCAGCAGCGGGTATGAGAACAGCCCCATGTTGACCGGCAGACCCTTGGCCACCTTGTCCTTGAAGGAATGGGCGCGCTCCAGCAGGCCGCGGCCCGTGACCGTCGAGAGAATCCAGGCGAGCTCGGTGACCTCCGGCACGTCGCTCTGCCGGAAGAACGTGGCCTTGGCGGGATCCAGTCCCAGCGTCAGGTAGTCTATGGCCACGTCCACCGTGAGCTGCCGCAGCCGCTTGGCATCCTGAATGGTCGTCAAAGAATGGTAGTTGGCAATGAAGAAAAAGCACTCGTGCTCGTGTTGCAGCTCCAGATGCTGCTTCATCGCGCCGAAGTAATTGCCCAGGTGCAGCACCCCCGAGGGCTGGATGCCGGACAAGACACGCATGTCAACCTCCGCTTGGTACTACAGTGCACGCGGATCACGCCGCGGCGCGACCCGCAAACACAGCAGTAGACCACGCGAAGCGGCATCTCACAAGCCGACCCCTACGGCTTCCTCACTCCGTGCTCCTTGGCCAGGTTCTCCAACTGGCGGCGCGTGCCCGGATCAAGTCCGCGCGCTTCCTTCGCGGCCGTGTTGTAGTTAACCGGGCCGACCGCCGCGCGGATCTCGGCGCGATGTTCCATCGCCACGCGTTGCAACGCCCGATCGTTCAGCGCCTTGCGGCCCAGCGGATGATTCAGCACCGCCCGCGCATCGTTATGCTGCATGGCCGCCCGCAGCGCCGGTTCTCCCTCCAGCGCCAACACATAAGGACGCACCTCCGGCAGAGCCAGGAACTCGTCAAGCTGCCCGTCTTCCAGCGCGGCCCACAAGCGCGCCGGATCGACCAACAGGTCCGCGGCCAATTCGAGCCCCTGCACGGTCGACAACTGCGCCAGCGGGTTGCGTTCGGCGATCCAGTTACCCGCCGGGTCGGCATATACGGCGGCCTGCGCGTCGGCCAGCGCCCGTATCACCTGGGCCGGCAGACTCCGGTCCTCCGGCGGAAACTGGGTACGCAGCACTTCCAGCGGGCGCGCGATAGTCGCCAATAGCCAGCAGCCGGCCGCAACCAGCAACACGCCTTCCGACACCCCCAGCGTCGCGCCAAACATGTGGTTCAGGCCGCACAGGTGCCGGCGCCGCTTCAGTCGCCGCGTCAGCCGCCGCGCCAAGAGCCCGGCTAGTGCCATTATGCCCAGTGCCAACACCACCGGCCCGGCGCCCGCCGCGATGATCGGCGGCACGGCGACCGTACGCGCGATCAGGTCGCCCAGGCCGCTGCCCAACGTCGGCGCCAGCCAGACGGCCAGCGCCAAGCCGCCCAACCGGAAGCTGTGCCGAACGCCCCCGTCCCAGTCGGCTACAAGCGCGAGAACCAGCGCCGCCAGGGCCGCGATCGTGACCACCGGTCCAGCCCACAGCGCCGCCATGACCAGGGCCCAATACAGCAGGGCGCGAAAGACGTTCACGTAACGGGGGGTGCCGTGCGGCGGCGCTGCCGTAGCGAGGCCATGCGCGCACGCGGTGGGGGCCAGAGCTGTCATGGTTGTCTCCCTTGGGGCGGTCGGGAGTACTATTCATATTGCACAGCCGCCGCGTCCAGGCGAGCGACTTGGCCGTGCGCGCGCACGAAACACGCAAGACATATCGATCACTCGGGAGATACGAGCAGGTGTGCTTTTCTCGGACGCGGCCTGCACTACTGACCGTACGCCGCCTGGAGCGCCAGCAGGGCATACGCGGTCGTCAGAGCCGGTGCCCCCTCCATCCACCGGTCCGCCTCATTGACCCAGCTTCCGTCCGGCCGCTGGCACTCGGCCAGCTTGGCCACCAGCTCGTGCCGCCAATTGTGCGTCCGGCCGTCGCGGTCGGCGATGACCGCCTCGCCGAACGCGTCCAGGGCCCGGCCGAAGACGTGGTAGTAGTAAAACAGCCCCTGCTGGGCCTGGCTTGCCGGCATGTTCGGGTTCTGGTCCAGCGTCCAGTTTCCGCGGATCCAACCCACGGCGGCACGGACACGCGGGTCTTCTCGCTCCAGGCCGGCGTAAACCATGCTCTTGAGGCCGGCGTACGTCATCGAGCCGTAGCAGCGCAACTCCTCGCGCCCGTTCACCATGATCGTGCCGGCCTTGCTCTCGCCGCCGCCGTGCGGCGTATAGATGAAGCCCCCTTGTGACGAGCCTTGGGCGAAGGCCTGGTCGTTACCCTCGCCGAGCATCTGGCAGCGCTGTATGAAGACCAGCGCCTTCTTGAAGGTCGGATCCGTCGGCGGCAAGCCGCTGTCCCGCAAGGCCTCCAGCATCATCTGCGTGTTCGAAAGGTCCGGCCGCTCGTGCGTGCCGTAGCCAGCGCCGCCGTACCAGGGGTCGTCCGGCGATTTACCCTCCGACTCGTCCCATTGGCCATCCTTGAGGAAACCCTGCAGGCTCTCGATTTCCTTGCGGAAGGCCGGGTCCTGCAACGCGGCTAGCATCGACAGCGCGACGCTGCTCTCGTAGTTCTTCAGCAAGCCCTCGGCCGAGTAGATGCCGCCGTCCGCGCGGGCGGATCGCTTGACAAAGGCGAGTCCGCGCCTGACCGCCCCGTGTTGCGGTCCGACGCTGGGCTCCTGGATCAGCGCCTTGAGTGCCAGGCACGTAATCCCGAGCCGGCCGGGCCCGGCACCCCAGGCCCCATCCTCAGCCTGCGTGGCCACCAGGTAGCGCGCGCCCCCGGCGGTTAACCTGGTCGCCTGCAAGCGCGCCAGGTCGTCCGGCTCGCCGGCATCAGGCCGGACCGGCCCGGGCTGCCCACTCTGCGCCAGGGCGGTAACTGAGAGCGCCAACACGACGGCAACCGCAACGATGCGCGAGCGATTCATGCCGAACAATCCTCCGGTTTGATTCCCAACCGGCATGCTAAAGCACATGCCGACCGGCTGGAAGGTCCGTCACGCGTAGCCCAGGTCTTCCAGGCGGTCTTCATCCAGCCCGAAGTGGTGCCCGATCTCGTGCAGGACGGTAACGCGGATCTCCTCGATTAGTTCGGCCCGCGTGCGGCACGCCCGCCGCAGGTTGTCGCGGAAGATCAGGATGCGATCGGGCATGGCCGCGTGCATCATCTCGGGTCCCTGCTCTTCCAGCGGCCGACCGATGTAGAGCCCCAGCACGTCGGCCGGCACCTCATGTTGCCTGAGCAACGCCGCATCCGGCCGCGGCCGCACCTCGATTACCACGTTCTCCAGGTATTGCTGAAACTCGTCCGGGATCTCCGCCAGGGCCTCCTCGGCCACCCGGTCGAACTCGGCGTCGGAAATGCGTATCATGCCGGCCGGCACCTCGCTACCAAGCGTGATGGAGAGGTGCATCGACACCCCGCCTCACGGCGACCGGAGTATAGACCGTGCATCACACGTGGCCAATACAGCTTCCGGCGGCCGGCCGCGGCGGTACCGCAGTGCTGGTCATTCTGGTGGTTCTCACGGCAGCGCTGACCGGCTGCCAGGGGACCTCGTTCCTCATAACGCCCGTGCGCGTCACGCAAGGCCTCGAAGAACGCATCATCATTCGCGAGAGCGCCTGGGCCACTAACAAGATAGCCTTGATCGACGTCGACGGCGTGCTTGAGAACCAGCGCGAGCGCATGGTCGTCACCGGCGCGCGCGGCGAAAACCCCATCGCCCTCTTCAAGGAGAAGCTCGACAAGGCCGCCCGGGACCAACGCGTCCGCGCCGTCGTCGTGCGCATCAACTCGCCCGGCGGAACCGTGACCGCCAGCGACCTCATGCACACCGAGCTGCGCAGTTTCCGCGCCCGCACCGACAAGCCCGTCGTCGCCAGCATGCTCGATGTGGCCGCCTCCGGCGGCTATTACCTCGCCTGCGCCGCCGACCGCATCTTCGCCCACCCCACCACGATCACCGGCAGCATCGGCGTGGTCATGCTGCTGCCGGAGTTCAGCGGCACGATGCAGAAGCTGGGCATCGGTATGCGCACGTTCAAGAGCGGCGACATGAAGGACGCCGGCTCGATCTTCCGCGAAATGACGCCCGAGGAACGCGCCGTCTTCCAACGTCTGATAATGGGTATGTACGAGCGCTTCCTGGCCGTTGTCCGGCAGGGGCGGCCTGATTTGCCGCCGGAACGCCTGCTCGCCTTGGCGGACGGCCGGGTCTACCTGGGGCCGGAAGCCCGCGAGCACGGTTTGGTGGACGACATCGGGACGATCCAGGACGCCTTGGTCGCCGCGAAACAGGCCGCCGGCCTGGCGGACCAGAACGTGCTGGTCGTGCAGTACGGCCGGCCGCTGTCGCACCGCCCCAACGTGTATGCGCGCGGCTTCGAACCGGCGCCGCAGGTCAACGTGGTGAACCTTAACCTGCCGGATTGGCTGAGCGATCCGTCGCCGCGCCTGATGTATCTGTGGGCCCCGGGCTGGTAGTGGTCCCCATGATCGTCCTAATCGACAACTACGATTCGTTCACCTACAACCTGGTGCAACGCATCGGTGAGCTGGACGCGGCGCTGGACATCCGCGTGTATCGCAACGACACGATCGGCGTAGAGGAAATCGCGGCCCAGCAGCCGGATCACATCATCATATCGCCCGGACCGTGTACGCCGCGCGAGGGCGGCATCAGCAACGACGTGATTCGCCACTTCGCCGGGCGCGTCCCGCTGCTGGGGGTGTGCCTGGGACACCAGTGCCTGGCGTACGTGTACGGGGCCCGCATCGTGCGGGCCGGTCGGCTCATGCACGGCAAGACCAGCCTGATCCAGCACGACGGGCACGGCATCTTCGCCGGGCTGCCCAACCCCTTTGAGGCGACACGCTACCACTCGCTGATTATCGAACCCGGCACGCTGCCGCCCGAGTTCGAGATCAGCGCCACCTGTGTCGACGACCCGTCCGAGATCATGGCCATCCGGCACCGGGAATTGCCACTCGCGGGCGTGCAGTTTCACCCCGAGAGCTTCCTGACCAGCGCCGGACACCAACTGCTTGCCAACTTCCTGGGAATCGGGTAAGCCACGCTTATGTACCTTCGTTGGCCACTGCTTCTGCTCGCCGCCCCACTCGCCTGCCTGACGCTCGGCTGCGCGCAGCGGACGGTCGTGGGCGTTACGCCCAGCACCGACGAACTCCCCCGCATCGAGCAGGTCGAACGGCAACTGCCGGCCAAAATCGGCGTCGTGCAGCCGTTCGAAGAGCGGCGCGTCGTCCTCGTGCCGGACTATCAGGAACCCGAGTTGACGCCCGAGGAGCGCGTCGCGCTCGGCGAAGAACCGGACGCCGGACCCAATTGGCTGGAATTCTACGAGCCCAAACCGGTCGTGCAGCGCGTCTGGCCCGGCCGTGGCGGCGCCACGGTCGGCACACACGGCTTGGCCGGCGCGTTGGTGGGTGTCGTGCTGTCGCCGCGCGGCGTAGTGGTGGGATCGCCGGGCCGGCCGCTGGTCCATGAGGATTACAACGCGGTTTCCGTCAGTGCCAGCGCCACGCGTTCAGAGCGGCCCATCGCAGTGCCCGGAACCGCTCCCAGCGGCGTACGCATCGGCGAGACCCATCGCGGCCGCACCGCCACACGAAGCACACGGGCCGAGCGCTAGACCGGCCAGGAGCCCGCGGCGAGCCCAGCATCTGCCGCGGCGCGATACGCCGACCCGGCCAGCAGCCCAATGGGGTATCACGGCTGTGCGGAGATTGAATACCTTTGAAGGCTAATCACGCGCACGCCACTGGCGCACCGCCGCCGACCGGATTGGCGCCGGCGCTCTGGTTGCGGATCGTCTTTGGCATCGGCGTCGGCGCAGTCGCGCTGACGCTATTCGTGCTGACGCTGGCCCCAACCGTAACGGCCGAGGATAGTGGCGAACTCATCGCGGCCGCCTGGCACTTCGGCATCCCGCATCCGCCGGGCTATCCGCTCTGGACGCTGCTGTGCGGCCTGTTCATCCATGCGCTGCCTGTAGGCGAGATCGCCTGGCGCGCCAACCTGTTCTCGGCCGTGTGCAGCGCCGCGGCGGCCGTGGTCGCCTACGCGGCCATGCGGCAACTGGGCCTGTCATTATCTGTGTCTGCGTCGGCGGCCCTGGTGTGGATCTGGGCGCGCTGGTCCTGGTCGCAGAGCGTCATTGCCGAGGTCTACGGGCTGAACTCGCTGCTGACGGCCGGCGTGCTGTGGTGCGTGCTGCGCTGGTACCGCACGCGCCGGGACAAGCCGCTCGTGGCCGCCGCGTTGCTGCTGGGGCTCGGAATGGCCCACCACCAACTCATCGGCTTTGTTGGGCTCGCCGTGCTGGTCTGGGTGCTGACTTTGCAGCCCGTGCTGCTCAAGCGCTGGCGGCTCGTGCTCTTGTGCGTCGCCGTCTTCGTCGCCGGCTTCCTGCCCTACGTGTACCTGCCGATTCGGGCCCGAGCCAACCCGCCGATGAACTGGGACCACCCCACCAGCTTGTCGGCCACATGGGCCCATGCCACACGCCAGGCCTACGGGACGCTTGGCCCCACCGCCGCCGCCGAGCCGCGCTCGTTCGGCCGGCTGGGCGCACAACTTGCGTACATGGGCGCGGCCATAGCCGAAGACCTGACGCCCTGGCTGGCGGCCGCGGCAGTGTTGGGGCTGCTGGTGTTGGCCGGGCGTGACCGACCGGTCCTGCTGCTCGCGCTGCTGTGGCTAATTTGCACCGGCCCGTTGTTCGTGCTGGTGGCCAACTTCGACCTCGATATGACGACGCGCTGGCTGATGCGCGTGTTCTTCATCCCGGTGCCGTTGGCTCTGGCGATCGGTATCGGCTGCCTGTTGGAGTGGGTGCGGACGCGGATGCACGCGAAGCTGTCCCGCACGCCGCGCGTTGCGGCCGCCGTGGTGGCGCTGTTGGCCGTCGCCGGCCCGGCCGTGCAGGCCGCGTCGCATTGGCAGCGCTGCGACTACTCCAATTACTGGTACGCCCGCGACCATGCCGAGAACCTGCTGCGCTGCATGATGCACGGTGCGATGGTCTTTCCGTCCGGCGACTACAACACCTTCCCGCTGGTCTATCTGACAATGGTTGCGGGGCAGCGCCCCGATGTTCTCCTGGCTGCGTACTCCGGCCGCATCCGACCGGAATTGCAGGCCGAGTTCCCGCCGGGCTCGCCCGAGCCGGTACTGACCTGGCTGATCAAGCACGCCCGCCGGCCGTTCTACTGCACCATCGAGCAGCCTTCCCCGCTGCCTCCCGCCGCGTTCGTGCCCGCCGGGCTGGTGTACTACCTGAAGCCGCCCCAGGTGACTTTCGACGGTGCCGGCCTGCTGGACGCCTGCGACTACCGCAACCTGCGCACGCCGACCGTGCAGGACCTCGGCGCCACGATGATCATGATTCACTACCAGCTCGCCAAAGGTCGGGACGAGTTGGCACGCGGCGACCGCGCGGCCGGCCTGGAGAGCGTGCAAACCGCGGCGCAGCTCGGCCACGAACTGAAGGGCGTGTTGAACAAGGCCGGCGCGATACTGTTCAGCCACGGTGTCGTGGACGAGGCCGTCGGCTACTTCACGCGGGCGCTCGAGCTTGACCCGGCCTACACGGAGCCGCATTGGAACATGTTCCAACTGTACAAGCAGCAGGCCCGCTGGGCAGACGCCCGGCAACAACTGCTGGCTCTGCTGGCCGCTGCCCCGCAGGATGCCTGGGCGTGCGAGGAAATGGGCTTCCTGCTGCATGAGCACCTGAACGACACGGCCGAAGCGGTCCGGTACTGGCGGGCCGCGCTGCAGCGCAACCCGCGGTTGCCGCGCGCCCGGCAGATGCTCGAGCAGCTTGACGCGGGCCCGGCCGGCTGACGCTGACCGGCGCGGCTTGTCCCGTCCCCCGGCATGGGGTAGATTCGGCTGCCGAGGTGCGCCTAGGTTGGCCGGCGAGTATTCGCCATCGCCTGCCGTGTGGCCCGCCATTCTGGAGGACACCCAGTGAAACTCGGCGTGATGGGAGCCGGACTCGGCAGCATGGGGTGGGATCAGGCGCTGGACTACTGCAAGCAGGTCGGCCTGGACGCCATCGAACTTCCGGTCGGGGCCTATCCCGGCAAGCCGTTCTTCAACCCTGCTGAAGTGCTGAAGGACACCGCGGCGCAGCAGAAGATCAAGGATGACTGTGCCCGCCGGGGGCTCGATATCATCGGGCTGGCCGTGCACGGCAATCCCGTCAGCCCGAACCCGGACATCCGGGCGGCCCACCTGCATGACCACGACGTCGCCGTCCGCCTGGCGCCGCGGCTGGGCACGGACGTCGTCATTACGTTCTCCGGCTGCCCGGGCGGCGGGCCGGCCGACACCACGCCCAACTGGGTCACCTGCCCCTGGCCGGATGAATTCGGACAGATTCTCGAATACCAGTGGAACGACGTGCTGATCCCGTTCTGGTCGCGGAAGTGCCAGGAGGCGGCCGCCGAGGGCGTGAAGATCGCGCTCGAGGCCCATCCCGGCTTCTGCGTCTACAACCCGGAGACGCTGCTGCGCCTGCGCGCCGCCGCCGGCGAACAGCTCGGCGCCAACCTCGACCCCTCGCATTTCTTCTGGCAGGGCATCGACCCTATTGAAGCCACGCGCGTGCTCGGCGACGCCGGCTGCATCTTCCACGTTCACGGCAAGGACACCGGCATCGATCCGCGCAACACGCGCATCAACGGCACGCTCGATACCAAGACCTATGGCGACCTGCACGGTCGCAGTTGGGTCTTCCGCACCTGCGGCTACGGGCACGGCGATGAGTTCTGGAAGCCCTTCGTGAGCATGCTGCGGGCCAAGGGCTACGACGGCGTGATCAGTATCGAGCACGAGGACAGCTACATGAGCGTCCAGGAGGGCTTCGAGAAGGCCGTCGCATACCTCAAGCCGCTGCTGATCAACGCCCCGGCCGGCGCGGCCTGGTGGTTCTGAACGCGGCGCTTCCTGAAGCCGCACGCAACCACCCGGCGCCACGGCTATAATGACGGCAATGGACCTGTTCGCCGAACAGCGCGACGAGGCGCTAAGGCGCGTGCAACCGCTGGCGGTGCGGATGCGGCCGCGCTGTCTGGATGAGTTTGTCGGACAGGAGCACTTCCTCGGGCCGGGCAAGCTGCTGCGGCGGTTGCTGGCCGCCGATCGGCTGGGCAGCGCGATCCTCTACGGCCCGCCCGGCTGCGGCAAGACCACGCTGGCGCTGGTCATCGCGGCCCACACGCAGGCCGAGTTTGAGGCGCTGCACGCGGCGGAGGCGACCGTCAAGGACGTGCGGCGGGTGCTGGAAGACGCCCGCAACCGCTTGATCAGTGCGAATCGTCGCACTGTTCTGTTCCTGGACGAGATCCACCGCTTCAACCGGGCCCAGCAGGACGTTCTGCTGAACGACGTCGAGACGGGCATCGTGACGCTGATCGGCGCTACGACCGAGAACCCGTTTTTCTCAGTTAACAGCCCGCTGATCTCGCGCAGCCAGATATTCAAGTTCGAGCCGCTGACGACCAAGGAGCTGGTGCTGCTGCTGCGGCGGGCCCTGGCGGACGAGCAGCGCGGCTTGGGGCGACTGCAGGCCGCGTGTGATGAAGATGCGCTGCTGCTGCTGGCCGAGCGGGCGGACGGCGATGCCCGCCGGGCCCTGGCGGCGCTGGAGGTGGCGGTGTTGTCGCAGCCGGCCGGCCGGCGGCCGCACGTGACGCGCGCCGTCGCGGCCGAGTCCCTGCAGCGCAAGCACGTGTCCTATGATGCGACCGGCGACGCGCATTACGACGTGGCCTCCGCGCTGATCAAGAGCATGCGCGGCAGCGACCCGGACGCGGCCCTGTACTGGCTGGCACGCATGCTCGAAGGCGGCGAAGACCCGCGTTTCATCGCCCGCCGCATCGTTATCTGCGCATCCGAAGACGTGGGCAATGCGGACCCGCAGGCGTTGGTGGTGGCGACGGCGGCGGCCCAGGCCAGCGAGCTGGTCGGCCTGCCCGAGTGCGAGTACGCCTTGGCGCAAGCGGCCGTCTACATAGCGTGCGCCCCGAAGTCGAACGCCGTGACGTGCGCGATCCTGGCGGCCCGGCAGGATGTCCGCGAACAGCCGGTGCTGCCCGTGCCGGAGCATCTGCGCGACCGCAGCTACCGCGGCGCCGACCGGCTGGGCCACGGTTCGGGCTATCAGTACCCGCACGATTTTCCGGGCGGCTACGTGGCGCAGGACTACCTGGGGGCAACCCGTACGTATTACAATCCCACTGACCGGGGGTTGGAGGCGCGCTTGGCGGCTTGGTTGCGCGAGCGCCGCGCGGCGCGCCCGGCGCAGTCGCCTGAGCAGCGGCCAGAGTCGTGAACACGGAAGAACTCACTCAACAGGTTCGCCAGCGGCTGGCACGAATCTCGCCCGCTGAGCAGCAGGCCCGCAGCGTGGCGGCCTGCCGGCTGCTCTTCGACCAGCCTGAATACCAGCGCGCCGACGTCGTGATGCTGTTTCTTTCGACGGTGCAGGAGATCGATACAACACCGCTGGCGCTGCAGGCCTGGCACGACGGCAAGCGCGTGTTGGCTCCGCGCATCTCCTGGAAAGAGCAGCGCATGCTTCCGGTGGAGATCCATTCGCTCACCACCGAGGCCATCCCCGCCGGCCTCACGGTACGCGAGCCGGAAGCGGGTTGGCCGGTGCCGGTTGCGGATATTGATCTCGTCATCGTGCCCGGACTGGGCTTCGACGAGCTCGGCTACCGCCTGGGGCACGGCCGCGGCTTCTACGAACGCTTCCTGAAGCACCGCGATTTCGACGGCATTGCGGCCGCGCTGGCCTTCGAGGACCAGATCGTCGCCAAGATCCCGGCTGGTTCGGCTGACGTGCGTGTTGAACTGCTGGTCACGGACGTCAAGGTGCGTCGCTTCGAGGTTCGAGCCCAAACATGAGCATAACGATCGGCCGCCGCCGCTACCTGACCAACTTCGAGCATCACCGTCTGCCCCATCTGTTCACGGATACGCTGGTGCTGGGGTCGGGCCTGGCCGGATTGGTGGCCGCCCTGGAGGCCGCCGAACAAGGCGAAGTGCTGATTGTGACCAAGCACGAAGCCCGCGAGTCGGCCACCCTCTACGCCCAGGGCGGCATCGCCGCGGCCCTCGCGCCCAGCGACAGCCCGGCCGAGCACGCGCGCGACACACTGCGGGTCGGCTGCGACTTGGCGGATGCCAACGTGGTCGCGGAGGTCGCTGGCGAGGCCGCCGCTGCCGTGCACCTGCTGCGCGACTACGGAACACGGTTCGACCTGGACGGCGCCGAACTCACCTTCGGCCGCGAGGGCGGACACACCCAGCCGCGCATCATTCACGCCCTGGGCGACGCTACCGGCCGCGAGATCATGCGCGCCTTGCTCGAACGCGTCGGCCAGCACCCGCGCATCCGCGTCTTCGAAAATTGCTTCGCCATCGACCTGCTTACGCGCGACGACCGAGTGCTGGGCGTCGTCACTTACCACCCCCAGCACGGCCACCAGATGTTCTGGGCCACCACCACCATACTCGCCACCGGCGGCGCCGGCCGCGTCTACCGCGAAACCACGAACCCGCCGGTCGCCACCGGCGACGGCCTGGCCATGGCCTTCCGCGCCGGCGCCGTGCTGCGCAACCTGGAGATGTTCCAGTTTCACCCCACCACCCTGTACGTGGCCGGCGCCGTCCGCGCGCTCATTACCGAGGCCGTGCGCGGCGAGGGCGCGCTGCTGGTCAATCGCGCCGGCGAACGTTTCATGCCCCGCTACGACGACCGCGCCGAGCTCGCGCCCCGCGACGTGGTCAGCCGCGCCATCAACGCGGAGATGAAGCGCACCGAGGCGGCCTGCGTCTACCTGGACGTGCGCCACTTCGGCCCCGGCAAGTTCGCCGAGCGCTTCCCGAACATCGCACGCCTCTGCGCCGAAGTGGATATCGACCCCGAACAGGACCTGATCCCCGTCCGCCCCAGCGCGCATTACCTTGTCGGCGGCGTGGTCTGCAACCCCCAAACCGAGACCCACGTGCCCGGACTACTGGCCTGCGGCGAGGTCGCCTGGACCGGGCTGCACGGAGCGAATCGCCTGGCCAGTAACTCTCTACTGGAAGGCGTCGTGTTCGGGCGGCGGGCCGGGCGCCTGGCGGCCCAGCGCGCCGCGCGCAACGGTCGCATCAAGCAGCCGCCCGCCATCAGCCATATCCTGCCCGAATCGCCCCGCACCGCGCTCGACCTGGCCGACGTGCTCAGCAGCCTGCGCAGCGTCATGTGGCGCAATGTCGGCGTCGAACGCTCCGCCGACCGCCTGCGCGAGACCATCGAGATCTTCGACTTCTGGGCACGCTACACGGTGGACAAGCTCTTCGACGACCCCACCGCCTGGGAAACTCAGAACATGCTGACCATCGCCCTGTGCATCGCGACGGCGGCCGCCACGCGCAGCGAGTCGCGCGGCGTCCATTACCGCACCGATTTCCCGCAGACCGACCCCAACTGGCGCCGCCACATTGACATGACCCGCAGCGACGCCGGCCTGCAGGTAGCTACCACGCCGGCATAACAACCTACTAAACAAGAACTTACAATGTGGCGTGCCGGCTCAACCGTGAACTGAACCTGCCAGAAGCATGCTTGGCTGGATGCGGCGGTGCGAGCAAAGTGGTTCCAGCCCGTCCCACAGAATTGGGTACATACATGTTGATTCTAAATGCCGACTATCCCGTTAACCGACGCACACTGCTGGGATGCATCGTCTCCCAAGGCGTCGGCGACGGGGGCCACCTCCGGCATGGCCCACAGGCGACTTACGGGGTTGTCGTGAGTGCACCTGGAGTTTGTTGGTTCAGCGGTCTGACACACCAGTTGATCGCGTCCCCGGCGTTTGGCCAGGTACATCGCCTTGTCGGCCGACTCAATCAGTTGCGCCGCAGTCCAACCGGTCTGCCATTCCACCACCCCGAGGCTCGCGCGGACAGGCAGCGGTACGCAGCGGTAGACGGCCGCATCGTTGCGAACCGCGTTAAGCACTCGGCGAGCCACGTGGCGTGCCCCAGCTAAGTCCGTTGCGGGCAAGAGAATAAGGAACTCGTCGCCGCCGATGCGGGCGGCCGAGTCGAACTGTCTTAAGGCACTGGCGATTCGGCCCGCTGTGTGCCGCAGCACGTGGTCGCCGGCCGGGTGCCCGAAACGATCGTTGACGGCTTTCAGCCCATCCAGGTCGGCCAAAATGACGGACAGCGGCGATTCGTAGCGCTGTGAGCGGCGGATCTCGCGGGTGAGCGATTCAACCATCCAGCGCTGGTTATACAGACCGGTCAACGCATCGACGCGCGCCTCCGTCCGGGCCTGTTCGTATACGCGCGCGTGCTGGAGGGCGCGGCCCAGGAAAGTGACGATCGCGTCCAGCGCCAGCTTCGACTCGCGGACCGCCGACGGGGCCATACACGTCAGGTTCAGTATGCCCCACAGGCGCCCCTCACTCGCAAGCGGGGCAACCAGGCAGGACCCGTCGGGGTACCGCTCGGGGCCCGGCTGCGCTGCCAGCCCCCGGGCCTCTCGCTCCAGTTTGGCATCGGTCGTCATCAGGACACGACCCGTGCGGGCAACCGCGGCCATGAGGTGTGTCCGGTCGGCGGCCACGGGAACGCTCACGTCGATTGTGCGTGTGTGGGTTGTCTCAGCCAGCGTCAGTAGCCGGGCCCGTTGGTCGTGGAGGTACAGCGAGGCGTCCGCGTAGCCCAGTCGCGGCCCGAGGCGGGTCGTACACTTGCGGCAGAACTCCCGCAGGCCGATTTCCTGATATTCCAGTATCCACGCCGGTAGCGTGCCCTCTTCAGGCAGGACCATTTCGCGTGGGGCCACGCCGTTAGTCACTCCGGACCAGAGCACACGGGCAACAGCTTCCGTGCAGGGCTTGCGGATGAAGAGGCCTGATGGCAAGTGCTTGTTCGGAAAGCAGTTAGGCGAATGGAAGTACACGCGACGCGTGGCCGCCAGCAGCTCACAGACCGGCGCAGTGTCCAGGTCCAGCCATAGCTCCGCGGCCGGAACGTTCGCATCGGCGGGCAACTCGCTCGGGACGACGCAGCGCAGGGTGGCGGTGGCTGGTCGGGAGCGTTCAATGGCGTCCCGAAGCCGGACGTCGGTCGTTACGAGGAGCACATCCGGTTCGTTCGGCATGATTTCCTTCGTCAGTGGTCCTGTATAGCTCATCGGTGGTGGCAGGGGCCCAACTGTAGCGCCTGCGTAGGGGGCGCAACCGGTCCCGGGTGGCCGGCGGGATGGGCGCAGTTTTGTGCGCTGGCTGGGCGGATGAAACCGATAGGAATTGGATCGGCGCTGGCAGGGCTGCGGGCAGTGGGTCCGCGGCTGGCAAGGATGCAACCCAGGCTCAGGATGAGCATGCCGGGCTCTGAAAAGGGATTGGCGGCGATTCTCCGTGACCGCTGGCAGGTGCCGGCCGCGTTGGTGGCGGCGCTGGCGGCCAGTGTGACGCTCTACCGCCTGTTACCGCCGTCAGCCGTCCCGGAAGTCGGTGTGCTGCTTGCGGAGGTCGCAGCGCTCGAGGCGGCGGGGGACCCCATAAAGGCTGCCGATGCGCTCGCTAACCTGATCGAAATGCGGCCGCCGCTGCCGCCCGAGCAGCGCGCCGTGCTGCACGATCGTCTGGCCGATGTCATTTACCGCCAGGAGTTGCTGCGCGAGACGCCCGAGCCGCGCAACGTCCGGCTCCTCCTGGAGCATGCTGACGCGGCGAGCGAACTGGGCGTTCCGCCGCGGCCCGGTCGCAGTCTCCGCACGGCACAGGCGGCCGAGTGGCTTGGCCTGGGGCCGCGGGCGCTGGCTGCCTACCGGACGCTCCTCGACCTTGACCCGAGCCCCGAGCAACGCCGCCAAGGCCAGCAGGGGCTGGTGCGGCTGCTGGCCGACCGACCGGAGAGCCGGCCGGAGCGGCAGCGCCTGCTGGAAGGCTTGTTGGCGGACGAAGGCGTCTCCGCCGGGTACCTGTGGTGGGCGCTCCAGGAATCAGTGGAAACAGCGCTGGACGAGGGTGACACGATTTGGGCGCGCTTGTTGCTGGGCAAGTATGCGGAGCGGCTCAAGAGCTCGGATCTGAAGGGATACTGGGACTACTTGTGGGCGTGGGTGATGGTGCACGAAGGGCAGACGGCCGAGGCCGAGCCGCTCGTGCAGTGGATTGATGAATGGCTGGGTCCGTCGGGCGCACGCAACCACGAGCTGGCCGAGTTCGGGTACCTGCCGGCCCTGAATCGCTGGCTGCTGGGGCAGATACATCTGGCCGAGCACCGCCCCCAGGCCGCGCTGACCGCTTTCGAGGAGGCGGAGCAATTGGCCGGCCCGGGCGAGTTGTTCGTGGCCGCGATCGCCGGCCGCGCCCGCGCGCTGGCCGCGCTGGAACGTCACGACGAAGCCCTGGACGTGCACCGCCAAGCCGTGGCCGAGTTGACGCAGTTGCCCCGGCACCGCCAGCAGGCGGTTCCGCGGCTGCGTGCCAGTCTGACGGAGCTGTTCGAATCACTACGGGCCGCCGAGCGTTACGAACAGGCCCTCGAGTACCTGGCGCTGTTGTATGAGCTGTTGCCGCCCAGCGAGACGGCGCAGCGCCTGGAATTGCTGGAGACGCTGGGGCGGACTTACGAGGAGACTGCTCGTCGGGTGGACACGCCCGAGGAGCAACAGGAGATGTATCGGCGGGCCGGTCATTACCTGGAGACGGCGGCCGGCTTGTGCGAGTTGGATGAGACGCGTTACGGGGGGCTGATGTGGTCCGCCGCGCAGGGCTACGACCAGGCGGGCGAAATCGCCGCGGTGCGGCGCGTGTTGCAGCGCTTTCTGAAGGGGCGGTCGAACGACGTGCGCCTGCCGCATGCGCTGTTGCTGATCGGGCAAGCCTGTGAAGCTGACGGTCAGTTGGGCGAGGCGCTGGACTGGTACGGGCGGCTGGTGGACCAGTATCCCACCGTCACGGAGGCGTTTCGCGCACGGCTGCTGCGGGCGGGCTGCTGGCGGGCACTGGGACAGGTCGAGTCGGCCGAGCGCGAACTGGTTGAGCTGCTGGAAGACGGTGCCATGGCACCGGCGGCGGTGATATTCCACGACGCGCTGCTCGAGTTGTGCAACCTGCTGTACCACAACGAGCGGTATGCCGACGCGATCAGCCGCCTGGAGGACTACGCCCGGCTGTATCCGGACACTCCGCAACGTTACGCCAGCCGGTTCCTGCTGGCGGATGCCTACCGACGCAGCGCCTACGCGTTGCGTGAGAGTCCGCCACCGGGCGCGGATGCCGGTCGTGTAGCCACGACGGCGGCGGCGCGGTTCACCCAGGCGGCGGAGCTGTTTGGGGCACTGACGCGTGACCTGGCCGCCGCCCCGGAGCGCGACGAGGCACTGGACCTCTACGACCGGCTGGCCACGTTCTACCAGGCGGATTGTCTGTTCGAGCTGAACGAGGCTGAACCGCTGGCCGCGGCGCTGGAGATCTACCTGCGGGCGGCGGCCCGGTATGAGCAGGAGCCGCCGGCGCTCACGGCCCAGGTGCAGATTGCCAACATCAACCTGCGGCAGGGAAACCTCCGGGACGCGGCCCGGGCGCTGGAGCGCGCCCGCTGGCTGCTGCGAAACATCCCGGACGGTGTCTTCGCCGCGCATTCATACGGCGCGGACCGCGCCCATTGGGAACGCTACCTGAGCGTGCTCGCATCAAGTGATTTGTTCGCCAACGTGTTTGCCGACGGTCCCTGAGACGACCGAGGTGTCAGAGAAGGAGCTTGCCATGAGCGAAGGCAAGAACGTGCGTGATCCCGAGCAGTTGCTGCGACTGCTTACCGAGCAGCGCGACCTGTACGTGCGCCTGCGGGAACTGAGCGAGCAGCAACGGACCCTCATCTCGAGCGATCGCCCCGAGCAGTTGTTGAACATCCTGCGTGAGCGACAGTCGCTGGTGGGCGCCCTGGCGCGCCTGAACGAGCAGTTGGCGCCGTTCCGACGCGACTGGGAGGGGCTCTACGGCCGCTTGCCGGACGACTGTCGCGAGCGCGCCAACGCCCTGCTGGGTGAGGTCAACGGCCTGTTGCGCGTGATCCTCCAGGCGGACAAGGAGGACAGCGCGATGCTGTCGGCGCGCAAGCAAGACGTCGCGGAGCGGATCCGCGGCGTATCCGACGCCCAGTCCGCCAACAGTGCCTACGCCCGCCAGGCCGGTCCGACTACGGCGCGGCCGGCGGCGGACCTGACCGGCTAGGATCGGCCCGGCGGCACGGAGCACGGCATGCCTGCTGAAGTTGACAACGGAATCGCGGTGGAGGCCGGCACGGCCGAGCTGGGGGCCGTGCTGCAGGACTACATCGAGGCCACGCGGCGCCTGCAAGACACGCACGAACTGCTGCAGCGCGAGGTCGTGCGCCTGCGCAACGAGCTGGCCTCGAAGGACCGCGAGCTGGAAGTGCGGCGACGCCTGGCGGCCCTGGGCGAGCTGGCGGCCGGCTTGGCGCACGAGGTGCGCAACCCGCTCGGCGCGATTCAGCTCTACAGCAACCTGCTGCGGAAGGAGTGCGGCACGTTGGGGCCGGCCCTGGATCTGATTCAGAAGATTGAGGTCGGGATTCGCGCCATCGACGGCGTCGTGCAGGACACGCTGGCGCTGGCGCCGCGGCACGGCCGGCGCGCGGCCTGCGCACTGCGGGCCGTGATCGGCAGCGCGCGGGATAACTGCCGCCAGAAGCTTGAGGGGCAGCGGGTGCGCTTGCGGGTGCGGCTGGCGCGGCCGGACACGCAGGTGTGGGCCGAAGCCGACAGCCTGCAACGGGTGCTGGTGAACCTGTTGGTGAACGCCGCGGAGGCGTCGCCCCCGGGCGGGCTGATACAGGTGACGGTCGGCACGCCCGCTGATGGCGAGGTGGAAGTGCGCGTCAGTGACGAAGGGTGCGGGCTGCCGGACGAGGCGTTGGATCGCCTGTTCGACCCGTTCTTCACGACCAAGGAAAGCGGCACCGGGCTGGGCCTGACGATTGCCCACCGGTTGGTCGAAGCTTACGGAGGGCGCCTCGCGGCCCGCAATCGGGCTACCGGCGGCGCGGAGTTTTCAATCATCCTGCCGGCCGTACACGAACAGGATGCGGCCCGGGAGACGAGTGCGGCGTAGAACCGAGGAGAGGATATGGCGTGCGTTTGTGTAATTGACGACCAGGTGCTGATTCGCGACTCGCTCAAGGCGACGCTGACCGCGCAGGACCACCGCGTGTTTGCCTACGGCAACGGGCAGGAGGCCCTGACGGAGCTGCGCCAGCGGCCCTTCGACGTGGTACTCACGGACCTGCGCATGCCGGACATGGACGGCGTGGCGCTGCTGCGCGAGATGCGCCGCCTGGGCCTGGATGTGCCGGTGATTCTGATGACGGCCTACGCCTCGGTAGCGACGGCGGTCGAGGCCATGAAGCTGGGGGCCTTCGACTACATCCAGAAGCCCTTCAACGCGGACGAAGTGGCGATCCTGGTTGAGCGGGCCCTCCGCGAGCGCCGCCTGCTGCGCGACAACGAGGTGATGCGCCGCACCATCGAGGATCTCGAGTCGGAGCGCAAGCTGATCGGCGCGGCGCCGGCCATGCGGCCGGTGCTGGAGAAGCTGCAACGCGTGGCACAAAGCTCGGCCACCGTCCTGATCATGGGTGAGAGCGGCACGGGCAAGGAGTTGCTGGCCCGCGCGCTGCACGCCTCCTCGCCGCGCGCCGCGCAGCCGATGCTGTGCGTGAACTGTGCCGCGCTCTCGCCGACTCTGCTGGAGAGCGAGCTGTTCGGCCACGAGAAGGGATCCTTCACCGGGGCCGATCGCATGCGCAAGGGGCGCTTTGAGCTGGCCGACGGCGGCACGCTGCTGCTTGACGAGGTGTCGGAGATCGCCCCGGCCCTGCAGGCCAAGCTGTTGCGCGTCTTGCAGGAACGCGAGTTCGAGCGCGTCGGCAGCTCGGTCACCCGCCGCGTCGACGTGCGCGTGATCGCCACCACCAATCGCGACCTGCGCGACTGGGCGGCCAAGGCCCGCTTCCGCGAGGACCTGTACTACCGCCTGAGCGTGTTGCCCATTGAGGTCCCGCCGCTGCGCGAGCGGCGCGAGGACATAGCGCTGCTGATGGATCATTTCGTGGCGCGCGTCAGTGTGCGCGAGGGCCGCGAGCGCCCGCAGTTTTCGCCGGAAGCGGTCGCGTTGCTGAGCGAGTACTCCTGGCCGGGCAACGTCCGCGAATTGCAGAACCTGTGCGAGCGCGTGTGCGTCCTGGAAGCCGGCCGTGAGGTCACGCCCGACACACTGCGACCCTTCCTGATCGGACCCCTGAAGACCGCCAGCGCGCCGGCCGATGGGCTGCGCTACCGCGACGGCCGCATCCTGGCCGACGCCGAGCAGCAGTTGATCCTGAACACGCTCGAGCGGTTCGGCGGGCACCGCGAAAAGACGGCCCGGGCCCTGGGCATCGGGCTGCGCACGCTGGGGCTCAAGCTCAAGAAGTGGCGCGAAGAGGGGCTGCTCTCGGATGCGACCACGCGGCGCAAGGTCATATAGCGCGCCATCCGGCGGGGCCCGGGTACGGTTGTGTCTGCTCGGTGCCGTTGTGTCGCCGCCTCTTGCCTGGCCGGCGCACGCGCGGCACGCCGTTTGCTACCGGTGCCGGTGTCCGCAACACTGCGCGGAGATGTCAGATGTGGATTGACCGCCTGCTGGCCACGCCCACGAGTCGCGCTGCACACTTGGCAGCGAGCTTCGCCGAACAGCGGCATCGCGTGCTGGCGGAGAACGTCGCCAACGTGGATACGCCGGACTATCACTCCCAGGTGGTGGACGCCCAGGCCTTCCAGGACTCGCTGCACGCGGCCTTGCAGCGCGCCGGCAGCGCAAATGACGCCCGGCTGGAATTGCGCGGCAACGCGCAATTCCAGACCACGCCGACCGGCCAGGTGGAATTGCGGCCGGAAATCGAGCCGGCACCCAACGTGCTTTTTCACGACGGGACGAATGCGCGCGTGGAACGGCTGCTGGCGGACGTGAACCAGAACGGCCTGTACTTCGAGATGAGCACCGAGTTTCTCCGGGGGCACTACCGGACGATGCTCATGGCCATTAAGGGACGGCAATAATGTTCGCGGCACTGGATATCAGCGGTTCGGCCCTCGTGGCCCAACGCACCCGGCTGGACGTCATCGCCGGCAACCTGGCCAATGCCCAGGTCACCCGCCAGGAGGACGGCCGATCGGAGCCGTATTGCCGGCGGTTCGTTACCTTCTCGACCGGCGACGGGCAGGGGGGGGCGGGCGTGCACGTGGCGGAGGTGCTTGAGGATCCGACGCCGTTCCGGCGCCAGTATGCACCGAACCACCCGGACGCGCTGCAGAGCGGGCCGTGGGCCGGCTACGTTCAATTGCCCAATGTGAACATCACGATGGAATACGTGGATGCCATGGCGGCCACGCGGGCGTATGAGGCCAACGTGGCCATGATGAGCGCCACCAAGGACATGGTGCGCCAAACCATTCGCATGTTCGCCTAGCGGACCGGCGTTGACGGTCGAATTGGCAGGATAGCAGACAATGGTTGACCCGATCTCATCGAAACCGGTAACGCCGATCGGGCCGCTGACCCGCCCGGGCGAATTGTCGTCCGGGTCGGCGGAGGCCGGCCCGAGCTTCGCGGCGGCCCTGCGGCAGCAGCTTGAGCGCGTCAGCGCGATCCAGAGCGAGGCGCAGCAGGGCGTGCAGGAGCTCCTGACCGGACGCACGCAGAACATCACCGACGTCTTCGTGGCCACCCGCAAGGCGGAGATGGCCTTCACTCTACTGATGGAGATTCGCAACAAGCTGACGGAGGCCTACAGCGAGATCAAGAGTCTGCGCGTATAGCCGCGCTGTGCATGCCAGGATTGGCGCTAGAACGCACCCTGGGCCGGGCCACAGGAGGTTGTTAGGCCCGGGGGCCGTCGGCGGAGCCGGCGGCGCGGTTGCTTAGGACGACTTCTGTGTGCGGCGGAGCCCGCCGGGAGTTGCGCGAATGGAGTCGCTGAAAAAGCTGCTGGCGAAAATGCTGACCCAGTTCGCCGACCTGACGCGCTCCCAGCGCGTCGCGGTGGCCCTGGGCGGCGTGCTGGCGGCCATGTCACTGATCTGGCTGGTCCATTGGGCGGCGGTGCCCGAACTGGTGCCGTTGCTCGATCAGGACCTGGAGCCGGCGGAAGTGGCCCGCATTCGCGACGGCCTCGAGCTGAGCAGTCAGCCCTTCAAGCTGGTCGGCCACAAGGTCATGGTGCGCGCTGACGCGAATCGCCAGGTGATTCTGGCCCAGTTGCAGCAGCAGGACCGCCTGCCCTCCGACACCAGCGCCGGCTTCGACGCGCTGGTCAAGGAATCCAACCCCTGGATCTCCCAGGCCGAGCACGAACGGCGCTGGGCGGTCGCCCTCAAGCACGAGTTGGAGAAGGTGCTGCGCCAGTATGCCGGCGTCAGGTCGGCCAGCGTCTTTCTGCCCATGAACAGCGGGCAACCCCGCTTCGCCCGCACCGAGGCGGCCACCAAGGCCAGCGTCACACTCGTCATGCACGGCGGCGCCCCGGTGGAGCGCGAGTTGGCGCTGGCGGCGGCCCGCCTTGTGTCGGGCGCGGTACGCGGCCTGCCCCTGCGAAACGTCGAGGTTCTCGACGGCAACGGCACCAGCGCCCTGGATTGGGAGAGCGAGGCCGCCGGCATCAGCGGCCTCGACCGCCGCCGACAGAAGCACGAACACGACGTCCGCACGAAAATCCTCAGCCAGTTGCCCGACCCGCAAGCACGCGTCGGCGTGCAGGTCGAGCTGAACCTCACCGACCAGAGCCGCGAGTCGGAAATCCCCAGCGATCCGATACCCACCAAAGAGGAAACGACCGCCGAAGAGACCACCCGCGTCCGACCCAGCGGCCAGCCCGGCGTCCAGCCCAACGTGGCCGTGTCGGCCGGCAGCCGCTTGGCGGACGAGCACACCAGCAAGGAAACAGCCACCGCCGAGTTCATTCCCGGCTTCACACGCACCCGTGAGGCCACGCCCCCCGGGGCCATCCGGGAAATCTGGGCCGCCGTGTACATCTCGCACAGCTACCTGGAGCGCGTCTACAGGCGTCAGAATCCGGACGCCGACGCCATCACGGCGAACAATATTCAAAGCGTGTTCGAAGCCGAGAAGCCGCGCCTCATTAGCCAGTTGACCAAGCTGGTCAAGCCGCAGGATGAAGAGCACGTCGCGGTGGACTGGTACTACGACACGACGCTCGACGAGCGTCTGCCCGTGCAGGCCTCAACACTGGACGACGCCTTTCAGTTGGCGCAACGTTTCGGGCCCCAGTCGGGCCTGGCCCTGCTGGCCCTGCTGTCACTGGGGATGATGCTGCGCATGGCCCGGCGTTCCGACAGCGGCGAGTCCTTTGGACTGGAGCTGGGGCTGCCCAAGGAGGCGATCGATGCGGCCCAGCGGGCGGCCCAGGACGTGTCCGGCGCTGTCGAAGGCCGCCGGGCCGAGGGTCGCGGGCGTGCTTCGGACGGCGGCGACGGCGAGGCGATTCTGGAGGGCGGCGTCCAGCCGGTTGGCCAGGCGGCCGCCACCGAGGGCATCCTGGTAGCCCAGGAGATCGACGAGAAGACGGTTCAGACCAACAAGATGCTCGAGCAGGTGGCTCAGGTGGTGCGCAGTGACGCGGAACAGGCTGCGGCCTTGCTCGAGCAGTGGGTGCAACGCACCGACGCGTACGACGCGTAAGGCGAATAAGGAATGGCGCGGCTCGGATCAAAGAAACGCGAAGAGCTGGAAGACCTGTCCGGCGTCCGCAAGGCGGCCATCCTGTTGCTGGCCCTGCGGCAGGACGTCGCCGCCCAGTTGATGCGCGCCCTGGATCGCGATCGCGTCGAGGAGATCTCCCGCGAAGTAGCCAGCCTGGACATGGTCGACCCGCTCGTCCGTGAGCAGGTCGTCACCGAGTTCTACCGCCTGGTGCTGGCGCGCCAGTACGTCGATCAGGGCGGGTTGCCCTTCGCCCGCAGTCTCCTGCAGAAGACGCTGCCGCCCGAGGAAGCCCGGCGGATCATGGCGACGATCGAGCACTCGGTGCACCAGTTGCCCTTCAGCTTCCTGCAGAAAACGGAGAAGGAGAACCTCGTCACGTTCCTGCAGGAGGAGCACCCCCAGACCATCGCGCTGGTGTTGTCGTATCTGCCGCCCGTCATGGCCAGCGAGGTGCTGGTGGGGTTGGGAACCGAACGGCAGATTGAAGTCGCCACACGCATTGCCCAGATGGACCAGACCTCGCCCGATGTGATCCGGGAAGTCGAGCGCGGGCTCGAAAAACGCCTGGCGGGCCTGGTGTCCGAACGCTTTGAGCGGGCCGGCGGCGTGCCGGCCGTGGCGGAGATCCTGAACCTCGCCGGCCGCGCGACCGAGAAGGCCATCCTGGAAGGACTCGAAGAGCGCGACCCGGCTTTGGTCGAGGAGATCCGGCGCCTGATGTTCGTCTTCGAGGACATCCTGCGCGTCAACGACAAGGGCATCCAGGCCGTGCTCAAGGAAGTCGAGAACGAGGAGCTGGCCCTGGCCCTCCGCACGGCCAGCGAGGAGCTCAAGGACAAGATCTTCAAGAACATGTCCGAGCGCGCCGCCTCGCTGATCAAGGAGGAAATGGAGTTCATGGGGCCGGTGCGCGTGACCGACGTGGAAGCGGCGCAACAGAAGATCGTGGATATCGTCCGCCGACTCGAGGACGCGGGCGAGGTCATTGTCGCCGGCAAGGGCGGCGATTCCGACCTGGTGGTCTAGACGGCCCAACACGGAGCACTTTCCATGGCCGGCTTGGTGCGGAAAGACCAGGTTGCTTCGGCCCGTCGCTTCTCGCTTGCCGACCTGGAAGCCGAGGGCCGGCAGATCCTGGCGCGCGCCACGGCCGAAGCGCAACAGATCATGCAGCGGGGTCGGGCCGAGGCCCAGCAGCTCAAGGAGCGTGAGCGCCAGGCCGGCTATCAGACCGGACTAGCCGAGGGCCGCGCCGCCGGCCTCGAGCAGGTTCGCCAAGAAACGCGCGAAAGCGCCGTCGCGCAGGCGCGCGAGCAGGCCGCCCTGCTGGTTGCGGCATTGCAGGCCGGCTTGACGGAGTTCGAGCAGGGTAAGCGGAACCTCATCGCGGCGGCGGAGTCCGGCCTGATCGAGCTGGCCCTGGCAATCGCCCGCCGCGTCTGCAAGCTGGAGGCCGGCCGCACCACGGACGCCGCCCGCGAGAACGTCCGCAACCTGCTTGAGATGGTGCAACACGGCCAGGATGTCGAATTGCACCTGCACCCGGCCGAATGCGAACTGCTGCGCGGCGCTGACGCGGAGTGGCTTGCCCAGGTCGAGCGCCTCCAGCACGCCAAGTTCATACCCGACGACTCCGTTACCCGGGGCGGCTGCATATTGCGGGCGCGCGCGACGGAGATCGATGCGCGGCTGGAAACGCAGCTTGACCGGATCGCCGCGGCGCTGGGCGTGTCGGCCGACGGGGCCGTGCCCGGGCCCGCGGCCGGGAATGGGGGACCGGCGTGAAGACCGCGGCACGTAACTCAGCGGCGGCCGCCGCATCCCGCACTGCACTCCCGCTGGTGCCCGTGGGCGGGCCCGGCGTCTTCACGCAGGTCGGCGACGAGGTGGACGGACTGCTGAGCGAGTTGGTGCGCGGCCGGGTCGCGTCGCTGCGCGGCATGACGGTGCACGTGGCCGGCCTGCCAGTGCCGATCGGCGCCCGCTGTGCCATCCAGACCCGGCGGGCCGGACGCATCGAGGCTGAGGTCGTCGGCCTCGGTCATGGTGAAACCTTGCTGTCGGTGTTCGGCGAGGCGACCGGCGTCGCCCCCGACGACGTGGTTACGTGCCTGTCGGGACCGCCGCGCGTGCCGGTGGGCTTTGATTTGATCGGGCGGGTGATCGACGGGCAGGGGCAGCCGCTGGACCAACGGTCGGCGCCGTGCCTGAACGTACGCTACCCACTATACGCCGACGCACCCGGTCCGCTGCAGCGCCGCGCGATTCGCGAGCCGCTGGGTCTGGGAATCCGCGCCATCGACGGGCTGCTGACGGCCGGCCGGGGCCAGCGTCTGGGCATCTTCGCGGGCACCGGCGTGGGCAAGAGCGTGCTGCTCGGCATGATCTGCCGGCACACCCAGGCCGACGTGAATGTCGTGGCGCTGGTGGGCGAGCGCGGTCGCGAGGTGCGCGAGTTTGTGGACAAGGAGCTCGGCCCCGCGGGGTTGGCACGCAGCGTCATCGTGGTCTGCACCTCCGACATGGCCCCGGCGCTGCGCGTGCGGGCCTGCTTTCACGCCACGGCCATCGCCGAGTTCTTCCGCGACCAGGGCCTGGACGTGCTGTTCATGATGGACTCGCTGACGCGCATGGCTATGGCCCAGCGCCAGATCGGCCTGGCAGCCGGTGAGCCGCCGACGGCCAAGGGCTACCCGCCCAGCGTGTACGCCCTGCTGCCGCGGCTGCTTGAACGGGCCGGCCGGACGGAGCGCGGTAGCATCACCGGTATCTACACGGTGTTGGTTGAAGGCGATGACATTGACGAGCCCCTGGCGGACGCGGTGCGCGGCATCCTCGACGGCCACATCTGGCTGGCACGGTCGCTCGCCAATCGCGGCCACTATCCCGCCGTTGATGTGCTGAACAGCATCAGCCGTGTGGCGGTGGATGTGGTTGACGCGGATCATTCGCAGGCCGCGACACAGGTGCGGCGGGCCCTGGCGACGTGGAAGGACATCGAGGACCTGGTGAGCATCGGCGCCTATGTGCCAGGAGCGAATGTGGATTATGACGTGGCGGTTCAGGCCCGCGACGGCATCAGCGCGTTTCTCCGCCAGGACCGCGCCACGGGCGGCACATTCGAGACCGCCGGCGCGGGCGTGAAGGACCTGGGCCAGGCCATCGCGGCGATGGAACAGCGCCTGCGCGGTCAACGGCGGCCCGCGACGGCGACAGGCGCGTAAGGGAGTTCCAAGGCGTGGCCAGGCGATTCCGATTTCCGCTGGAGACCTTGCTGCGGGTGCGGCAGCTCCGCGAGCGCGAGGCACAGCGCAAGGTTGCCGCCCAGCAGGCCGAAATTGCGCGGCTGGACCAGCTCAACGACGCGACCAGCGCGCAAATCGCGCTTACGCAGCGGGAACTTCTTGATATCCAGCAGCAGCCGCGGCCAAGCCCTGCCGAACTGGCCCGTGGGCGGGCCTGGGTCGCCCATCTGCGCCATACCATCGCCCAGCGGCAGGCTTGGCGGGCCGAGATGGTCACTAAGCTGGAGCGGTTGCAGGTCGAATTCCAGCAGGCGCGCCAGCAGACCAAGATCATCGCCAAGCTGCGCGAACGCCGCTGGTCGGAATATGTTCGTGACCGCCAGCGCGCCGAGCAGGCCGCCACGCAGGAGCTGGCACAGCAGTTGCACAGCTTCCGCCAAGCCGACGGCGCAAGTGCTCCCGCGGGCCCGACGGCAGCGGGTCAGCCTTGCTTTTGGTAGGACGGCATGATCTCGAAGCTCTACAACATGGTGGCGATCATCTCGATCGCAACGCTGCTGGCGCTGGCTGGCTTCAGCGCGTTCCTGTTCGGGTCGGGCCGCGTCACCGCGGAACGCCTGGATACCATGGCGGCCGTCCTGCGCGGGGAGTTCGACGAGCTCGCCGAGGATGCCGAGCCGGCCACCGGTACGGATCAGACGCAGCCGCGCGGCCGGCGCCGGGCCGCGGCGGAGGAGGTCCGGGCGGCCCAACAGGTAGACCAGCTTCGTTACCAGATGCTCGAACGCGCCCGGCGCGACGTTGACGCCCGGCAGGCCCTGCTGGACCAGGCCCTGCAACACGTGATAAACGAGCAGGAAACGCTGGTCACGCAGCGCACGGACTTGACCCAGAAGCAGCGCGCCCTCACCGACGAGGCGCTGGATGTGGGCGCCAAACGTGAGTTGGACTTGCTGGCGGAGTTGCCGCCCAAGCAGGCCAAGGACCACATCATCCGCGTTTGGAACAACAGCCCGGCAGCAGCCACCCGCCTGCTGCTGGCCCTGGACGACCGCAAAGCCGCACGCGTCCTCAAAGAGATGAAGACGCCCGACGAACAACTTGTCATGTCACAACTGCTGGAGCAGTTGCGCACGCAGGAGCTACCAGGCGCTACCGCCACGTCAGGGACGACCGCCGGTGCCGCCGCACCGTAAGGTGCCGCGATGGAGGTCAATCCGCTGGTCGCGTCCCTGGCCGGACCCGCTGCCGGCCGGGCCGGCGCACTGCTGCTACCCAACCTGCTGAACCTGGCCAGCATCAGCCCGCAGGCGCAGGCCCTGCGCGAAGCACGCCAGAGAGATGCGCAGCGCGCCGCTGACGACGCGCAGCAACCGCCCGGCCCCATCCCCCAAGGCGTACGCGGCGCCACGCAGCAGCTCGAGCAGCGCGAGCGGCGACTGGCACACAACAGCCACGCCGCCCGCCGTGAACAACTGGGCGAGCAACAGCAGCACGCCGTGAACGAGCAGCAGGCGGCCTTCAAGAAGGCCTTGGCCGACGCGGCGGCGCGGGAACGACCGGCGCCGTCCGGTCTGCCGGTCCAGGACGGTCCTTCACCAGCCAACAACCAGCGCGGCACCGCGCCATCCGGCGGCCCGACTACACCAGTCCAGGATGCCGGCGAAAGCCGCGCGCCCGCGGACCGTAGCGCCAACGCGCAGAACACTACGGCCGGCGAACGCGCCCTCACCAACCCGGCTCAACCGGCCAGTCCGGTCGCAGCCGGCCCGGCGGTCCCCGCCGGCGTGTCGGCCAACCAGCCGGCTCGCAACACGGCTACCCGGCCGATCCAGTCGGCAACCGCCGTGCGCAGCATCTCGGCGAGTTCTGGCACACCCGCCGCCGGCCAGGCCAACGCGCCGCAAACTGCCGGCGAAGCGCGCGGCGTTGGGCCGGTGGCCGGACCGGCGGCGGACGGTCGTGGCGCGCGGGCGGAGCGTGGCGCCGTGGCGAATCGGCCGGCGGCGCCGCAAGAGTCCAATGCTGCGCGGAACGCTGCCAACTTAGAGCGGATTGTGCGCGTCGTGCAGAGCCAGATCGACGGCGACCGCTCACGCGCCACGCTGCGCCTCGATCCGCCGGAACTCGGTACTGTGCGGCTGAAGCTGGAGTTACAGAGGGACGTGCTGACGCTGCGCGTGGAAACCCAAACGGCCGTGGCACATCGCTTGCTAACCGAGCAGCTCGATTCGCTGCGACAGAGCCTGCAGGCGGCGGGCATTCGACTCGAGCAGGTCGAGGTTCGTCCGCCGACGGCAACCAGCGGCATGGATGACGCGCACTTGTCGCAGGACCCGGACGCCCGGGAAGCCGGGCAGGAACAATCGACCGGCACGCACGCGGACCATTCCGCAGATTCGGGAACGGACTTCCACTCGGCGGATGCGTCGGACGGCCTGTCGGGTGAGTCACCTCTGGAACCAGCGGCGGAGTCGTTGGTGAACATCCTGGCGTAGGCGGCCACGGATGGCTGCATGCGTCGGCAGCGCTGCCGGTCTGCGGCGGCGTGTGGCGAGGCAACTGTTATGGAAACGTACGCCGTGGACTCGGCCACCGGGTCGTCGGCCGGCCTCTCGGGCGGCAGCTTCGGCCGGATGACCAGCGCCGACTTCCTCGAACTGCTGGTCACCGAACTGAAGCAGCAGGATCCGTTCGAGCCCAGCAAGACATCGGACATGATCAGTCAGGTGTCTCAGATCCGCGACATCGAGCAGTCGACCCAGCTTATCAGCACGCTGCAGAACCTCACGCAGCAGCAGCACACTGGCAACGCCGGTGGGCTGCTCGGCAAGTATGTCGAGGCCATCGGAGTTGCCGCGGACGGAACCGCGACGATCGTCAGCGGGGTCGTCACCGGCGTGCGGTTCGGGTCCGACGGCACGGCGGTGCTTGAGCTCGACAGCGGCCAACTGGTGCTGGCCGCCAACGTCACGCGCATCATGACGGCTGAGCAGGCGGAGCTTGCCACGACGGCCGGCGACGACGACGCGGACGAGGCGGACGAAGCAGCCGCGTAGGCGGCCCCGTCCAATTGGGCAGCGTAGCAGCGCCGCACTGCCGGCTGGTCCGGTCCCGGAACATGCCCGGCGCAGGGCGCGGTGCGGAGTTCCCGTGGCAGCCGGGCGCGGTCCCGGCCTGACGGAGCGCTATCATGGGCTTGACCTCGGCCATGTACACGGGCCTGACCGGCCTGAACGTGAACCAGACGCGCATCAACACGATCGGCCACAACATCGCGAACGTGAACACCACGGCCTACAAGAACTCGCGGACGCTGTTTCAGACGCAGTTCTCGCGGCTGCTGTCGGCCGGGACGCCGCCCAGCGCCAACAGCGGCGGCACCAACCCCATGCAGATCGGGCTGGGCGCGAGCGTCGCCACCACGCAGCGCGACTTCACCCCGGGCTCAGTCGAGACGACCGGTATCGTCAGTGACCTGGCCCTCGACGGGCGCGGCTTCTTCGTGCTGCAGACGGGCGGCGGCAGCGTCGTTTACACGCGCGACGGCGCGTTCGGCGTCGATTCCAACAACCGGCTCGTGAACGTGGACGGCCACCTCGTGCAGGGCTTCGGCGTGGACGAAAGCTTCAACCTCGTGCCCGGCGTGCTGCAGGGCCTGACGATCCCCCTCGGCAGCCTCACCATGGCCCGCGCGACCTCCAGCGTGACCATGGACGGCGACCTCAGTGCTGACGGCACGCGCGCCACGCGCGGCTCGGAGCACGCCACGCAGGCATTAATCAGTGGCGGTGGCACGGCCGTGACGGCCGCCACCCTCCTCAGCGACGTGCGTGACGCGACCGCCCCCGGCACGCCCCTGTTTGCCCCTGGCAACGCGATCACGGTCTCCGGCGTGGAGAAAGGGAACCGGCGACTGCCCAGCCAGACCTTCGTCGTCGGCACCACCGGCCAGACCATGGGCGACTTCGCCCGCTGGCTCGAAGACGCGCTCGGCATCCAGACCGGCTCCAGTCTGCCGGGCACTCCGGGCGTGACCATCGAATCCGGGGCGCTCGTGATCCGCGGCAATGCCGGGGAGCAGAACGGCCTGACCGTCTCCGGCAACCACTTCAGCACCGACAATCCCGCCAGGTCGCTGCCCTGGCAGTTCACGCAGAACGCGGCCGCCAACGGCTCCGGCACCTACACGGCCCTCACGGTCTATGATTCCCTGGGCACTCCCGCCATCGTAAACGTGACGCTGGCGCTCGAGGCTACCCCCGACACCGGGCCAATCTGGCGCTACTACGTGGAATCGCCCGACGCCACCGGCGTGGCGCGGGCGCTGGGCACGGGCACCGTGCGGTTCGACACCTCGGGCAATTTCGTGGACGCGCCGGGCAACCAGTTCACGCTGAACCGTAGCGGAACCGGGGCAGCCACGCCGCTGTCGTTCGCGCTGGATTTCGGCGGCGTGCACGGCCTGTCGACACGCACCTCGGGCGTGGTCGCGGTCGACCAGGACGGCTACCCTCCGGGAACCCTGATCGCCTACGCCATCGGCCCGGATGGCACAATCAGCGGAACCTTCGACAACGGCCTGACGCGAACCCTGGGGCAGGTCGCCGTGGCCATGCTCCCCAACGAAGAAGGGCTGGTGGCTGAGTCTGATAACCTCTTCACGCTCGGGCCCAACTCGGGTCAGGCCATGATCGGCACGGCCGGCCAGATGGGCTCGGGCCAGATCCTCAGCGGCGCGCTGGAGCTGTCCAACGTGGACTTGTCCCGCGAGTTTATCGGGCTTGTAACGTCGAGCACCGGCTTCCAGGCCTCCAGCCGCGTGATCAGCGTCTCCAGCGACCTCTTGAATCAGTTGATGATGGTTGTCCGCTAGTGCGCTTCGGCCGAAGTAGTTCATGGAAAACGTTGTCGCGGTCGGACCGGCCGCAACCGGGCTCCGGGCTGTGCCTTTCAACAGGAACGCAGGGATGATCCGCCTGACCCGCCTGAATGATCGGCCCTTTATCCTGAACGCCGAGCAGATCAAGACGATCGAGCAGACGCCCGACACGATGATCACGCTGCTCACTGGCGAGCACGTGGTGGTGCGGGAGAAGATGGAGGAAGTTGTGCTGCGGGCGATTGAGTACGGGCGGGCCTTGCGGGCGTTCCAGTCCGCCTGAGGCGGTGATAGTTGCGCAGCGGCGCATTTACTGCCCAGCTTGGCCGGAATGTCTCATAACAGTGGTCTTGCGGCCGCCACAGTGGCCCCGTTGTGAATACACACCCGCGATGCGTCGATAACTCGGGAAACATGAGGCGCGCCGCACGCGCCGGGAGTAGCTAGCCGTGGCCGAGGAAGCGACCACCGACGTCAAGGGCACCAAGCGCAATACGGGCCTCGTCACGCTCGTGATCGTGCTCGTGGTCGCCGTTGTCGAGGGTGCGGCGTTCTTCACGCTGATCAAAGTTTTCGGCGGCGGCCCCGAGGCCAGCTATGGGGCCGACGGTCAGCACGTGCTGGAGGGCGGAATCGCCCAACCGGCCGAGAAACTGGTCGAAGTGGCCTTGTTGACCGGCTTCAAGGTTCCTAATAGCAAGACCGGGCGCACGTTCATCTATGATTTCGACATCAGCGTCGCGGTGCCGGAATCCCGGCAGCAGGAGGTTTCCGCCGCCGTGCAGAGACGAGACGCCGAAATCCGCGACCGTGTCTTCCAGATCGTGCGCCAGGCCAGCCCGCGCGTCCTCGAAGAGGATGACTTCGGCACACTACGGTTGCTTATCAGGCACGCCCTGGGCGAAGTTCTGGGGCAAGATGACGTGGTCCAACGAGTGCTGATCCCCCGCTGGCTGCCCATCGACACCGGGGGCTAGCGGCCGGGCGGACCGGGCCAGGAGGGCGTGCGGCGTGAACAAGGACGTGACGTAGTCATGGCGGATGCACCTGACAAACGCGACGACGCTGCGGCGCCGTCCCCGGACCAACCGGCGGCAGGCAACTCCACGAACGCGGTCTCCCAGGCCGAACTGGACGCGCTGCTGGCGCAGGCCCAGCCCGATACCCCCGCCCAGCCGGAAGGCAGCCAGGTCGCGGCGCCCAGCACCTCCAATCTGATCGATCAGGCGGAATTGGACGCCCTCGCCGCCCAGTTGCAGCAGGCTAGCGATCCTGCGCCGCCCGCACCCGCCCAGGCCGACGACGGTTCCGCCGATGTCGATATCGAGGCCGAGATGGCGGCGGCCCTCGCCGCCGAGGGTGGCGAGAAGGCCAAGATCGAGGCCGAAATGGCCGCGGCTCTGGCGGCCGAGTGCGGCCCCACGTCGTCTGCGGATGGTGCCGATGACGAGGCCCGGATCGCGGCCGCCGTTGCAGCGGCCGACGCCGCCCGTGGGTCCGGACCGGCCGTGATCGGCGCCAAGGTGACTGTCTCTCCTGACGACGCGATCCCGATGTCCATGCCCGACTTCCCGTCGGCCGAGGAGCAGGACGCGCTGAACGACCTCGACGTGCTCGACGATGTCGAGTTGGACGTCAAGATCGAGTTGGGCCGCACCCAGATGTACATCGAGGAGGTGTTGCGCCTTGGAGAAGGCGCGGTCGTCGAACTCGACAAGCTGGCCGGCGATCCCGTGGACATTTTCGTGAACGAACGCCTCATCGCCCGCGGTGAGGTGCTGGTGCTCAACGACAACTTCTGCGTTCGCATTAATGAGATCATCAGTCCGACCCTGGAACTCGAAGAGCAGCAAGCGCAATAGCCATGACCACGACGCCACGGATGGCGCTGATTTGCCTGATCGGCCTGGGCCTCGCGTGCAGCGCACGCGGCCAGGAGGCCGCACCGGCGACCGATCCGGCCGGCGACGACGCGGCCGACCCGCTGCTCCTTTCCAGCACGCAGCCGCCCGCCGACCCCTGGACCTCACCCGACATCGCCGCGCCGCTTATGGATGAACCCGTAGTTCGGCGACCGCAGGCGCGGCGCAGCGCGGGCGGCAGCGCGGCGCCCTCGCGCAGCTTCCTGCCGTGGGTGCGGACGTCGGCGTCGTTGGCCGGAGTCGTGGCGCTCATCTTCCTTCTGGCTTGGGGTTATCGTCTGGGCACAGGCGCGGGCACGGGCAAGCGGTTCTCGCTATTGAGCCGCTGTTCGGGTCCGATCCAGGTTATCGGGCGAACCAACCTGGCGCCACGCCAGGCCCTGCACCTCGTGCGCGTCGGCTCGCAGTTGATCCTGGTCGGCGCCACCAACGAATCACTGCGCGCGTTATCGGTCATTGACGACGCCGATTTGGCCGCACGCCTGGCCGGCC
>CAZYGM010000003.1:0-51218 GCA_964647015.1 uncultured Planctomycetales bacterium | reverse complement strand
CGGTGTAGCAGATGCCGGGGATGGCGTCGTAGTTCACGTGGCCGTAGCCGGTGACTATCCGCTCGACGCAGGCGATGCCCTCCTCCTCGGCCTTGTGCGCCAGCATCGGGCCCTGGATGACGTCGCCGATCGCGTAGACGCCAGCGGCGCTGGTGGCGTAGTGCTCGTTGACCGGGATGCGGCCGCGCGCGTCCACTTGGATGCCGGCGGATTCGAGGCCGAGGCCGTCGGTGTTGGGAGCGCGGCCGACGGCGACGAGCACGCGGTCGCATTCGATCGGCGGGCCTGCCGCGCGTTCGACGACGCAGCGCGTGCCGTCGAAGCGGGCGGCCGTCACGCGGCTGCCGAGATGGAACTCGAGCCCTTGCTTCTGGAAGAGCTTCAGCGCGTCGGCGGCGATCTCCTGATCGGTGCCGGGGAGAATGTGGTCGAGGTATTCCAGGAATGTGACGTTGGCACCCAGGCGCGCCCAGACGGCACCAAGCTCCAGGCCAATGTAGCCGGCACCGATGACGACGAGGTGTGCGGGTACGGCGGTATAGGAGAGGGCTTCGGTGCTGGAACCGATGCGGTCGCCGTCGAGTTCGACGCCGGGAATGGTGGCGGGTTTGCTGCCGGTGGCGATGAGAATGTGCTTGGCTGTCAGTTCCTGTGCTTCGCCGGGTGTGTCCTCCGGTGACGCTGCGGGCGCGACAACTACGCGGCCGGGGCCGTTCAGGCGGGCGTGGCCGCGGTAACGCGTGACGCCGTTCTTCTTGAAGAGCGCCTCGATGCCCTTGGTCAGCGTGCTGACGATGCGGTTCTTGCGTTTGAGCATGGCGTCGAGGTCCAGTTCGACGCCGGCGAGGCGGACGCCGTGCTCGGCGAGACTGTCGCGGGCGGCCGCATAGTGCTCGCTTGACTCCAGGAGCGCCTTGCTGGGGATGCAGCCGACGCGCAGGCAGGTGCCGCCCAGGGCGGGCTCCTTCTCGATGCAGGCGACGGACAGGCCGAGTTGGGCGGCGCGCAGGGCGGCGACGTAGCCGCCGGGGCCGGCGCCGATGACGATTAGGTCGTACTGCTGCACGGCAGGTCTCCACTAATTAATGCGGGGGCGGCTATTAGACCGCAGATGGTCGGGCTTGGCCACCGCGACGTGCGGGTGGCGTGGTTTGGCGGGGTGGCGCGAAACGCCGATGGATTAGTGGTGGGCCCGGCTCCTCCGCCGGCGCTGTCGGCACGCGTGACTGGAAGGCATATGTCGCTTGCAAGCTGGATGATTCGAGTGCTGGATCGACGTGGCGGCCGGCGTGTACTGGCGTGGCTGCTGACGTCTTATGCCCGCCACCTCACGCGGGCGGACGTAAAGGTTGCGTACGACGGAATTTGGCTTCATGCGGTTGATGGCCGTTGGTTTGCCGACCGCCCGCGCTTCGATCTCTACCCGCCGCAGATCGCGGCCTGGCCGCGGACGGCCGACCGCGTGACCGAGAGTGCCCGCGACCACTGGTTTCATAGTTATCGGCCGCTGCCCGGCCACGTGATTGTTGACGTCGGTGCCGGCGACGGCGGTGATGTGCTGGTGTTCGCGGAGGCCGTTGGTCCGGCCGGCCGCGTAATCGCGATCGAGGCCCACCCGGTCACCTTCCGCCGGCTGCAAGCGGCGTGTCGGCGCAACGGGCTGGACAATGTCACCTGTGTGCATGCGGCCGTTATGGACAAGCCGGGCGTAGTGACGATTGAGGACGGTCGGCAGGATGCGTCGAACCGGATCACGGCGGCCGGGAGCGTGGGCTTCCGGGTACCTGGTGACACACTTGACGCGTTGCTCGCTGAAGCCGGCGTCGAACACGTCGACTTCGTGAAGATGAACATTGAGGGTGCCGAGCGGCAGGCGTTGCGGGGTATGGCCGCCACGCTGGCGCGCGCCCCGCACCTGTGCATTGCCTGCCACGATTTCCGTGCCGCGCAGGATCCCACTTTGGCCACGCGGGACGAGGTGAGCGCGGCGCTTTCCGCGGCCGGCTTCGAAGTCTTGTTCCGCGATTCCGACCCGCGCGAATACGCGCGCGACCACGCCCATGCGGTTCGCCGCGGCGGGTGTTCGCGGGCGCCGCACCAACACGGGCTGGCCACCGCAGCCCGATGACTCAAGGTCGCGGTTCTGCCCGCTGACCGGCGAGTAAGTCATCGCAGCGTTCGGGGCTTCGGGGCCACGGTTCAGGCGCCGGAAAACACGTTGACAACGGGGGTTGCCTGAATAGCATCTTACGAAACGCCCAAGGGGTGGTCGATGCGTTCGACCTGAGATGAAACCCTTGGAACCTGATCCGGGTCATGCCGGCGTAGGAATGGGCGCATGTGCTGTTCATCGACCTCCCCCCCGCTTCGAGAAGGTTCGCTCGCCGCATCCGGCCCCGGATCGTTCCCATCACTCGCTACCAGCGAGAAGGAGAGTCGAGATGTCACAACTTGGATTCAACTCCGTGGCCCGCGAGCAGGACGTCACCCGCGCGATATTCCGTGAGTGGGGGGCGCTGTTCGAGGATAGCTTGGCGACCGACGTGGTCGTCGCCGGCGCGGGGCCTAGCGGCCTGGTCTGCGCCCGCGACCTGGCGCTCGACGGTGCCCGCGTGATCGTCGTCGAGGGCAACAACTACCTTGGCGGGGGGTTCTGGATCGGCGGATACCTGATGAACGCAGTAACCGTACGTGAACCGGCCCAGGAACTGCTCGTGGAGTGTGGCGTGCCGATGAAGCGGGCGGATGGTGACGGGCTGTGGGTCACGCACGGGCCGCACGCGTGCGCGAAGCTGATCGCGGCGGCCTGTGACGCGGGCGTGCGGTTCCTGAACATGACGTTCGTGGAGGACGTGGTGCTGCGGGCCGGCGGCCGGGTGGAAGGCGTGGTGGTGAACTGGACGCCGGTGCGGGCGCTGCCGCGCTCAATCACGTGCGTGGATCCGGTGGCGCTGGAAGCGTCGGTGGTGGTTGACGCGACGGGGCACGACGCGCACGTGGTGAAGGCGCTGGCCAATCGCGGATTGATGAAACTCCCCGGCAACGGGCCAATGGACGTGGTCCACTCGGAGGCGGCGATCCTGGAGCGGACCGGCGAAGTATCTCCGGGACTGATAGCGGTTGGGATGGCGGTGGCGGCGGCGCACCAACTGCCGCGAATGGGGCCGACGTTCGGCGCCATGCTGCTGTCCGGACGGGTTGGAGCACAGCAAGCCCACGCGCTGCTGCGCGGGCGTCGGCAGACGACGCCGAACCGTGCGCCGGCGGTCCCGGCTGTCCCCGGGTAGGTCCGTATGCCGGTCGGACAGGTGATATCGCTTCGTCGGCGGTGGCGCGGCCCGGCGGCGCGCCACTGACCCGCCGTTCCGGTGCGCGCCGATTATAGGCCTCGACGGCCGGCGGCTGCCGGGAACGTGGAATAGCGTTGCTACGAGACCTCGCCGTGCGTATACTCGTTAAACGCCTTGGGGTCTGCGCACGCAGTCCCGAGCGACGGAGTCCGTGCGGTGAATTTTGCGCAGCTCAAGATGTTCTCGGTAGCACCGCTGGTGCTAGTGATCGTCGGCCTGGTAGTGCCGCCGCGCGCGCTGCCGACGTGTCTGTGCTGCGCGCAAAACGCTTCCCATGAAGAGGTTAGCGAACAGGCTGGATGCTGCTCCGGTTTGGCCATCATTGCCGGCGTCTTAGCCGCGAAGCACGCTGACTGCAACAGCAAGTCGCCGTCCGGCGAGGATCCAGGGCGCTCGCACGGTTGCCCGAGGAACTGTGCCTCGCCGTGCTGCCTGGGCCTGACGATCTACTGTTTCGGGCGGTCGGTGGACTCAGAGTTTCTCAAGCTTGATGATCGGGGGTTGGCGGCTGAGGGCGCGGGCATGTTTCCGCCCAACGTTGTCGTAGACGGTCCCCTACACCCGCCTCGCTCCTAACCACTTTCCAGCAAGAGCTTTGCGTTGAGTCGCGGCCCTGAGTGGTCGTCGGCGTCGCATTGTCGGCACGCGTATGCGCCGACGGTGAGACTGGGCGTGTTAGGAGATCGTGATGAATCAACAAGCAGATCTAGCGGCACTCGCGAGATCGGAACTGGCGGGTGAGCCGGCCGAGAGGGTGCCTTTGCCCCGGGCGCGCTGGAAGACGCGCGTACTGCTGCCGGTCGCGGTTTTCGGAGCAACCGCTGTGGTATTGGGGTGGGCGACCGGGGAGTCGCTGTGGCCGGCCACGCCGGTGAGGGTTGTCCCGGTGGTCGTGAAGGTGGGGACCGGCGAAATCGGCCCCGGCGCGGTTACGGTTCAGGCGCCCGGATGGGTCGAGGCTGACCCGTTCGCAACCGCGGTCTCGGCGCTGGCGGACGGCGTTGTTGAGGACGTGCTGGTCCTAGAGGGCGAGCCGGTTAGCACCGGCCAGACTGTAGCCCGCTTGGTACCGGATGACGCGCGCCTGGCACTCGAGCAGGCCGAGGCGCTGGTGATGCAGCGTGAGGCCGAAGTGCTGGTGGCCGATGCGGCCCTGTCGGCGGCACAGCGCGATTGGGACAACCCGGTCGAGCTGACGCGCAAGCTCGCGCTGGCCGAGGCCACGCTGCAGGAACGGAAGGCTGAGCTGGAGCGCTGGCCGGCGGAACTGGCGGCGGCGGAGGCGTTGGCGACCTACCTTGAGGCCGAACATCGCCGCGTCGTGCCGCTGTACGAAGGTGGCCTGGCCAGCGACATCGAGCTTATTCGCGCGCGCCAGCAACACCTCGAGCAGCAGGCCGTCGTGGACAGCACGCGGGCGCGCAGGCCGATCCTCGAGGCACAGTTCGTGGCCGCAGAGGCCGAACTGCGCGCGGCGGGCGAGAACCTGCGGCTGCGAATACCGGAACGGCGGGCGCTGGATGAGGCGCAGGCCGCGGTGGCGCGGTCGCAGGCGGCCCTGGCCGAAGCCCGGTCGCGGCGCGACGAAGCGCGCCTGCGCCTGGAGCGGATGGAAGTACGTTCGCCCGTTGACGGCGTCGTGATGGTCAGGCTGAAAGCGCCGGGCTCGAAGCTGATGCTCGGCGGCGATGACCCCCAATCGGCGCAGGTTCTGCGCGTGTATGACCCGCGGAAGCTCCAGGTGCGCGTGGATGTGCCGTTGGTTGACGCGGCGAAGGTCGGCGTCGGCCAGGCGGCGGAGATCGTGGTCGATGTGTTGCCGGACCGCGTGTTCCACGGCCACGTGACGCGGATCGTCAACGAAGCGGACATCCAGAAGAACACGCTGCAGGTGAAGGTCGCGATCGCGGACCCGTCGCCCGAGGTGAAGCCGGAGATGCTGGCGCGGGCGCGGTTTCTCGCGGCGGCGCGGCCGGCGGCGACTGGCAGCGAACAGCGCGTGTTCGCGCCCGAGGCGCTCATGCAGCGCGGGGCCAACGGGCAGGCGCGCGTGTGGGTCGCGGACCAGGGCCGCAACGTGGCGGTCAGCCGCGCGGTTGCGGTGGGTCGCGGGCGAGTCAACGACTGGATTGAGGTAGAAGAAGGTTTGCAGCCGGGCGACCGGCTGATTGCCGACCCGCCGATGGGTCTGGCCGATGGTGACCGTATCAGCATCATCGGCGAGGCGTCCGGCTGGAGCGGCGTTTGAACGGATGGAGGCAGGTCAAATGACACTCATTGAATGTCGCAAGCTCACGCGCTCGTACAAGAAAGGTGAGCTGACAATTACGCCGCTGAAGGACCTGGACCTGGACGTCGCGGATGGCGATTTCCTGGCGTTGATGGGGCCTTCGGGCAGCGGCAAGACGACGCTGCTGAACCTAATCGCCGGCATCGACCGGCCCACGTCCGGTAGCCTGAAGGTGGATGGGCGTGAGCTGTCCGCAATGACCAACGGGCAACTGGCCGCGTGGCGGAACGAATACGTTGGATACATCTTCCAGCTCTACAACCTGGTGCCGACGCTCACGGCGTATGAGAACGTCGAGCTGCCGCTGCTGCTACACAAGCTGTCGCGGAAGGAGCGGCACCGCAAAGTGGCGTTGGCGTTGGAGTTGGTCGACTTGGCGGACCGGCACGACCACTATCCGCGGCAATTGAGCGGCGGGCAGGAGCAGCGCGTCGCTATCGCGCGCGCGATCGTCACCGATCCGCGGATCATCGTGGCGGACGAGCCGACGGGCGATCTCGACGCCCGGGCGGCCAAGGCCGTCATGGCGTTGCTGGTGCGATTGAATCAGGAGTTGGGCAAGACGCTCATCATGGTAACGCATGATGCGCACTGCGCTGAGCATGCGGCGCAGACGCTGCATCTGGAGAAGGGCCGGCTGGTCGAGGAACACGAGGTTGCGGCCGCCGGCGTGGAGGCAGGCCGATGGTAGCGCCCCGATTCATTCCGCTTATTGTGAAGCAGGTGGTTCGCCATCGGGCGCGCAGCGCGCTCACGATCATGGGTGTCTGCGTGGCCATGTTCATGTTCGCGGCGGTGCAGGCGATGCAGGCCGGCGTCGAGGCGGCCACGGTTACGAACGCGACCGACACGACGCTGGTGGTGTACCGGAAGGACCGTTACTGCCCGTTCACCAGCCGTCTGCCGCAGTCTTATGAGCAACAGATTGCGCGCCTGCCGGGCGTCGAGAGTGTGGTGCCGGTGAAGATTGTCGTGAGCAACTGCCGTGCCAGCCTGGATGTCCTGACGTTCCGCGGTGTGCCGAGCGAACCGTTTCTGCAGGGCTTTGCGCCCGGCTTCGAGCTGTTGGCGGGATCGCTGGCCGACTGGGAGCGGCGGAGCGACGCAGCTTTGGTGGGTGAGGCGGTGGCGCAGCGACGCGGGCTGAAGGTGGGGGACCAGTTCGAGACCGCCGGCATAAACGTCCACGTGGCCGGCATCATGCGCTCCGACGAGTTGCAGGATCAGAACGTCGCCTACGTCCACCTCGATTTCCTGCAGTATGCATCCGGCAGTCGGGCGGGCGGCATCGTTACGCAGTTCAATGTGAAGGTGCGTGACGCGGCGCAACTCGACGCGGTGGCGGCCGTGATCGATGAGCACTTCGCCGTGGACCAGGAGCCCACGTACACCAGCCCGGAGAAGGCCTTCGTGGCCCGGGTGGCGGCGGACATTGTCGAGATCGTGGGGTTCATGCGCTGGCTGGGCTGGGGCTGCCTGGCGGCCGTGCTGGCGTTGATCGGCAACGCGATTGTGCTGTCGGTGCAGGACCGCGTGCGCGAGCACGCCATCCTGCAAACCCTGGGTTATCGCACTGGCTTGATTGGCCGGCTGATCGTGGGCGAGGGCCTGGTACTGAGTCTGGTCGGCGGCGGCGTGGGCTGCGCGCTGGCGTTTGCTGTGCTGCGCTGGGGCAACTTCGCACTGTCGGTGGACGGCTTGAGCATTCCAGTGCTGGCCGGGCCGAGTGTGTTTGTCGGCGGGCTGTTCACGGCGGCGCTGCTGGGCATCCTGGCGGGGCTGGTGCCGGCCTGGCAGGCCACGCGGCAGGCGATCGTGGCGTCGTTGCGGGCGGTGTGAGTCATGCTACCTGGTTGTTTGTTGGGAGTAACCGATGATACTGCTGCCCTTTGAGTACGCCGTGCGGAACCTGGGCCGGTCGCCGGTGCGGCTGGTGGCCAGCGTGTTGGGCAGTGCGCTGGTCATCGTGCTGGTGTTGGCGGCGGGCGGGTTTGTGCGCGGCATGGAATACAGCCTTTCGCTCAGCGGCAGTCCGGACAACGTCATTCTGCTGGGGACGGGCAGCGAGGAGAGCATCGAGCGCAGCCAGATCGGCGTCCAGGTCGCGACGATCGTGAGCGGCAGCGTGCCGGGGATCCGCGAGCGACTGGGTGTGGCGTACGTGTCGCCCGAGGCTCACATGGCGTTGGTCATCAAGACCGAGCGCGACGCCGAGCAGGAATTGCGGGCCGTGCTGCGGGGCGTGACGCCGGCGGCGTATCTCGTACACCCGCAGGTGCGCATCGTCAGCGGGCGCGCGCCGCAGCCGGGCCACGATGAACTGATGGTTGGTCGGCTGGCGGCGACGCGGCTGGGCGTATCGCCCGAGACGCTGGCGCTTGGGCGTTCGCTCTGGTTTGACAACCGGCCGTGGACGATCGTCGGCCAGTTCGAAGCCCCGCGCACCGTGATGGACGCGGAAATCTGGTGTCCGCTGACGGAGCTGCAGATTGCGACCAAGCGCGAGGCGTCGATCTCGTGCGTGGTCGTGACGCTGGACGATGCCGAGTATGAGGATGTGGCCGCGTTTGCCGCCCGGCGGCTGGACCTGGAAGTCGCCGCTGTTCGCGAGACTGACTACTACGCCAGCCTGGGACGGTTCTATCAGCCGGTGCGGGCGATGGTGTGGGCGACGGCGGCGCTGATTGCGATGGGTGGCCTGTTCGGCGGGCTGAATACGATGTACGCCGCGTTTGCGGCCCGGGTGCGCGAGTTGGGGACGCTCCAGACGCTGGGCTTCCCGCGCCGCGCCATCGCGGTGAGCTTCCTGCAAGAATCGCTGCTGGCGACGGCCGCAGGCGGGCTGGCGGCGGCGTTCGTGGGGCTGGCGCTGCTTGACGGAGTGGCGGTACGGTTCTCGATGGGGGCGTTTGCATTGTTGCTCGATGCGCCGGTCATGGTTGGCGGATTGCTGGCCGGTGTTGGCCTGGCGGTCGTAGGCGTCTTGCCGCCGTTGTGGCGGTGTCTGCGGCTGCCGATTGTTGAAGCGCTGCGCGCGGCGTAGCGTGGTAAGGAGGATTTGCGATGATGAACGTATCAGGCAGCTCAACCGGGTTGGTATTGATCGGCCTGGGTCTGCTGGTGTGGTGCGCTGGTTGTGAACGAGCCGCGAGTTCGGCCGGTCCGTCCGCTGGCGCTGCGACGGCCGCCGCTGCGGCGGACGTCCTACCGGCGGGGCTGTTCCAGGAGCAGGAGCCGGCCGGCGCTCAGGATATCGTTGCGGTCAAGGCGACACCGCCGGCAAACGGTGAAGTTGTGGTGCGCGGGGTGATCGCTGGACGCGCGGAGCCGTTCATCGAGGGTCGCGCCATGTTCTTGCTGGCCGACATGAGCCTGACGGCACAGCACAAGCAGCGGCACGGCGCTGCGCCGCTGTCCGCCTGCTGCGTGGCCGAAGGCGCGTCGCCGGCCAACACGGCGACGATTCAGGTAGTCGGGGACGACGGCCGGCCGCTGCGAGTTGGACTGCGCGGTCAGAACGGGCTCGAGCCGCTGGCGGAAGTCGTCGTGGTCGGCGAGGTTGCGACGCCGGACGGTGGTGACGCGCTGGTGATCAACGCTCGCGGGATTCACGTGGTTAAGCGGTAGACGGTGGTGCGGCCGCGTGCCCCCGGGCGAGCGTGAGCACTTGGCGTGTCCTGACGGCTTCGGCCGTCGTGGCCGGCGACGAGGTTGTGTCATCAGGAAGCGGCGTCACGTCTGGCGCATGCAAAGGCCGCGGCCGGCAACACTTATGCTACCGGCCGCGGCTGATTCTGGAGGTCTTGATTTACCGAACGCGCCCGTTGGGCGGTTAGCTGCTAGAACGCGACCTGGAGTTGAACGCGCCAGATCAGAGCGTTGTCGTTGGCGTTGGCAAGCCAGGAATTGGCGGCCAGGGGTACCTTCGGGATCTTGGTGAAGTCGGTCTGGAGCTTGACCTTGTTGCCTTCGAAGTAGTAGTTCAGGCCAGCGGTGTAGAACCAGGTGCCTTCGCTGCCGCCGGGGCCGGGGTTGGCGGCAATGCCGCCGATGCGGGCCACGGCCTCGAGCTTCCGCTCCATGCCGGGGATGGGCAGGAAGTAGCCCATCTGCACATAAGCGCCGTGATTTACGGTGGTGGAGTCGTCAGCCGTGAGGAGCCAGAGCGGCGTGAAAGGCGTCCGGCCGGCGCGGCGCGGGTCGATGATGCGGAAGATGTACTCGCCCGTGGCCGAGAAGCCCTGCCACTTGAAGGCGGCATCGAAACCGAACTGGTTGATCTGCACGCCCTCGGAAGTGGTTACGCCGAAGCCGCCGCCGAAGAGCTTGGGCCGCGCGAAAACGATGCGGGAGCTGGTCGCGTCGCCGTAGTTGTCATCGAACAGGTAGTGGAAACCGAGATCGAAGGCGGGGGTTTCCAGGTGATCGATGTCGGCCCAGGACACGAAGTCCTTGGTGGGGTTCTCGCCGCAGACATGCCAGACCGTGCGGAACGCGACGGCGGGATTGCCGTCAAGCTCGCGGTTCTCATCGGTTGTAATCGTGCGGTTGCGCATGCCGTTGAAGGAGTTGGCGATGTCGAGGAAGTACTCGACGCGCTTCTCGAACAACTGGCCCCAGAAGCGTACGCCGACGCCCTCGAAGGGATCAAAGACCGCGGCGGTTTCGGGGTATTCGCAGAACTGCATGTTGCCGCTGGAGGCGAAGCCGGCCCGCGTCGCGGCGAGCTGGAAGGCACCAGCCCGAATCTGGAACTCATCAGCGAACCGGTAGTTGACGTAGGCGTAGCGAATGCCGACGTCATACGCCGAGGGCGAATCAGCATCGAGCTTGATCAAGTACGTCAGGTTCGGATCAAAAGCGTGGCCCGAGATGGAGAAACGCAGGCGCCGGACATCGAAGCCGGTCATGTCGTGGCCTCTCAGCCGGGGCGAGAGGTAACGGTTGCGGGACTGCTTGGCGTAGTGCGTGAAGCGGAACTGCATGCGACCGTTGAACTTCATCAGGAACTTGTCGTCGCTGCTGCGGATGAAGAAGCCGTTATCATACCCGGCCTGCAGCATCGACGGCATCAGGCTCTCGCGGAACTCCTGCTCACCGAGAATCTGCCGGATCTGGTTACGCAGGGCCTCATTGCGTGCGCCCTCGGCACCCTGACTGCGTGAGGCCGCCAACTGCTCCTGAAGCGCATCCATCCGCGCCTGCTGCGCCTCAAGCAACGCCTGGAGTTGGGCGACATCACTGCCTGTGTCGGCGAGCGCCCGCCCTGGCGTCATCACCGACAGTGCCAACAACAGGATGGCGAAGCATCCAATACGACGGAAACCACGGTCAAGCGTGAACATGAACTTTCTCCTCAGTTCAGGACCCGTCTCGACCCGACAGCGGCAGCGCATCAAATGTTCGACAGAATTGGTGGTCTACTTCGATGCGCCTGAAGTCATGACCGCGCCGAGTGCCAATACCACCACTACTGGTTCGGAATACTAGCGAGCGGCTCCACAGCGTACAAGCCGTCTTAGCGCGTTTTGAACAAAAAAACAGGAGCGAAATGTGTGCAGCGCAGACGGTTTTCCGTCAGCTCTGCCGGTCAGCGTGCCGGCGTGCTGGGTCTTTGCCGCGCCGCGGCTATCCGCTAAGCTCCCCGCCGCAGCGCGCCTGCCGAGCGCGGCGCTGCACAACGTGAGGTGCCCATATTTCGCTCCTACTGGCTGAGCACACCGCGAGCACCTGGACGACGGCTTGGCAGCTCGTAATGCTGGCCATCGGCCTGGTCTGGCTCCGACGGCATATCGATCTGAACCGCGCGCGTACGCAGAAGATCCTGTCCGAAGAGGACGCGAGCTGTGCGCCTGCGACCTGGCCGCGACTCACGGTGCTCGTGGCGGCCAAGGACGAGGAGCACAATATCGCCCGTTGCGTGGAGAGCCTGCTGGCGCAGGACTATCCCGACCTGCAGGTCGTTGCCATTAACGATCGCAGCTCCGATCGCACCGGCGAGATTCTGGACGCGCTGGCAGCACGTGACGCACGCCTGACCGCGCTGCACGTTGACCACTTGCCGGAAGATTGGTTTGGCAAGACGAACGCGATGCGCGTCGGCGTGGAGCGCGCAGGGGGCGAGCTGCTGTGCTTCACGGACGCGGATTGCACGTTCGACTCGCCGCGCCTGCTGCGTGCCGCGGTGGCCTACGCGCAGCGGGAAGGCCTGCAATTCCTGTCAGTGCTTCCGCGGCTGGAAACGCACGGACTGCTGGAGAAGATCGTCCAGCCCGTCGCTGGGGCGCTCATGGTGTTCTGGTTTCCGCCGGCGAAGGTGAACGATCCGGCCAAGCCGCACGCGTATGCCAACGGTGCGTTCATGCTGATGTCGCGGGCGAGCTACGATGCAATTGGGGGTCATGCGGCCGTGCGGCGCACGCTGAATGAGGACATGCACATGGCCCGGGCGGCGAAGCGGGCCGGCATCCGGCTGCAGGTCGTGCCCGGCGGCGACCTGTATCGCGTGCGCATGTACAGCGGCTTCAGGCAAATCTGGCGCGGCTGGACGCGGATCTTCTACGGCTGCTTCGGAACGCTGCCGCGCCTGATCGCGACGGTCCTGGTGCTGTCGATCTTCAGCCTGTCGCCGTATCTGACGTTGCTGGTGTCTCCGTTGGTGCCGGCCGGGGGTGGCTGGCTGGCGCTGGCGGCTGGGTTTGCCATCGTTGTTCAGCAGACGGTTCTGATGCGGTTCTATCGCGTGAGTGGGGCGCGGGCGGCGTGGGCGCCCAGCTATGTTCTGGGGGCGGTTATGTGCCTGGCCATGATGCTGAACGCGATGACGCGGGTTGGCGGGCGGACAGTCAGGTGGCGTGGCACGAGCTATCGTGGTGGAGCTAAGGCCGATTGATGGTGGGCGAATCGCCGTAAGCGCTCCCGGACAGGGGGTAGCTGGCTTAAATCTCATCCTATCAATAACTTGCTGACACAGAAGTTCACGTCAGCTCGCGTGGAATTAGTTTATCGCCGAACAGAAGCAGAGATTTTGGCCAAGTACGCGCACCACCACAGATTGTTTGTCGTATAATTACCCTGGTCAGGATGTTGTGGTTCCGTTGCGTGTTAGCTATATTTTCGGGCGACTTGACGTCGGCGCAGGGTTAGGTTATTATTAGCACGAATAACTTGCTAACCGGCGTGCACGTCGCGGCAGCGGAAGCAAAGGAGTGCGCGGTGTCGAAACATCAGCACGATGGTGGCCGGCTGTTGTGCCTATTGGGGCCCGGCGGCGATTTCCAGGCGGAAGTTCGGTCGAGCAGCGTTGATCTTCATGACGTTGAGGCCTGCCCGCTCACACACGAGCAGGCGGCGGACTTGCAGCGTCACGTTGCGGCGCAGCTCGGGGCAAACGCCGGAGACGCCCATCTTCGCACAACCGTCGCCTGCTCCCGCAGTGATCAGCGTGTTTGGGCCGCGGCCACCCAACCTCTGCCGCCGGTTGTGACCGGATCTTTGAGCGCCTACTTGGCGGAGGAATGGACTGATGTCCCGCACGAAATCGCCGAAACGTCTCCCGTCGCTGACGCCCAAGCAGTTGCAGGTTCTCACGCTCATTCGGGACTACAGCAATGCGCGGGGCTACGCGCCAACCTTGCAGGAGCTGGCCGACGAGTTGGGCATCAGCAAGGTCACCGTGTTCGAACACGTCGGCGTGCTGCAAGCCAAGGGCTACCTCAAGCATGCCCGGCACAAGGCACGCTCTTTGCGACTTAACGAGAACATAGATTTCCCGGATCAGCGCGCGACCTGTCTGCCGCTGGCCGGGACCATTGCCGCCGGCGCTCCAATTGAGGCCATCGAGGACCGCGAAGTCCTCGACCTCGAGGAGATGCTGGTTTCTCCCCATGGCAACTTCGTGCTGCGTGTGCGCGGCGACAGCATGATTGAGGACCACATCAGCGATGGGGACTATGTGATCGTGGAGCGCCGCAACACGGCGCGTGACGGCGAGACGGTCGTAGCCCTGCTGGACAACGGTGAAGCCACGCTGAAGCGCTTCTACCGCGAGCCGGGCGGCATCCGCTTGCAGCCGGCCAACCCGACCTATAAGCCGATTATCACCAAGGACGTGCAGATTCAGGGTGTGGTGCGCGGCGTACTGCGGCGGTATTAGCCGAGCGCGTGCCGCTCTGCGAAGTTATCCGTCCAGCAGGACGATGTGTACGTGGCCAGGGCCGTGCATGCCGGTCACGAGCACGCCCTCGATGTCCGCGGTCTTGCTCGGGCCGCTGATGAGGTTGATGTTGGCGGGCAGGCCTGACGCGGTCGGCCAGAGTGTCCCCAAATCGCACAAGTCGGCCACGAGTTGCCCGGGCGCAACCACCGCCACGTGAACCGGCGGGATCAACGATGCGCCGCGCGCTGAGTCGGGCGCCGAGACGCACACGAGCGTGCCCGTCTCTGCTACCGCCGCCGCCACCCCCGTGATCGCCGCGTCAACGGTGAACAGGGTCTCGTCGTCCGGCACGGAACCTAGCCGGATGCCGAGGCGGTGCAATTCGCCGGCCAGGGTCTCCGCGAGCGCCGGCGTCAGGGCGGTGTCGGCCTGCGCGGTCAGGAACACATGGCGTGCTCTGATCTGTTGCACGATCCGGCCAACCACCTCTGCGCAACTCGCGGACGTGGCGCGCTGCACGGTCATGCCGGCCGCGGCGGCAGCGGCCGTGAAGCGTTCGATGAGCGCGTCATCGGCGGCCACGTCGCGAATATCCTCGCCAAGTTCGGGCAAGGGCGTTGATGCGACCGCCGCCGTGCGCGGTCCCAACGCGGCAATGAAGGCCGATAGCTCGGCCTTCGCCGCTGCGGTGTTGAAAGCTGTGGGTGGCTTGCCGGCGTCATTCACGGCCGAGGTACTCCTCCCAAATTTCGCGGAAGCTCCTTGCCGGCGGTCGCTGCAGGTCGCGCGCCTCAAGCCAGCGCGACAACGGGCCCGCCCCGCGCGTGGTCCAACCCGCACCGTCGTCCGCCAGGAACGTACGCATGGCGCGTTGACCAAACTGATAGGTGGCGGCCGAGCCCATCGCCCACTGCCATAAGCGGATGGCGGCGCGCTTGCTCCACGGCTGGCCGGCATGCAGGGCGGCGCGCATGCGCAGCAGCAGTCCGGGCAGGTCGATGCGTACGGGGCAGGCTGTCTGACAGGCACCGCACAGGCTTGAAGCGAACGGGAGATCGTAATGGTCGCCGGCGGGGTCCAGCAGCGGTGTCAGCAGGCTGCCGATCGGGCCTGGGTAGACGCTGTCGTAGGCGTGTCCGCCGATGCGGCGATAGACCGGACAGGCGTTCAGGCAGGCTCCGCAGCGGACACAGCGCAGCACCTCTGCGAACGGGCCGGCCAGGATGTCGGCCCGGCCATTGTCCAGCAGGATGACGTGCAAGTGCTGCGGGCCATCGCGGTCGGCCGGCCGTTTCGGCCCGGTTATCAGCGTTGTATAGGAGCCCAGCGGCTGGCCGGTGCTCGAACGGGACAGCAGCTTCAGAAAAACGGGCAGGTCCGCCAGGCGCGGGATGATCTTCTCGATGCCGACGATGGCCACGTGCACGCGCGGCCGCGTGGTGCTCATGCGCCCGTTGCCTTCGTTCGTGCAGATGCACAGCGTGCCGGTCTCGGCCACGGCGAAGTTCGCCCCGCTAATGCCCAGGTCGCAGCGGCGGAAGACGTCGCGCAGGTGCTTCCGGGCGATGCGCGTTAGCGCGATTGGATCTTCGGTGTACGCACAGCCCAGCTCGCGGGCCATGGCCGCGGCGACCTGGCGGCGGTCCTTGTGGATGATCGGCGAGACGATGTGGCTGGGGCGGTCGTGGTCGAGTTGGACGATGAACTCGCCGAGATCGGTTTCGAAGACCTCAACGCCGGCCGCTTCGAGCGCCGCATTCAGGCCGATCTCCTCGGTCGTCATGCTCTTCACTTTGACGGCGAGCTTGAGGCCGTAGTGCCGGGCCAGGTCACAGACCAGGCGGCGCGCCGCGGTGGCGTCGCGGGCCGGGTGGACATGTCCGCCGGCGTGCTGGACCTGGCAGGCGAACTGCGCTAGATACTCCGGCAGGCGTTCGAGCGTGTGCTGCTTGATCTGGGCGGCGAGATCGCGCAGGTGCTCCGGGTCGCGCAGCGCGCCGAGGCTCTCCGCCCGTGCGGTCACTTTGCGCCAGGTCGTGCCGCGCATGGCGGCGGTGACGCGCTCGTCGGCCAGGGCGCGGCGCACGCGCGCGGTGAATTCGCGCGAGCGGCTCATGGCTGCGATTCCATTAGCCCGAGCGATTCCGCCAAGCACTCCGCCAGGTGGCGACAGCGCAGCGGCAGCCCGCGGCGCCGGGCGCCGCCGGCGATATTCAGCGTGCAGCCGCCCTCATTGCAGACTACCAAGCGGGCCCCGGTGGCCGCGAGCAGCGTGAGCTTGTCGTCGAGCATGGCGGCGCTGATCTCGGGATAATCAACGGCAAACACGCCGCCGAAGCCGCAGCAGCAGTCCGGATGTTCCGGCACGCGGAGGTCCACACCCGCGCTGCCGGCCAGCCAGCCCTGCAGCCGCTCCACCCCGTAGGTCTCTCGGGCATGGCACGGGTAGTGGAACGTGACCGGCTCAGCAAAGCGCAGGTGGGCCGCGAGGTCCACCTGGCAACGGTCCGCCAAGAAGGTTGTGAACTCGTGCGTTCTGGCGGCCAGGCGGGCGGCGCGCTCCCGCCAATCTGGGTCATTCTCCAACAGCGTGGGATAGTGTTGCCGAATCATCGTGGCGCACGAAGCGGACGGGCTGACGACCGCGTCGAACGGCTCGAAGACCTTGATCATGCGGCGGGCCAGCTTGGCCGCCTCAGCGTGGAAACCGCCATTGTAGGCCGGCTGGCCGCAGCAGGTCTGGGCCGGCGGAAAATGCACCCGGCAGCCGAAGTGCCGCAGCACGCGGACGACCGCCTCCCCCACGCGCGGGAAGAATGTGTCGGTCAGGCAGGTGACGAACAGGGCGACGTCCATGGGTACTCTCGCTCGGCCGCTGTCTCGGGATTGTACTCGGAGATGTGCGGCTTGACCGCGAGAAGAGCGGTAACGTTGTCGTTCTCGGCCGCTGCACAGTCAACCCGGCGGCGGCTGGTCCGGCTCGAGCGGCACGTCCGGCCGCGAGGCTCCTTGCCCAAAGTCCTCGGCCCTGACGAGCGTGACGGACACGCGCAGTTGCTCGACGCCGCGCCGGACCGCCAGTTCCACGGTGTCGCCGGCGGCCCGGCGGGCAAGCACGCGGCGCAGATCCAGCAGGCCCGGGACCGGCTGACCGTCCACGTGCGTGACTATGTCGCCCGCGGCCAGGCCGGCGTTGCGGCCCGGGCCGTCCGGGACGGCGTTGATTCGCACGCCGACGCCCGGTGCGCCTGCCGCCGGTTCGCCCACCACCGGCCACTCCTCAGCGAATCTCAGCCCCAGGAAGCCCGGGTGCAGGTCTTCGCCGGCCTTGAGCCGGGGGAGGCGCTCCCGGATGTAGTCGTGGCGGACCGCGAAGCCGATGCCGGAGTCGTACCATTCCGTGCCGGCCACCTCGTCGTCGCCCTGCCCGGCCTTCGGAACGCAGATGCCGATCACGCGACCGGCCACGTCGAACAGTGGGCCGCCGTAGTTGGCGGGGGAGGTCTTGACGTCGGTCTGCACGGCCCGCCCGCCGAGGCGCGCCACGGCACTGAGGACGCCGACGGACAGAGCCGGCCGCGGGCTGGCGTGGCCGTAGCCGGCGGCGAGCGCCCATTGCCCGGCGCGCAGTTGTGCGGTAGGCAGCCACTCGGGCTCCGGCAGCCCCACGGCGTCGATCTTCAGCAGCGTGAGGCGGCCGGGGTAGTCGCGGGCAATCAGCCTGGCGACGAAACAGCGGCCGTCACTGAGGGTGACGATGATGACCAACGGATTGTGCAGGAAGCCGAAGCTGCTGGTGAGAATGTAACCGTCCGCCGAGCAGATGACGCCGGTCGTCGGGCCCTGGCCAGGGCGGAGCGCGTCGGCAGAGCCGATGCCGGCGGCGGCGCCCGATGTCGCTCCACCGATGGTCTCGATGCGTACGATGACCGGTTCGACGGTGGCGAGGGCGGCGCTAAAGACGGCTTGCTGAGCCGTGCGCAGCCGGTCGGCGGAGGCAACATCGTCGTCGGCACCCGCCAGTGCGACGGCGCAGGCCCACAAGCCCAGCATGATCCTGGCGACGGTCATTGAGCCGGGGCCTCCTTGGGCACGGGCATTGGGACGGTTATCACGGTGATTTCATCGCCGCGTTTTACTATCAGCGTGACGCTGTCTAGGCCGGCGGCGGGTCGCAGAGCGCGCCGGAGGTCCTGGCAGCTACTGACGACCGCGCCGTTGACAGCGACGACCAGGTCGTTTGGTCGCAGTCCGGCGTCGTCGGCCGGCGAGGCGGGGCGCACGCGTTCGATGTAGGCCGGCCGCAATCGGCCGCCGAGGTCCAGCAGGCGGATGCCGAGGGCGGTGAGCTGGTTGCTCGCGGCTGGATCATCATCGTCGGCCGGTCGGTAGGACTCGCCGCGCACGAACTGCGCGACCTCTTCGACGGGGAGGGCGTAGTTGATCCAGGTTCCGGTGTGCTTGTTGGTGACTGCTCTTCCGATCAGGCCAACGAGCCGGCCGTCGGCGTCGACGAGGGCGCCGCCGGCGCTGCCCGGCGTGCTTACCACCATGTCCACGAGCAGGACCGGGCCTTCGTAGGGGAAGTCCTGGGCGCGATGGACGGCCGCCAGGTTGGCCCGGGCGGAGAAGGTACCCAAGTTGATCGAAACCGGTTCCGGCCCGTCGGCGACCTTGAATGGATTGGCCGCGGAGATGACCCAGTCACCCGGCGTCAGGCGGGCGCTGCCGTCAAGCTCGAAGTACGGGAGCCCGTCGGCCGCGGCCTTCAGGAGCGCCAGGTGCCGCTGCTCGTCCTCCATGAGGACTTCGGCCGGCAGCACGCGGCCGTCCGGCAGCACGGCCCGCAGCGTGCGGCCCGCCAGCATGGCCGACAGCGTCGTCACGATTCGGCCGTCCGCTGAGATGAGGACGCCGGAGCCGTAGCCCGGCTCGCGTCCGAACGCGGCGCCGTGGAGCTTGACGACGCGCTGGTGGGCCACGCCGATCGCGGCGGTAAAGGCACTGTCTGCCGCGGGTGGCTGCGCTACCGCCAGGCCACCGAGCGACAGGCCTGCAAGTACAAGTGCAAACAGACCGGCGCGGGGCTTCACGGCCTGGCCTCCTGGTCAACCGGTTCGTACACGGCCTCGACGCGCAGGCCATTGAGGTGAATCACATGGCGCTCCCCCGTTGCGCTCTGCCGAACCCATTGGGCCGGCCAGCGCAGGTCGCCGAACTGGCGGCGTGCTTCCGGCTGCCAGGTGACGAGTTCGGGTTCGGTCGCGTCGCCGATTGTGACCGCGCGCAGCTCGCCGGTGTCGAAATCCAGCTTCCAGCGCAGGCGGCGCCCGTCGGGGCGGCGCTGTTCGATGACAGAAACGATGCAGCCCTGAACCTCGTCGCCCCCCAGCGCCTCCCAGGTGACGTCCAACTCAGGCGGACTGAGCAGCGGCGTGACAAGCTCGTGCCACTCCTGCGCGACGGCGGCGCTCGGCCAGGATGACCGCAGTTCTCCGTCCTCGCCTTCGTGATGCACTTCGCAGGTGATGTTCGCAGCGCGCAAGCGGGCCCGGCCGACATCGCGCCCGGCAAAGTCGGCCAGCAGGCGTCGAATCTCGGCGTGGTTGTCCGCCAGCTTCGGTACATACACCGGCAGGTTCGGCAGCGCCAGGGGTGCCAGCCGGGTGTGTACCAGCAGGTCACGCCCACCGCGCCGCAGGCCGACCGCAACCGGCCAGCCGGCCGGCAAGCTCGCAATGGCGTTGCTGAACTGGTTCGGCGTCCGCACGGGCCGACCGTTGATGCTTAGTAGAACATCGCCAAGTTCGATGCCCGCGCGGCCGGCCGGCGAGAACTCCTGCACCGCGTTGAAGATCAGCTCATGGCCGATCGGTTGGACCGTGGCGCCAAGCGTGCCATGCAGACACATTCGCCCGGCCCGCAGCGCCGGCAGGAAGCGCCGCACCTGGTTGATCGGCACGCCGTAGGCCAGGCCGACGTTAACGCGGCCGCGCTCCTCGAAGGAGGCGCGGCCGGCGATCGCGACGACGTGGCCGGCCAGGTCCACGATGGGGCCGCCCGAGTTACCGGGGTTGATCGACGCCGAGACCTGCACGCAGTCGGCGTATTCCAGCAGGTTGCCCGCACCGTACTGGTAGCGGTGCAGGCCGCTGACGACGCCGAGCGTGATGGTCGGGACGAAGTCTTCGGCGAGCAGGAAGGGATTGCCGAGCGCAGCCAGCCACTGCCCGACCTGAAGTTGGTCGGCGTCGGCGAAGGTGGCGCATTCGAACGGGCCGTCATGCTCGAGCTTGAACAGGGCAATGTCGCCGCCGGGGTCGATGCCGATCACGCGCAGAGGACACAGGCGGCCGTCGGCCAGCCCGCCGTACGCGCGCCGTGAATCCAGGATGGCCGCGACGACGTGAAAGTTGGTGAGGCCGTAGCCGGCTGAGTCAATCAGGACGCCGGCACCGCCGACCGTGCAGCGCCGATCCTCGAAGACGCAGACGACGGTTCGGCTGACGGCGGTGAAGGCGGCGCAGCGGCGGTCTTCGTCGGCCCGAACCAGCTCCAGGGCGCTGGGGGCGTCCTGAGCGCGGGCCAGCGGCGCGGCAATGCAAACAAGCAGCGCGGCCAGGTATGCCAGGCCGGGCGTGCTGCTCAGATTCGCTGGCGTTGTCGGCATGCTCCCTCGCTTACGGCCCTGGGCGAATCAGCCGGGCGAATCCCCACCCGACGTGGTCGGACAGGTCGAGGTTACGTCCGTAGTCCACCTCCAGCCGCAGTTCGCGTACGCCGGCGATGTCCACGGACACGGGCCGCGGGGCCTGGCCGCCGCGCACGTCTTGTGCCTCCCACAGGACGCTGCCGTCGCCAATCACGCGCAGATCAACGCAGCCGCGCGGGCCCATCTCAGCGACGATGCCGACGACCGCGGCAAATTCGGCGAAGGCGCCGTCAAGTTGGTACGTCAGCGCGGCGCGACTGTGCATTGTCAGGCCGCGGGTGTAGACCTGGCCGTCAAGCACAATCGGCCCGCCGGTCAGCGTTGCGTCGCGGGCATAATCCCAAGTCTTGTCGAAGTATGGTTCGAACTCGTAGCGCAGCGGCGGCACGTCCGACAGGATCACCAACCGGTCGCTATGGCAATCGATGCGGCTGATGGCGGGCCACGGGAGCGCCACGTCCTGCTCGAAGATAGCGGAGCGCAGCAGGAACGCTATGGTTGTGCCGCCGGCCGGCACACCGGCCAGCGCGTCGCCGTCGTGCAGCCGCACGAGACAGGCGGCGCGGCGCTCGGCGGTCTGCGAGAAGAGCAGGCCGGCCAGGCGCTCCCAAGGCAGACGCACTTCGCGCGCGTTCCAGTCCAGCAGCGCGCCCGTCGAATCGATGGCCATTATGCGGCCGCGCAGCACGAGGACTTCGTCTCCCCGGGCCACGACGGCGACGTCACCGGCGGCGGCGTCAGTCGGCATGGCAGCTTGCTCGCGCTGCACTTCGGCCAGCCGGGCCTGGGCGGCCGGGCCGGCGGAACGGACGTGCACCGCGCGCAGAACCGTGATATCCGGATGGCACGCGCGGCCGTCGGCCAGGCGAACCGCCAGGTCGGCACCTTCAGCCGAAATGACCGCGCCGGCGAATTCGGAGCCGTCGGCCAGGAAGAAACGCAGTGGGGCTTCAGCTTCCAGTTGTTTCGCCGGCTGTTCGTCGAGTGGACGAACTTGCAGCACTTCGCTCCAGGGGATCGTCAGGGTGTCATCTTCGACGCGAATGACCAGGTTGGGTGTCACTTCCACGAGTTGACCGGTAGCGGTCTGGCCGTTGAGTTGGGTGATGCTGAGCCGCGGTGGGGCAGGCGCGCCGGTGTTGGCGTCCGCCGATTGCGCCGACGCGGTCGGCAGGAGGACGCATAGGACTGCGGCTGTTGCTTGCGCCAAGAGAATTCGAGCCGCGCCGGCCAACATGCTCACTGCTCCTCTGCCAGGGACTGGTAGTACTGCTCGACAAGCTGGCGGTAGCGCGAGGGATAGCGCCCGCGGAGGGATTGGAGGATGCGCTCACGCTCGGCCGGCGGAAGCTGCCCCCAGGCTTCGCCCGGCGTGCCGCGCGGCACATCGTGCAGCTCGCCGATCTGGCCGGCCTCCGCGCCGGGCAACACCGACTGCTGGGCACCGGCGCGCGGCTGGTCTTCGCCCCGCTGGGCGGAGCGCGGCTGCCCGGCGCCGGCGGCCTGCAAGTCTTCCAGCGTGCGTGCGTCGGCGATGAGTCGGTCCAGCAGCGTGACAATGTCGTCCTGCCGGCCGCGCAGCCGGGCGCTCACATCCGCGGAGTCGAGCCGGGCGGCGGAATACGCCATCAGGTCGGCGACTTCCTCCAACGAACCCGCGCGGCGACCAGCGAGTTCCAGCAGCATCTGCCGGGCCGCGGCGCTGACCGCCTCGCCGGCGTCGGGAAACTCCGCCAGCAGTGCATTCAGCGTTTGCGCCGCATCCTCATGGTGCAGGTTGCCGGCTTGGCAGTGGGCCAGGATCAGCCAGAAGTGCGGGGCGTAAGGCGTGTGCGCCGCCAGCTCGTCGCGCTGCGCGGGCAGGTCCTGCAAATCGACCTCAGCCTCTTCCAGCAGCCCGCGTTCTACCAGCAGACGCACATGGAAGTAGCGCGCGGTCGCGGCGAGATAGGGGTCGGCGTGCGCGGCTAGCGGCTCCAGCAGGCGCGCGGCCTGCTCATGACAATCGTAATCGAAGGCCGCCAGCGCCTCGGCAAAGGCTGGATAGAGCCGGGCCAGGGCGTCGGGGACGAAGCTCTCGGGTCGCTCGGCACTATACGCCGGCCAGCTTCGTTCGATCACCACCAGTGCGTGTGCGTGTTCCGGGCCCAGACTGCCAATGTGTTCACGGAAGGCCTGGTTGAGGTGTGCGAGGTGGCCGGACGATTCCTGTGCGAGCGCGCTCGGTACGGTACTCGCCGCTGCTAATGCCGCCAGAATGTATGTCGCCAACCGCACGCCTACCGCCTTTCGTGCATCCGTTGCGCCAGCTCGGCCAGACGTTGTTGACGCTGGGTCAGGTCTTGAAGGGTCTGCGGAACGTCGTCGCCGGAATCCTCTTCGGCCAATGCCGCGGTGCGTTCGTTAATGCGCAGTTGCGACGAGCGCAGCAGACTGAGTTCGGCCGATGGCCGCAGCAGCGAACGCATGTCAGCCTGCGGGCCGCCACCGGCCGGGCGCAGCAGGTCTGCCTGCTCCTGCCGGCGCTGCCCCTCAATGGCCGCGGTTATCTCCTCCAGTAACGCGATGATCTGGTCAAGCATTGCCAGGGTGGTCGCGGAAACATCGGCGTCGGCAAGGCGTGCCGCGACGGCCGCCATGTCCGCGGCCAACTGGGCGGCCAGTTCAGGCAGTACCACCGCCGTGCCCTCATCGAGCAGGATGCGTACGACGGCCTGGCAATCCTCGGCGACGGCCTGCTGGGCCTGGGTTGCATCAAGCAGGCGCAGGTGGTCGGCCCGCGGCCACTCGTCAACCGGCCGGGTGCCGAGCACCAGGACATCGGCACGCACCTGCTGCTCGCGCGCCAGCATCTGCCGGAAACGCGCCTCCAGCGCGGTCAGCGTCTCGGCCAACTCCTCGCGCCGCACCTGCCGCAGCGCGTCGTCCAGTTCGTCCAAAGCCCGCTGCAGTTGCTCGAGCGCTGCGGCCTGAAGCGGGTTTGCGTCGGCCGGCCGGGCTTGGGCCAGGCGCTCCGCTGCCCGCTGCATGTTCCCGCCCGCGTTGCCGATCTGCCGGCTGCCGGGGGTTTCCGCCGACTCGTCCCCCGTTGCCTGCATGTCGGCTGCCAGGTCGCCCGCGTTGCGCTGGAGTTCGCGTTGCTGCCGTTCCAGGGCGCGTAGTGCCGCATGGTCGGTGGCATCCGGCTGAGCCTGGGCGGCCTGCGTGCCGTAGAGCACGCGGCGCTGCTCGTCGAGCAGCGCGCGGATCACCTGCTTGAAAGCGTCCATCCGCTTGCGGCGCTCCCGTTTGCGGTCGTAGTCGGTCGTCGTGTCGGTCAGGCGGTGCAGCATTTGCGCGAGGTCGGCCAGCAACGCCTCCTGCGCGCGTTCGGCGTCACTGAGGCGCCGGGCCTCCAGCAGCTCCACGACGTGGTCCAGCCGGCGCTTGAGCTGCTGCTGCCCGGACCAATCGATAGCTGCACCCAACCGCGTGGCTTGATCCGGGGCACTCTCATCCAACAGGCGGATGAGCATGGCCATGCGGCTCTCGAGTTGCCGCACGCGATCACGAATGCCCTGCTGACGAACGGACAGTGATGGTGATGCGCCGGGCGCAGGCGGTGTCATGGTCGGCGAATCCTGAGGGCGCGCCGCCGTCGCCAACAGAATGACCAGCAGACCTGTCCGCGTGACATCCAACATCATGATCATCCAAGCCGCGGGGCCGCGCGAGGCTCAGGGCGCCGGCGCGGCGTCGTCCTCCGGCTCCAGCAGCCGTTCGAGCTCCAGAATGGACTCCAGTTGCTCACCGAGCGCCGCTAGTGTGTCGGCCCGCAGCGCCGTTTGTGCAGCAATCACCGCCTCAAGCAGCGACACCGCCTCACGATACCCTTCCCACTCGACCATCTCTGCCAGGATCGCTTCCATGCGGCGCAGGAGATCGGCCTGGTGGTCGGCGGCGAGCGACCGGCTAGCCGGGCTGACCTTCGCCCGCAACTCATCAATCGCGTCGGCAGCCGCTGGGATAACTTCGCGCGTTAACTCCTCAAGCGGAGCAACAACGCGCTGGGCGATGCGCGCCGCGTCGGCCGGCCGATCGATGCGGGTGGTCTCCAACTCGCGCAAGATCTGCTCGAAGCCGCGCGCGATACCCAGACACTGCCCGCCCTGGGCGGCCTGCCGACGTGCCAGTCCGGCCAGGCGTTGGGCTAGGCCGGCGTCCGGAGGCGCACCATCAGCGAGCAGCCCGCTGGTCTGCTCCAGACCCTCCTTGATCTGCCGCTGGGCGCTGACAAGCCGCTCGAACTCCTGCCGCAGGGTCAGCTCCCGGCGGGCCAGTTCGATCAGGAAGTCGTCCGGCGAGACCACGCGCAGCGTCGCGACCGGGGTGGCGCCGACATTCGGACCGCGCGGGTCGAGGTCTTCGGCCTCGGCCCAGACGCGCAACTCGTCGCCGGTGACGGCCCCGCTGGCCGCCACCAGCAGCGCGAAGTTGGCAGAGAAGCGCCGTTCGCCGGGTGTCAGGCCGGGCATGGGGAAGGCGCGCTCCGGCTGGCTGCCGGTCTGCACCATCAGCCGGGCCGCACCGAGTCCGTAAGCGTCTTCACACTGCAGTTGGACGGGCAGCTCGGCCTGGGGCGTTGTGAGTTCGCCGGCGCCGACAAGTTCCATCTCTACATTCGGCGGCCGGTCAGGCACGACGCGGATGCGATATGGCATAGGGTCGCGGTTGGTCAGGCCGTCCGCGTCCAGCAGGTCGAAGCGGAACACGCCCGACTCCGGGGCGGACCAGCGTACCCGCACCACCGGCTCGGCGGCATCGTCGGACCAGTCAATCTGCGCCTGGGCGTCGGCGCCGTCGTCGGCGACGAAGCGTGCCCGGCGGATGGGCTTGTTCAAGCGGGCTTCGATTGTCAGTGTCGCTCCGCGCAGGACTTCCAGCACGGTTTGTTGCTCGACGACAACGTCCGCGAGGCGCGTGTACTCCGGTGGCGTGATGCGCGCCAGGGTGTGCAGCACGCGCGGCCGATCGACCGCCTCGACCAAGTAGTCTCGTGTGCGCTCATCGCCTCCCGAGATGCGGAAGTGGATTTCTTCCGAGAGCTGGCCGAGTCCGGCGGCAAGGCGCGTATCTCCCACTACCGACATGCTCTCACGGCCTTGCCGGCCGGAGGGCGTCCACCAACTGACGACGGCGTTGTCCGGAACGAGGCCGGCCACGGCGGCCGTGATTTCGGCCAGATCGCCACGGGCCATCCGCCGGCGACCGTCAGCATCGAAACCCTCGGGTAGGATATAGGTGCGCTGCGGCCAGCGGACGTCACGCAGCAGCCAGTTGCGCTCCAGCCAGGGACCGGCCAGCCATGGCGCGGCCGCGCACGACAGCCCGGCCAGCAGGACGAGCAGCGCCAACTCGACGGCGTGCAGCAGGGCACGGCGGTGACTAAGCAGGTCCTGGAGCCGGCGGCCGCGCACGCCCTCGCAAGCCTCCGCGAGGACCAGGCGGGCCAGATCAGGGGAGGTTCCGACGGATAGGTTCGCTGCGGAGTTCGGCGTCTCCCGGGCCACGCCGCGCAACTCGACGGCGGCAGATACCCGTCCGCACAACTCCGGGTGGGCACGATCCGCTATGCCGGCGAGCAAGTCCTCCGGCAGCGGCCGGGCCAGCGGTTCGTAGAGCCGGCGATAGCCCGCCCAGAGCCAATACAGCACGACAAGCGCACTGATTACGCCGCGTTGGCCGACGCTGAAGCGGAAGTTCCAGTCCATCGCCATTTGCGCGAGAGCAGCCAACACGACCGCCGTCGAGAACCAGAGCAAGCCATCCACGAGGATGTACAGGCGGATGCGGCGACGAAGCATCCGCAGCGGCGCGAGCAGCTCGCGTTCAAGCCGGGCGTCCAACTGTTCAGCGGACGAACTCACAGCAAGTGGCTCCGGCGGCGCAGGGTCCATTCAAGCGCCAGCAGGGCCGCCAGAACGCCGACGACCCAGAAACTGTCCCACAGTGGCTGTACGGCGGCGCGCTGCGGCGGGCGACGCTCGGTGGCCTTGGGGATGATGTCCGGCAAGCGGTCCAGCTCATCCAGGCGACAGTATTCGCCGCCGGTCTGCTCGGCCAGAGCCGAGAGGAAGTCCTCCCGCAGGCGCAGGGCGCGCATCTCGAGGTCCGGGCGCTGCACGCGCAGCCGGCGGGTCAGGAATCCCGCATCCGCATCCGCATCCCCATCCGCATCCGCATCCGCAGTGCCGGAGGGCAGCGGGAGGCGCAGCTCGAAGGCGCCGGCCCGATCCAGCAGTACGCGGCCGGCGTACCAGCCGGGCCTGTCCGCACTGGCCTGCAGCGCGCATTCCTGCGGCGTGCCCTCCTCCCACAGCAGCGTGCCGGCCACCTCGGCCGTGGCGGCCGGCCGGTACGCCTCATCAAGCAGTTGGGCCTCAATCCGCACGTAATCGCCCACACTGAATGATTCGCGATCGAGGACGATGCGACCGCGCTTGCTGCCGCCCTGTTGGCGGGCCTGGGCCAGGTAGCGCACCAGGCGCACCCAGAAGCTGTTGTAGTACGCCTCGGCGCTGCCGCGCCAGCGCCAGATCGAGTCGCAGCCCAGGAAGGTAGCGTGGCCGGCACCGACCGGCTGGGTCGCCATGAGCACGCCCGACCCATACTGGTTGGCGTAGGCCGCGTCGGCCAACTCCAAGAGCACCGTCGCCACGGGCTTAGCGCGCAGGACCGGCAGATGCCACCACGCACCGGGCAGGGCCCGCCAAACCTCGCGGTTGGTGGTGGGGTCGGCATGCAGGCTGACCAAGGGGTGTGTGGCCGCCGCCAACTGAATTGCTCCGGCACGCTGTCGAAAGGTGCCCTGGGCGCTCAGGCGCATATCAGCATCGGGATCCGGTGTGACGGGCAGAATCGCCACCAGATCGCTCAGCCGCGCGTCGCGCAGGAACCGGGAGGTCCAGTGCGGACCGGCCTGTAATAGCACGCCGCCGCCCAGTTCCTCCACCCAGCGCCGCACCGTGGCGGCCCAGCGGGCGTCCAGGTCGGTCGGATCAGGATCGAGCAGCAGCACGACGTCGAAGTCGTACAGCTCCTCGGGCTCGCGCGGCAGATGTTCGAGCACGGTGTTGCCGTCGCGAACGGCGGCGGGGTCGGCGGATTGCAGCCAGCAGGCCAGGTCGATGCTCTGGTCGCGCAGCAGCAGGGCCGTAGCGAAGCGGCACTCGAACGTGGGTCCGCCGGCAACCAGCAGCACGCGCAGCCGTTGCGCGACCACGAGGACGTTCGTTTCCCGAGCGTTGTCGCCGGTGATGACCTCACCCGGCAGGGGAGCGGCCCGGGCGTGCAGCATGTACTCGCCGGGCGGCGGCGGGTCCACGTTGATGAGCAGCGTTGCCGTTTCGGATTCGCCCAGCGGCACGGAACGAATCGCGATGCGGCGTTCGTCGCCGCCGTCGAACGGCTCGGCGGTCAACTCGACCTGCACTTCCGTTCGGGCGATGCCGGCCGCGGCCAACTCGATGCGCACCTCGAACGGGTCCTGGACCGGGACGGCGGCGGGGGCGGCTATGCTGGTGACGCGGACGTTCGGCGGCTCGCGCAGGTGGCCGACGCCGACCGCATAGACCGGTGCGCGGAAGCGGCGGGCGTGGGCGGCGATCTCTGCGGCGGCCGCGCCGCGGTTGGCAGCGCCGTCGGAGATGAGCACCAGGCCGGCGATCGGGCTGCCGGCGAGCTCTTCGAGCGCGGCGGTAACCGCCTGGGCGATGTCGGTCTGCGGGCGCACCGGCAGGACGGCGCGCAGCGGGTCGAGCTGTGCGGCCAGGCTTTGCGCGTCGGCCGCGTGCAAGAGCCGCTGGACGTCGTCGCCGAAGGCGTACACGCTCAGTTCGTTGCGCTCCGCCAGCCGCCGCAGCCATTGGCAATCGTCAGCCAGCAGGCGGGCGCGCACGCGCTCAAAGCGGCTGGCCGATTCGTTGCTGTCAGCGGCGGGCGCTGCGCCTGGGTCATCCCGCACTGACATGCTGGCCGAGGCGTCCAGCAGCACGGCGACCTGGCCGGGGATGGAACGTACGACGTAAGTCGCATTGACCGGCGCGAGCCAGATCACGGCCAGTGCCAGCAGTACGGTACAGCGCAGGCCCGCCAGACCGGCCCGCAAAGCCGGTCCGGCACCGGTCCGCCGTTCACGCCGATAGAGGGCGACTGCCACATAGCAGAGGCCTACCAACACGGCGACACCCACGACCTGGCCCCAGGCCGGCGGCACGCGCGCGAACTCGAACGCAGTCCGCTGGATTTCCGCAACGCTCGCAAGCAGCGTCATGACAGCGCCGTCCTTGTCGCCGGGTGCGGCAGTGCACCGGTAGCAGCTTATCGTCCGCGGCGTGGGCGACCAAGCGCAGGCCGGGCTGCAAAACGGGTGGCGGCGGTGCGAGGAATCGAGATAGAAGAAGAGCGGCCGGCGCTGGGGCCGGCCGCATGTTCGCAGGAAAGCATGCCTGGGCGGAGTCGCTACTCCGCGCCGGGGCTGTCGGCCGACTCGCTGGGAGTCGGCTCGCTGGCAGTCGGCTCGGACGGCGCAGGTGCCGGCGGGGGCTTGGGCGGCTCGCGGTAGTTCAGGACGAATTTGCTGTAGGCCGCCTTGCCATCAAAGGTCGTCTGCGAGCACGAAGACTGGAGGAAGTTAAGCTCGCGCACGACCTTGCCGGCCTTGCCGGCCGCGGACAGCAGCGCGCGGCCCACGGGATGTCGGGCCAGATCGGGCATCGCAAACGCAATCATCGGCACCATCTGGAGCGCCTGGCCGAGTTCCTCGCCCAGGCCCGTCAGGTCCTTGAAGCTGATCGAAGAAACGCCATCGCCCAACGGCAGCCCTTCGGCACGGAAACGCTCGTTGGTGGAGAAATCCGGGGCGGTGCCGGCGGCCGCCGCCAGGGCGTTTCTGATAGCGTCCGCGCTGGAGGCGATGAGAAGCTGCCCATTCTTGATGCCAATCGTGGGTTCGCGGAGCCCGGGCATCATCACCAGGGCCGGATGCACGATGATCTTGAAGCCCTCGGCGTCCTCGATGCGGGCGTCGCGCACGGCACCGCTGCTTTGGGCGAGCATGGGTGTCAGCATCTCGCCCAGCAGGCGGTCAAGCACCGTGCGGCCCTGGGTCTCGTCGCTGACGCTGATCATCACGACCCAGTCGCCGGGCTGGTACGCGGAGCGCGCCGGCATCGAGAACGTACGGAATCCGCCGCCGATCCAACTGATCAGATCCTTCTCGACGTCCAGCGGCAGCGCGGGGCGTATTTCCTCATTCCACTGCCGGACCATTTCCGCGCCGTTCGGGACGTTCTCGTTGATGAAGGCCAGGATGCCGTCATACAGCGGCTGTAGAGCGATGCCGGACCAGACGGAGCAATTCTGGGCGGTGGCCGGGATGTACTTCAGCGGTTTGTCGAGCGTGGAGTTCTTGAAGATGGCGCTGTGCAGTAAGCGTGAGCCGGCGTCCGCGCTCAGGACGGCGATGCTATCGCCGTGCGTCTTGAGGCCGTCGGTGGTGGCGACCCCGGCCGCGAATTCGAAGATGTCGAATGCGTCGATGAGGCGCAGCGGCAGAGCGCGGGTCTGGGCGTCGAGGGCTTCGCCGGTGGGGTCGGCCATGCCCATGGCGGCGTCAATCACCGCCCGGACCTGGCCCATCAGACGAGCACTGTCCATGAAGAAGAAGCTGTCCTTGGGAGCGGGCAGGCGTTTCATGGCGCTCTGGAAGCGCTCGGTTTCGATCAGGCGCTGTCCGGCCTCGCCGCGCAGCAGCGCCAAGGTCTGCTCGGGCAGCTTCACTCCGAAGCCAACCAGTAGCACGTCCTTCTCGCGGGCCAGCATCAGCCCGCCGACCGGCAGGACGGCCTCGGCCACGCCCAGCGTGCGCACGACGGAATCGCCGGTGCCCGTGCTGGTGGTGACGAGCTGGCCCTCCGGGGCGAGGCGCGCCAGCGCGTCCAGAATGGCCGCAAGACCCGCGAAGTTCGCCTCGACCTTGGCGGCCGGCGCGCGGCCCAGCAGCACGAACTCCGGCAGGGGGAAGCCGATCAGCGCGGCGAACGCGCCTTCCTGCTCGAACAGGTCGCCCCATTCGACGGCCAGGAGCAGGTCGCTGAACTGTTGCCATTGCTGCTCGAAAGCTTGCAGGTCGCCGCCTTCCTGCTGGAAAAAGCCACGCATCAAGTTGCGCACGTCGCGCTCGAAGTGCTGCTGCTCGATGACGTCCCAGACCCGCTGGTACTGCTCGCTGAGGAAGGCGCGCCCGGCATGGTCGCGCGAGACGGCCACTACGCTGGCGTCCGCCGGTATTGCCTGGGCGAGCTGAAAATCGCCCAGGCCGCCGGCCGCGGCCGGCAGAACCCCGGCCAGTGCCAGGACGAAGATCAGCAGAGCGCCGCGGTAACGGTTTGCACACGTGGTCATGAGCTTGTTTCTCCTAGCCCGGCCGGCACTAGCGCACCCCGCCGCGCGGCGGGGCGCATCGGACGCCGAGGCGCCAACCCCGGCCCGAAAGTATCTTACCGCCACGACCCTGCGGGGAAAGGCGCCGTGCAACTTCCTACAGGGCCGGCGCGAAACCGCCCGGACCGGCGCGGTCGGGCGGTTGCTGGGGATGGTATCGTCCGTCAGGAGCGCGGCCGCGGCCGCCGCACGGCGTAGGCGTCACCCTCGGGGCGGCCGAAGATCATGCGCCCGGCGGAGGTCTGCAGCACGCTCGTTACGGTCAGGGTTACATCTTCGTTGATCTTGTCGCGCGAGCCCTCCGCCACGACCATCGTGCCGTCTTCCAGATAGCCGACGCCCTGGCCGGCTTCCTCGCCCGGCTTGATGATGCGGACCGTCACGGCCTCGCCGGGCATGACGACCGGCTTCATGGCGTTGGCGAGGTCGTTGATGTTGATGACGTCAACCCCGCGCAGCGTGGCGATCTTGTTCAGGTTGTAGTCGTTGGTGACCACGCGGCCCTCGATCTTCTTGGCCAGGGCGACGAGTTTCTGGTCGACGTCGCTGCCTTCCTCGATGCTGGGGAGGCGGGTATCGGAGATCTTGATTTCGACCTTGTCGTTAGTCTGGAGCTTATTCAGCATGTCCAGGCCGCGCCGGCCGCGATTGCGTTTGAGCTTGTCGGAGCTGTCGGCGATGGATTGCAGCTCCTGCAGCACAAACCGCGGGATCATCAGGGGCGAGTCAATGATCCGGGTCTCGCAGATGTCGGCGATGCGCCCATCGATGATCACCGAAGTGTCCAGAATCAGTGGGCGCGCCCCGCGCGACTGCTTGGTGAACTCGACATACGGAATCACGAAGCGAATGTCGTCCTTGGTTTGCAGGACGAAGCTGATTGCCAGGTAGCAGCAGACGATGCCGAGCATCAGCTTTATCGCGACGACCACGCCGCGCACGCCATCCGCTAGGCCCTGTCCATCCGGTCCTTCGCCGCCTAGGTCGGGGATGTAGGTCACGATCAGCAGGTCGATGACCAGGCCCAGACCATAGGCCATCACCATGCCGACGACCAGGCCGAGAAAGGCGCCGGACAACGCTGCCAGGGACTTGCGCGGCACCAAGAGATCAACCGCGATCACGGCAATCGCCACCAGAATGGCGGCGATCATCAGCGTCGCGCGATGCTCGGCCAACTGGCCGGCGCTGCCAACCGCGGAGAAGCCCACCGCCGCTATCAGGATTACGAACAATGCTCGCAGGGACCACAGCACCATGAATACACTCCCGCATACGCGATCGGGCGGATGACGCGCCGGGCCGCGTCGCCAATCGCCCGGACGCATGGCCGGCCGCGGGGCCTGACGCCACGCCCGCACGGTAGCCGCAAACCGGGCATTCTACGGGTTGCCGCAGATGACTCAAGGTGGCTGCGCGACAGCACGTCGGTCGGCGCGACCGGGGACCGCTCCGCCCATGCACCATCAGATTCCGGAAGTTCGACAACAAAAAGACCTGAACCCGACCGGCGTGGCCGCTGATTAGCCGATACCTCGCACCGGGTCGCCGTCGGCGGCCGTGACCGCCGAGTTCTACCAGGCCAACCCGCCGCGCAGCGGTCGCTTGCGCTTGCGGTCGGGCCGCGGCTCCTCCGCCGAGGCCTCCTCGGTCGGCGGCGCTTCCCCGGTGGGCTTCATTGATAGCGAGATGCGGCGCTGGCCGGCATCAACCGACAGGACGCGCACCTGGACGACGGCCCCGACCGAGACAACGTCGGAAACGGCCCGGACGCGGTCGTTGCTCAACTGCGAGATATGCACCAGACCCTCGACACCTTCCTCCAACTGGACGAACGCGCCGAAATTCGTGATGCGCGTCACGGCCCCGCTAACCACCGACTCGGGTAGATAGCGCTGCTCGATGCCGTCCCACGGGTCGGAAGCCAGGGCCTTGAGACTCAGGCTGATCTTGCGTTTGTCGGCGTCGATCGACAACACCGAAACGCGCACGCGATCCCCCTCGGCCAACACGTCCTTGGGGTGCTTGACGTGCTGGGTCCAACTCAACTCGCTGATGGGGATCAGCCCTTCGATTCCGGGCTCGAGTTCCACGAAGGCGCCGAAGTTCATCAACTTCACGACGCGGCCCTCGACTGTGCCACCGGCCTGGTAGTTGGCCGCGGCGAGGTTCCAGGGATCGGGCATCAACTGCTTCATGCCCAGGGAGATACGATCCTTGACCAGATCGATCTTGAGAATCTGGACCTCGATCTCCTGGCCGACACGCACAACGTCCTTGGGATGCCCCACCCGGCTCCAGCTGAGATCACTGATGTGCAGCAGCCCTTCAATGCCGCCGAGGTCCACGAACGCCCCGAAATCGACCAGGCGAACAATCCGGCCCGCGCGAACCTGACCCTCTGCCAGTTGGTAGCGCAGTTGCTCGCGCTCCTCCTCACGCTGCCGCTCCAGCAGGCGGCGCCGGCTCAGGACCATGTTGCGGCCCTTGCGGTCGATCTCGACGACCTCGCACTCGAGCCAGCGCCCCATGAAAGCGGACATGTCATCATGCCGCACCAGGTCCACCTGGCTCATGGGCATGAAGCCGCGCAGCCCGTGCAGGCGCAGCTCGAGCCCGCCGATGTTGCTGCCGGTTACGCGGGCCTTGACAACCTCGCCGACGCGGAGCGACTCGACGTCGACCGCCAGCTTGGCCTCGCGCAGGCTGAGCCGCATGAGGCCGGACTCGCGGTCGAAGCCCTGTGGCACGAGGTCGAGGATCTGATCGACGGTGGGCGGCTGGTCGGGCTCGAATTCATCGAGCGCGACGAAGCCCTCGCTCTTGCCGCCGATATCCACAAACACGTCCGCGCCGCGGATGCCGAGCACCCGGCCGCGAATGCGTCCGCGATCGTCAACCTGCGGATGCGTGGTCGGTGAATCCGCCATGCGATCCAAGTCTTCTTTCGACCAGCCGCCGAGTTCGCTGTCGAGCTGGCGGCTCAACTCGGCCTCGTCCATGCCATGTGGGTCCAGTGACACGATTGTATCCCGTCGCCGGTGTCCTGAGTCTAAGGTCAGATTCCCTTATCGTACCGGAAATGGCCGCGAAGACAAGCACGTTGTGGGTCGGCTCCCGCCGGCGGGGCCGGTGGCCGCCGGCCACCGGGCAGGGTCAACAGAAACGGGGCGACCGGTCAGTTGACTCGGTCGCCCCGCGTGCTTCGTCAGAACTGACGGCACCAACTAGGGGATAATCACCGTGTCGGTCGCGGTCAGCGGACCCAGGTTGGTGTTCTGCGCCGGCGAAAGGCCGAGGTACGAGTGGTAGAACTCGAAATCCTCCTGGATCGTGAAGATGTTGTCGTTGTTCACGCCGGCCGTGGGTTTGCTCCAAAACTCGACGTGACCGTCCAGGAACAGTACCTGCTGGCCTTCGGCGTTGTGGTTCCGGCTGTTGTACTGGCGCCAGCGGTCATTCGGGATCCGCAGCAACTGCTCCATGTCGGTTTCACCGTCGAAGTCCGGCGGCTCCGCAGTAGTGCGCGCCATGTCCTTCGTGTAGTGCGTGGTGGCGTCCATGTCGCCCGCCTGGAAGTACGGCCCCTTGTCCGAGCCAATCGGCATGCGCGTGTCCATGTTGGTGTGTGGCTTGCCCATGCGCCCGAAAGGCATCTGGTAACCGTAGCTCAAATTCGGATAGCCGCGGAAGTCGAACCGGTTGATGCCGGGCTGTGCAGCAACGTCTTGTCCGCTGACTCGGTTGCGCATGACGTCCTCGGTTTCACCCGAGCTGGGACAGATGAACTGCCCGGCCGTGCATTGCCCGCCTATAACCAGCAGGAACAACGAGCGACTAACCGGCACCTCGTACCAGTACGGCGACTGGTCGATTTCCGTACGCAACTCGTACCGGTAACCCATCTTCTCAACATACTGGTTGGCAATCTGGTTGTCCGTCGCCGCCAGGGGCTCTTGATACAGAGAATGGGGGAACCACTCGCGGTTGTCATTGGCGTAAATGTAGAAGCCCTGGCCAATGCCGCGCAGATTGGCCGAACACACGGCCCGCTGGGCCAACTCCTTGGCCCTCGAGATGCTGGGCAGCAGGATGGAGATCAACAACGCGATGATCGCCACCACGACCAGCAGCTCAATCAACGTAAAACCACTCTTTTTCCTTCTCACTTTGGCATCTCCTGCTTTCAGACCCGTCTCTCTGCTCCCGGCTGGCGCGCTGCGTGCGGTCGCTGCAAGGGAATCAGAATAATGGCTGTTCGTAGTGAGCGTCACGTTAAGCCTGCCAACACACGGTTCCACGCAAGTAACGCATCATATACGCGAGGCCACGAACCGCAACCAGCCGCCGCGCCAAACGCCGAGCCGAACACCGGCCAGGCGCCTGCCGCCCACACGGGAGACCTGGGCGGCGCGCGGAAAAACGCGAGTCGATATAGCGCGTGCTAATGCCATGCACCCCAGCGCGGGCGCGAACTTACAGCCCGCAGGGGTCGTGGCGTCAGGCGGGAACGAACTGCGAAGGTTATCGAATGAGGGTTGCGAAAGCTCGCGATGAATAGCTATGACAAAGAGTTACGATGATTCCGCGTGGATGATCATTACAACCCAGATTCGATCCCGTCACGCAACTTACCTATAACAAGCTTAGCGTCGGCTGGGTCACTGTCAATGGAAAACGACCGAATTTAATTCGCGACCTATCATGGCGGAATTCAGCCCCCCTCCATGAGCACAATCTGGTCAAGCCGGTCGCCCCGGCCGCGACCGACCAAGTCAGCATCTGCCGCTTCCAGATATGGAACCCTTATGTCGCCTTCTATGCTGAGATTGCGTCGGTGTCCGGCCAGCAACGCCAGGCCCACCGTGTCCACCGCCACTGGGTCGTAGCCGAGCAACAGCCCGCCATGAGTCGCCAGCGAAGCTAGCGTGGCCTCGGGGCCATCGCGAACCACTACACGGAGCGCGTTAAGGACGTTGATTCGCAGTTTCGAACTAACCAGTTTGCTACCAACGACTTGTCCAACGTAAGGTGAGCAGGCGTTGTCGTGATACAGCGCCGGGCGCTGTACCAGTGCGTGCGAGAGATTCTTCATGCAGCCCGACATGCCGGCTATGCGATGGGTCTTGAGAAACGGCACGTTGATGACGGCGTCCGCCTGCGCCCAATAGGCCGCGATAGGCTCGAAGTTCTCGCCCGCGCGCACCCCGTCAGCCCAGCCGGCAATCGGTTGTCGAACGCCCAACAGCCGGCAAGACCGCGCCGGCACCTCGGCTATGGTGATCCGATTGCGGTCGTATCCGGCTTCTTCTAAAGAGTTTACGAGTACACGCGCGAAAGGCTCGGTCGTGCGAATAGCATCCGCCCCCACGCGATTGAACTTGACCAGAATGCTTTGGGCGGCGCCGAGGGCCTTCCGCCAGCCCGCGGAAGCTGTCGTTTCGTCCGTCAACGCCCGCACACCCCGGGCGAGCAGTTGCTCGAGCAGCGACTCGTCCACGGAATCGCCACGAACCACCTCCGCATCTCGCACATCCACCACACGTGAACGGCCTCCGCCTATCTGCATCCACCACGGCGTGCTGCCCGCCGGCGCACTGGCGGGTTGGTCGTCGGCACTAACGCCCTGCACGTTCAGCAGCGCGCCGACGCCGGCTGCGGCCGCCGCGCGCAGTACCTGCCGGCGCGTGCAGCCGCCGCGCTGGCTGCTTCCCTGGTTGACCGTGTGACTGGGCACACTTACTGTATCGAACGTATGGGCCCCAGGTACTGAATGGAGCCAACCCGTCATGACCAGCATCACCGACCGCTACGAACGACACGCGACCACCCTTAGCCGGTTTGGCCAATCTCATTTACTCGCGTTCTGGCAGAGACTTAGCGATGAACACCGCGCCGAGCTCATGGAGGATCTTGATCAGGTTGATTTCGAGCTCTGCTCGTCGCTGGTGAAACGCTACGTGGTCGAGCCGCCGCCGGCAGTGCTGCCCGCGCGCCTTGAGCCGCCCTCCGCCCTCCCCGAGGAGCCCGGCAAAGAACACGCCCGGATGTATGCTGACGCCCGGCGAATCGGCGAAGAGGCCATCCGCGCCGGCCAGGTGGCCGCTTTCACCGTGGCTGGTGGCCAGGGCACGCGCCTCGGCTACGACGGCCCGAAGGGTGCATTCCCGATTAGCCCAGTCCGGTCGGCGCCGCTGTTCCAGTTGTTCGCCGAATCGTTGCTTGGTATCGAGCGGCGTTATGGCCGGCGTCCGCGCTGGTACATCATGACCAGCCCGGGCAACCATGCCGACACGCAGGCCTTCTTCCGGAGGCATGGCTACTTCGGCCTGGCGTCTGACGACGTTATGTTCTTTCCCCAGGGGCAGATGCCGGCGTTTCACCCGGACGGCCGCATCGCCCTGAGCAGCCCTCACCGGTTGGCCCTTGGGCCAGACGGCCACGGCGGCAGCTTGCGGGCGCTGGCCCGTAGCGGCGCGTTGGCCGACATGCGCGCCCGGGGGATCGAGCACATCAGCTACTTCCAGGTTGACAATCCGCTGGTGCGCGCCGTTGACCCGTTGTTTGTAGGGTTGCACGCCATTACCGGATCCGAAATGTCGAGCAAGGCAGTAACCAAGGCCGACGACACGGAACGGGTCGGGAATTTCTGCCTGGCCGACGGCCGGCTGGCTGTCATTGAGTACACCGACCTGCCGGACGAACTGGCCCACGCGCGCCGCGCAACCGGCGGTCGGTTGTATGACGCCGGAAACATCGCCATCCATGTCCTCTCGCGAGAATTCGTCGAGCGCATCACCGGTTCGATCGGCGACTTGACGCTCCCCTGGCACCGCGCGGAGAAGAAGCTGCCAACGGTCAATGCTGCGGGAAACATCGAGACGCCGTCCGCACCGAACGTGGTGAAGCTGGAGATGTTCGTCTTCGACGCCCTGCCTCTGGCGCGCAATCCGCTGCTGATCTACACGCGGCGTGACGAGGAGTTCAGTCCGGTAAAGAACGCGGAAGGCGTGGACTCGGCGGTATCCGCACGGCGCGATATGGTCCGCCGTGCGGCGCGTTGGCTGGAGTACTGTGGCTGTGCGGTGCCGCGCACGGCGGCCGGTGAGCCGGACCTGGCGCTCGAGATCAGCCCGGCCTATGCCCTTGATGAGGAAGACCTTAAGGCGCGATTGCACCAGCTACCGATGCTGAGTCGGGGTATGCCGTATCTGCTTGGCTAGAGGGACGTCGAGCCGGACAGTCAGCGGGCAAAGGCCCTGTTGTCGGGCCCCTGGGGGGCTGCTACCATGGAAGTGGAAACGGTTGTGCGCGACGGATGGGAGTTTCATGCCTCGGATCAAAAGCAAGTCTGAGGTTGCTGGCGCGCTGCAGAAATGCCCGGCTGAGGTAGTCGGGCGTGCGGCGGACCTGACTGACCTTGATGCGCAGCTCATGCTGGAGCTGCGCGCCGGCAACACCGAGGCGGGCAATGCGCTGGTACGGCGGAACTTTGACCGCGTGGCGCGGTATGTTGGTCGCGTGGTTCGGGACCAGCGCCCGGTGGAGGATCTGGCCCAGGAGGTCTTCCTACAGATCTTCAAGGCCGCCGGCCGCTACGAACCCACCGCCAAGTTCTCAACCTGGCTGTACCGCATCGCCACCAATACGGCCCGCAATTACCTTGCGCAGTCGTACGTCCGCAGGCGGCGCGAACCTGACCCGGGCCAGGGCGGTCCGGTCGTCGCCGCCGGGGCCGACAGCGCGCCAGAGCGCCAGTTGTCACTCGACGACCTGCGTCGCCGGGTTGCTGATGCGCTGGCGAGCCTGCCGGTGAATCAGCGCATCGCGCTGACGCTGTGCGAGTACGAGGGGCTGTCGTACGAGCAGATTGCGGCCGTCCTGGACACGACGGTCGATGCGGTGCGGGGGATGATCAAGCGTGCCCGCGAGGCTCTGCGTCCCAAGCTGCGCGGATTGGTGTAGCCCCCGGGGGGCGTCCGCATATATTATCCATGCTCGTGACGAGTTTTGCGCACCAGCAGCGCTGCCGCGCGCGGACGTGGTCGCCCATGGAGCATCTGGACGCCGACACAGCGAGGGCCTTTGTGGCCGGCGAATTGACCGCCGCCGCACGGGCATGGTGCGAAGCCCACCTGGAGGAGTGCTCGGCGTGTCGGGAGCTGGTTGAGCGCGAGCGCAACTGGCCCAAGCTGCTGCAGTTGGACGAGGGGGTGGCCCCGGCGAACGGAGCGCTTGAGCGTGCGCTGTCGCGCGTGGCCACTGCTGGACCGAGTCGGTTGCGGTGTGTTGGTCCCCGGCTGCTCGGCCCGGCCCTGGTGGCTGGCGCGCTGGCCGGGTTCGGCTTGGGGTTGCTGATACGCGCCGCCACGGCTCCGGCGCCGGCCCAGCGCAGCGCGGCCGCGCTCAACATCTCGACGGAGTTTCAACGGGAGGTGATCGCGAACCTCGACGCGCTGGCGGCGTTGCAGCGCGACCCCTGGCTGGCAGGTAACCACGAGGCGGCCCAGTGGCTGAAGCAACTGATTCTTGACCAGGGCAAACCGTAGGCACCCATGCGTCCTATGACGGCGAGCATTCTCCTGGGCGCAACCGTGTTGGCGGCGGCGGCCGCCGCGCTGCTGTTACGCCGGCCGCCGGCGGACGAGCCCTTGCCGGCGCCGGCCGACGCCACCGCGGCGCAACGCTGGTACGCGCTGAACCTTGAAGAGCGCGCGGCGCTGGTCGCGCGCTACCGGTCAATCACCGGCGAGGCTGACGGCGTCCGCGCGCTGCGCCGGGCAGGTCGTTTCGCGCGGGAACCGGCGGATGAGCAGGCGAAGCTGCGATTGGTCTATGAAGCCCTCGCGCAGATTCTGCGCGAGCAACCGGAGCATCGCCGACGACTGCTCGTGACACTCCCGGAGCGGGCGCGGGCGGATGAAGTCCATCGCATCCTGGCGCGCGACTATCCAACCTTTCTGGCCGAACTGCGCGAACGCCTGCAGGCGCCCGGCTAACTGGTCATCGAGGTGTCGCCGGAGTTCGCCGCCGGGCGTCACGACGCGGCCGGGAACAACTTCGGGCGTGGCGCGGCCCGAGCCGGCCCGCCACCCCACCTTGGCCGATGGCATGGCCGGTCGGTGCGTGCTTTCCAGACCGCGCAGCAGCACCTATCATGGGCGCGGTTCTTTCAGATGGGAGCAGTTGCATGTGCAAAGTTGCTGGTCGGTTGGTGAGCCACGGCCTTGGCGTGCTGAGTACCTTGATGCTGGCGGGCTGCTTCGCGGGGCCCGGCGAGACCCCGACGGCCTTGCGGGTCAGCGATGGATTGTGGGGCGAATACGTCGTCAACGACGCTCGGCACCCCACCGCTTTGGCGTTAGCCGCCGACGGCCGGGTGTTCTATACGGAAAAGGACACCGGCAGCATCCGGGTGGTCGCCGGCGGCGAGCTGCTGTCAGAGCCCTTCGCCACGGTGCCGGTCAATTCGGCCGGGCAGCGCGGGCTGCTGGGCATCGCCCTGCACCCGGACTTCGATGACAACGGCCGCGTTTATGTTTTCTATACGCGCTCGGACACCGGTCAGGCCACGGCTGACGCGCGGGCCGTCGTTGACAACCGCGTCGTGTACTTCGAGGCCGACGGGAACGTGGCGGCCGGCGGAGAGATCTTCGTCGCCAGCCTGCCGGTTGGGGCCGGCACGACGCGCATCGGCGGGCGCATCACCTTCGCGGCCGACGGAACGCTGCTGGTGGCATTCGGCGACCTGGGCGATACGACCGGGGCGGCCAGCCCGACGGCACTGGTGGGCAAGATCCTGCGGTATAACGACGATGGCTCCATCCCGGCTGATAATCCGACGGCCGGTTCGCCCGTGTATGCCCGGGGGTTGCGTGATCCGCGCGGCCTGTGCGTCGATCCGGCCAGCGGCGTGCCGCTTGCATTGGATCGCAACGCCGACGGCCATTACGAGGAAATCAACCGCGTGCTGCCGGGCCGCGATTTCGGGTGGCCGGCGGTGGTTGGCATAGCCGATACCCCGGAGGAACTGGAATACGCCGCGACTCACGCCGACTACGCCGACCCACTGCGACAGACCGGCACGAACAACCTCGGGCTGGTGGGCGGCTCGTTCAACCCGAGCACCGGCTACGGTCCGAATGTTCAGCTCCACTACTTCTACGGTGAGCGTCACACGCGGCGGGTGCGCTGTAGTGCAATGAATACAGCCCGCGACGGCTTCACCAGCAACGCCTTATTCGCGCACTACTTCCCCAGCGACATAACGGACGTAGCCTTCACGCCGGCCGGCACGTTGTACGTGGCCTGCGAAGATGCCGTCTTGCGGTTGGTGCCAACCCCCTGATCGTAACGCCGGCTATTCTGCCGGCGCACAACCCAAGCGCTGGTACCGGCCGGCCGCTAGCCAACCGGCGCCGTTCGCGGCGGTCGCCAACTTCTCGCGTGCAGCACGCTCGCGGTCCGGCCTACCGGCGCTCGCCAGTCAGTTCCCGCTCGGCCTGCTGCCAGTCTGCCACAGGGTCACCCGGTCCGCCGTTGCGGGCCAGGAATATGTAGTACGCCCGCTCTCTGATCTGCTGCTCGCCGGCCCTGGTTTCGGCGGTGCGCGCAGTCTCACCGCGGACCGTACGACTGGTCGTCGTGGTTGCGGATGTTGCGGCCCGGTCTCTGCCCCGTGACCCGGTGGTACGCTTGCTGGCGGACTTCTCAGTTCGTTCGGCCATCTGACGATTCTCCATTCAGCCTGCTGTCGTGTGCCGGTTCGGCCCCCAGCGCTGCGGTCGGGACAGTCCCAAATCCGGCCCGGTGACGCGCATGGAGCAAGCCAATACCCGGCCTTGCTGACACCACACTACGGCACGGCAGCGACCCCCGGCCAAGGCAGAAAGCCGGCAGTAGCGCCGGCGCCGGCCAGTCGTCCTCCGTGACCCGTATCTCTCCTTGATCTTATCGACAAAAAGGCGCCAATCAACTTATCGGAGCAAAGCCCGGATGGCAATCATTTTCCGCAAGCGCGGCCCAAACGGCTCACCCGCAGCCGTTCTACCAGCCCTGAGAGCAACTTATTGAGTGCAAGTAGGGGGAAGGACGGCACAAGCCGATATTGAGCCTACAACAGGCCCCGAAACTCAGTAACAACCTCGTCCACGTCGGCCTCGGACAGGCCGTTGTGGAAGGGCAGCGCGATCGTGCGGGCCGAGAGCGCCTCCGTGATTGGAAAGTCGCCCGGCCGATAACCGAACTGGTGGCGGTAGAACGGCTGAAGGTGGATCGGCGTGAAGTAGTTGCTGCATCCGATGCCGCGCTCGCGCAGGCGGGACAGAATGGCATCGCGCTGCTCCGGCGCGTAGTCGTCGGCCAGGCGCACCACGAAGACGAACCAGTTGATCTCGACGCCCGGGGGGATGCGCTGCGTGGTAACGTGCCGCTCGTCGGCCAGTCGTTCAAGGTACCAGCCCGCCACGCGGCTGCGTTTGGCTTTGATCTCGTCCAGGCGGCGCATCTGCGCGACGCCGATAGCGCAGTTTATGTCGCTCAAGCGGTAGTTGAAGCCGAGGCGTGTGTGCGCGAGCCAGCCGGCATCCGGATCCCGGCCCTGGCTGCGCAGCGAGCGTACCATTGCCGCCACGTCGTCGTCGTCGGTTACGAGCATGCCGCCCTCGCCGGTCGTGATTTGCTTGTTCGGGTAGAACCCGAACGCGCCGACCTCGCCGAGCGTGCCGGTCGGGCGGCCGCGGCAGACCGTGCCCAGTGCTTCGCAGGAATCCTCCACGACGCGCAGATTGCCACGCTCGGCTAGCACCGCAATGGCGTCCATGTCAGGGGTCGAGCCGAATACATCGACCGGTAGGATGGCCCGGGTGCGATGGGTAATGGCGGCGGCGACGCGGCCGGCATCGATCTGCCACGTGTCGGGATCAATATCCACGAAGACCGGTCGGCCGCCCTCGAACATGATGCTGTTGCTGGACGCTATGAACGAGAACGGAGTTGTTATGACCTCGTCGCCGGGCGCCAGCCCCAGGGCGCGCCAGGCCAGGTGCAGCGCCGACGTGCCGCTGTTGCAGGCCACCGCGTGCCTGACACCCAGGCGTTCAACGAAGGCGCTCTCAAACTCGCGCAGCTTGGGCCCCAGGCTGAGGTGTGGCGTTCGTAGAACCTGGACCACTTCCTCGATCTCGGTCGGCCCGATGTCCGGCCCCGACAAACTGAATCGCTCTTTCACGCCGCTCTCCGATTGCGGTCCGGGCCGCCGCCCGGCCGGGTGAGTCGCACGAACTCCTTGATCCGGCCGCGGGTCTGCCCGACCTGCGTACAGACTGTTATGATACACGTCAATGATATCATCGACGAGAAACGAACGGCTTCTGCCGCAGTTTCGTCGGGTGCTGGCTTACCTGGGTCCGCACCGCCGGCTGCTGGTAATTGGCCTGCTGAGTGCCGTTGGTGTCAGCGCATCGTACACGTTCAGCATTTCGGCGATCGTGCCGGTGCTGAAGATCATGTTCGCCAACCATGAGACCATGGCGGACTGGCTGCACCGGACGGAAACCGAACGGCGCCTGGGCATAATTCTGGCGGCCGATCTCCCGGACGATCCGGCCGGCCTGCGGATTGATGACGTGCGTCCCACGTCGCCGGTGGCCGAGTCGCTCCGGATGGGCGACCGGATCGTGCAGGCCGAAGGGCAGTCGCTCAGTTCCTACGAGCTGATGCGGCTACTGGCGCAGCACCGGGAGGAAGACGTGTCGGCCGTGCTGCGGGCGGTGGACGGGCAGGAGCGTGTCGTGCGCCTGTCGCTGGCGCCGTACTCACGCTGGCGCAACGAGTTGCAGCGCGTCGCCGGGCTGCTGCCCAGCGGCGGGGACGCGCACAGCCGCCTGCTGACGCTGGCGATTGCGATGGGCGCGGTGGTCGTGATCGCGATCGTGGGCGGGATATGCCGGTTTGCCAATGACGGCCTGGTGTGCACGGCTGTCCAGCGGGCCTTGCATGATATGCGCAGCCAGATCGGGGCCCACGTCCTGCGTCTGCCGATGCAGTGGCACGCCGAGCAGCCGCCGGGCGACACGCTGGCCCGGCTGGCCACGGATATCAACAAGGTTGAGGTGGGACTGACGACGCTGTTCGGCAAGATGATCCGGGAGCCACTGAAGGCGGTCGGCGTTCTTACGCTGACGGTGCTGATCGAGTGGCGGCTGCTGGTTATCGCGGCGGTCGGCTTGCCGATCGGCGTGCTGTTGTTGCGCGTTTTCGGCCGCCTGGTCAAACGCGCCCAACGCCGCGCCTCGGAGTCCTGGGGGCGCCTGCTCGACCATCTGGGTGAGCGTCTGGCGGGCATCCGCGTCGTGAAGGCCTGCAACATGCAGCCGGCCGAGAGCCGACGCTTTGAGCGTGAGGGCCGCCGGCTGACGCACGCCCAGACGCACATCGAGTTGGTCGACGCGGCCACCAAGCCGGCCCTGGAGACGCTGGCGACCGTGGCGGTGGCGGCGTTCGTGCTCTATGGCGGTAGCCTGGTCTTTCAGCAGAAGCTCGAGGCGCACCTGTTCTTTGCGGCAGTCGTGTGCCTGGGCGGCGTGTTCGACCCGATTCGCAAGCTGGGCAACGTAAACAACCGCCTGCAGGCCGCGGAGGCCTCCGCGCGGCGGCTGTTCGAGTTGCTCGATCTGCCGCCCGAGGAACGGACCGCAACAGAGAAGTCGGCGGTCGAGTTGCCACCGCTGCAGCAGTCGATTGAGTTCCGGGGCGTGAGCTTCGCGTACCCGGCCAGCACGCGGCCGGTCCTGCACGGCATCAACCTGCTTGTGGCGCGGGGCGAAACGCTCGCCCTGGTCGGCCCGAACGGCTCGGGCAAAACCACGCTGGTTTCGCTACTGCTGCGGTTCTTTGAGCCGACGGCTGGTCAGATTCTGATTGACGGCCAGGACATTGCCGACTGTTCGCTGGCTTCGCTGCGCAGCCAGATCGGGCTGGTGACGCAGGAGGCCGTCATCTTCTCGGACAGCCTGCGCGACAATATCGGCTACGGCGTGACTGACCGGACGGAGGAGCAGTTGCGCGCGGCTGCCGGCCAGGCCCACGTGGCGGAGTTCGTGGACGAGCTGGAGAGCCGGGAGAACGGCCGGGCGCGACGCGGCTACGACGCCCAGATTACCGCGCGCACCCTCTCGGGTGGCCAGCGGCAGCGCGTGGCGCTGGCCCGCGCCGTGCTGCGTGATCCGCCCATCCTCATCCTGGATGAGGCGACCAGCCAGGTGGACAGCGAGTCAGAGCGCAAGATCCAGGCGGCGCTCGACAATGTCACGCGCGATCGCACGACAATCATCATCGCCCATCGGTACAGCACAATCGCGCGGGCCGACCGTATCGCGGTCCTGGACGAAGGCCGGTTGGTCGGCTGCGGGCGGCACGACGCGTTGCTGCACACCTGCCCCTTGTATGCGACGCTGTGCCATACGCAGTTCGCGCATGCCGTGTAGGTGTTCCCCCCCCCCGGGTCGGCGTCAGTCGTCGGTTGCGGGCGGGCGGCCGGCCCGGTCCGCATCGCGTTTCAGCCGGCTGCCACTCAGCAGGCTCTGCACACGATCGAGCAGTTGCGCCTTGTTGACGGGCTTGGAAAGGTAGTCGTCGGCCCCGCACTCGCGGGCACGCTCGATATCGCCCACCTCGTTCAGCGCCGTCACCATGATGATGGGAATGTCGCGATAGCGGGGATCATCCTTCAGTGCGCGGCACACCTCGAAGCCGCTGCGCCGGGGCATCATAATGTCCAGCAGAATCAGGTCGGGGCGCTGCCGCTCGACCAGTTCGAAAGCCGCCGCGCCGTCGGCCGCCAGAATTACCGTGACCGGCAGGGGCTCCAGGTAAGCTTCGAGCAGCTCGAGAATCTGCGGGTTATCGTCGGCAATCAGCACCTTTGAAGTGACATTGTCACGCGCTTTGGCAGCCATGCATCACCAGGGTCAGATTAAGCAGATGTCGTGAGTTTGACGCAAGTTCGCCGGTGCCGCAATGCCGGCTGCGGCAGAAGTCGCCCGGCCGAAGCCCGGCTTGTCGGAAACCAGGGGGCCACCTATACTGGCCAAGTGGGTTGAAACTGGCCCGTTTGCGGCCGCGCAGCCGGTTGCAGCGCAGCGGGCATGCGGGCCGTGTGGGCCGCGTGGAGTATCGCGCATGTTCAAGGTGTCATTAGGACGAGGCGGGTTGATGGTGCTGGGGCTGGCGCTTGGGCCCGCCATGCTTCTGAGCGGCACGGGGTGTCTCTCTGGTGGCAGCGGTTGGGACGTGGTGGGAAACCCTTTCCCATATATCGGCTCCGGAGCAACCGTCACCGGACCGACCCAGACCGGCACGACGTCCGGCGGCCAGTTGGGCCAGGACACGCGCTCCTACACCGATCCATGTTCTGAGCCGCAGCCGCGCAAGTTCGTGCGAATATCGATGCGGAATTACGCCGACCTCGATTACATCCACTACTTCTTCGTGGCGATCGCGTTCGTGAACGTTGACGAGACGGACCCCGACGCGATCATCCCTACTTTTGACGGCCAGGAGTTTCCGGACGGCGCCGTCTGCGCCGATGACATTTCGCTGTACGTGGCCAACGGCTATGACAGCATAGCGGCCGGCCGGGAGCAAGCCTTCGGCGACTACTGCATCGGCGGACCCGCGCTCGTGTATTTCCACCGGAACGGCCAGTTTCGGACGGCCACCGGCGCCGGATCGGGTGGCCTGGGATCAGCGATCGCGCCGGCCCAGGGCACGCTGCCCACTTACGACAACTTCTTTACCAGCGTCGGCGCGTTGCTGCCGGTTCCCGACCTCATCCTGTTCCACAATCCGGGAGTGGGCGAAGGTGCTCCGCTCAAGATCAGCGTTTCGCGCGATTCACCGTGTGATCCGGCGATTGTCACAGTGCGGGCCGCGCCACGCTGCCAGCGTGACTCGTTCTACTATGTCGCCGAGGATGGCTTCATGTCCGGTGTGCGAACGCTGGGCTCGGGGTCCGGACGGCGCGTGCCGGACGAGATTCAAGGCACCGGTTGCGAGTGCAACCCGTTGAGCGGAGCCTACCAGATCCTGGCTCCTTCGGGCGCCACGGCGGCCACGGCGCGTTGTGACGAGTTCCTGCGCGGTGGTCGGATCACCTACACGTTCATCCGGGACGATCAGACGCCCGCTTTTCCACAGCTACTATGGCGAGTGACGGACGCCACTGGCAGCATCACCCACGACTACGACTCGCGGGCTACGCTTCCGGGCGGCGGCTAAGACGGCTGATCGCTTTCGACAGCCGGTGTGCTGATGGGCAGTCCCTGCCGATGCAGCCACTCACGGGCCGCCTGCTGGTTCTGCTGGGCGGCACTCAAGTCGGCGTCACTCGGCTTGGCGATGCCGGCGATCAGTTGGTAGACCTCGGCCGCGTGGTTGTCTTGGTGCGTCGCCTCGTACAGGGCGGCCAGGTCTGTCAGGTAGCGCGTGTTTCGCAGCAGCCGCTCGCGGATTGCGTCCGGTTGCAGCCGCGCCACTGGCTCAAGCAATTGCAGAGTCTGGTGGTAGCTCAACTCCCAGGATAGCTTGGCCGTCTCCTCGGAGCGGTAGGCAATCTCGCTCAGCACCCGCACCGCCTCGGTTTCGTTGCCCGCGGCAATCTGGTCGGTTGGCCGGCCGCGGGCATCCCGGCGACTCAGCGATGAGTAATACTGAGCCAGGACACGAATCTGCGTCTGGTTGGCGCTGATGAGATCTTGCAGCGCCTTGCGGTCAGCCGGGTTCTCTTCGCGAACGCGCCGGGCAGTTTCGAGCAGCGTCTTGGCCGACTCGAGGGCACGCTCGGAGTCCTCAGATTCCATGTAGATGTCAACCAGCAGCCGGAGTGAGTCAATGTCGTTCGGGTCGCTGGCGATGGCTTGCCGGGCCCGCGCCACGGCTTCAGACCGCTTGCCCTGCCCCTGGTATGAGATTGCCACGAGGCGCAATGCCTCGGCACGCCGGTCGCGCGGTGCGACGCCCGCGGCCGTTTCGAGGTACTGGGTGGCTTGACGCCAGTAGCGAGAGAAGACGTAAATCTTTCCAATAGCAAGGTTTGCGCGGAAATTGCTCGGGTCGTCGGCGATTACTTCCTTGAATATGCCACGGGCGCCATGGGTGTCGCCCGTATCCATCAGGAGCTCACCCCTCAGTACCTTGGCCTCCAGGTTGCGCGGATCAGAGGCGAGCAGGTTCCGGAGCGCCTCATCAGCCTGAACCAGCACCTGCCCGGACTCAGTCACCTTACCCACTTCCCTGAGCGCGCGAGCCTGCTCCACCAGATTCTCGACCACCGCCAGCACGTCCTGCTGAGTCGGAGCCCGCCCCGACTGATCCCCGCCAGAAGCGGCCGGCTGTTGCTGTGCCGTCGCCGTGGATACTGACAGCACCAGGATCACGTACGACACGCCAACTGCTCGTAACATCAGGCCACTCCTAGCATTTCTGCTTGCATGCAGGCCGGGCATGCCCGTTGCGGAGACCGCCGGCTGCAAACCGCAGCCAAGCCTGCGGCACATCACAATATTATCGGCCACTCGCCACCACTTCGTGAGAAGCCGCACCCGGGACTCTACGTTCGTCCAGCGGGCCTGTTCATGTTCAAACCGACAACCCGACCGCTACTCCAATAGCGAGAAGCTCCCGGCGTAGCAAGTCCACGGCGGTTCGAGCCGCCCGAGTACGGATAACCCCGCGGGGGGCATCCGGACCGTAGCGCTGCTCGTACGCGTTAACGCCCGCCGGCGTCGCCAAGCCTATGTAGACTAATCCGACCGGCTTCTCGGCGGTACCACCATTTGGGCCGGCGATGCCCGTCACGGAAAGCGCATAATCAGTGCCCAGGGCCGTGCGGACACCAGTCGCCATGGCAGCGGCTACCGGCGCGCTGACGGCGCCATGCTCCGCGAGCATCCCCTCAGGCACGCCTAGCAGTCGCTGTTTGACTTCGTTGGCGTACGCCACGACGCCGCCGGCATAATAGCGGCTGCTGCCCGGCGCATCGGTCAGCAGCGCGCCGATCAGGCCGCCCGTACACGACTCCGCCGTGCCGAGCGTCGCGGACGCGGCCCGCAGCAACTCGCCGGTGACACTGCCGAGCGTTTCGTCGTCCCGGCCGAACACGGTCGTCCCCAGGCGTGCCCGAATCTCGCGCTCGTCCGCATCGAGCAGCTTCTCCGCGGCGGCGCGGGTCGGGGCGGCCGCCAGGATGCGCAGACTGATGATACCCACGTCGGCCCGCGTACCGACCGCGGGGTTGCGCCCGGGCGCAAGAATATCCGCGATCTCAGTGGCGATGTCAGACTCGCCGCGGCCCAGGCAGTGCAGGTGCCTGGCCAGCAACACTTCCCGCCCGCCCAGGGCCCGCAACTCCGTGGCGACCGCGTCGTTAAACATCGCCTTCATCTCGAACGGCACGCCAGGCAGGGCGTAGCAGCGCGCCCGGCCGAGTTGGATGGCTATGCCCGGCGCCGTCCCACAACCGTTCGGGATGGCGCGGCCGGAGCGAGGAATCATCGCTTGAATGCGATTGCGATCGGGCATGTCGCGGTTCCGGAGGGTGAAGAAGACGCGGATGCGCTCCAGGCTGGCGGCATCCAACTCAAGCGGCTGGCCGGCCACGTCGGCCAGCGCGGCACGAGTCATGTCGTCGTCGGTTGGTCCGAGACCGCCTGTAATCGCGAGTACGTCGCAGTCACCCGCGGCTTCCAGCAGCACCGCCCGCAACTCGGCGGCCTCGTCCGGCACCGTAGCCAGTCGGGCAACGTGCAGGCCGAATTCGGTCAGGCGCTGGGCCAGCCAGGCCGCGTTCGTGTCGGCCAGATGCCCTAGCGTCAGTTCCGTACCACAAGATAATATCCAGGCACGTTGCATGGGCTTCTGCGAGCACCCGTATCCGCCGGCCCCCGACGGCCGGCCGTCTTTGGTGCTGAGGCCGAATACCTTACCGACCCGGCGGGCCGCCTGGCAAACGCCGCGGTGGGCCCGGGCCATGAGTCAGTGCCGGGTCTGCGACCGCCGCCGAAGGGTGCCGGATGTGAACAAACACCTAACATTGGTTATGTTTTCTCTGGGGAATGCGGTTGCCCTGATTTGGCCGGCGGTGCATCCTTGACGTAATTGCGTGCTTGTTGCTAATATGACCGGTTCCGCGGAATCGGCGTCTGCGGGGCACGAGTAGTGTAGCGTGGTCAGTGTCGACCCGCGGCACCCGTGTGTGGCTGGACCAAAGCCACGGGTGCAAATCATCCTGTATGAGGAGGTGACGTTTGGCATCCCCTTTGGTCCGTGAGCTGCTGGATGCGGGGATTCACTTCGGACACCGGTGCAGCCGGTGGAATCCGAAGATGAAGCCGTATATCTACGGCAAACGCAGCGGTATTCACATCATCGACATTCGCGAGACGCTCCGCGGACTGCTGCGGGCGAGGAAGTTCATTGCGCAGGCCGTGGCTAATGGTGAGGACGTCCTGTTTGTGGGGACCAAGCGGCAAGCCCGCGACGTTATCCAGGAGGAGGCCCGACGCTGCAATATGCACTTCGTGAGCGAGCGCTGGCTGGGTGGTACGCTGACCAACTTCCGTACCATTCGGTCGCGGTTGCAGCGGCTGGAGGAACTCGAAGCGCTGGTGGCCAGCCCGCAGTGGGAGGCGGGTTACTCCAAGAAGATGAAGGCGGCCCTCGCGCGCGAACTGAAGAAGATCCGGCGTAACCTCGACGGTATCCGCAAGATGAACCGGCTGCCCGGCGTCGTGGTGGTCGTTGACTTGCGCAAGGAGCACAACGCGGTGCGGGAAGCCCGGCTGTTGGGAATTCCGACCGTCGCGCTGCTCGACACGGACAGCTCCCCGGATCAGGCCAGCATCCCCATTCCCGGCAATGACGATTCGATGCGCTCAATTGCCCTGGTTATGCGCCTCATGGCCGACGCTGTCGCCGAGGGCCTGCGCAGTCGGCCCGAGCGGCCGGAGCGCAGCGAGTCGGCCGATGGCCCGGACTACGGTGCGCCCCCCGCACGGCGGCGGCAGCCGCGGCGGGTCGGCGCCGGGCGCGTCAGCGTGGGCGGACCAGCCGCGCCCCGGAACGGGTCGGCCACGGCCGAGTTGCCGGTAGCGCCGCCCGCCGCCAGCGACGAAGCGCGGCCGGTACCCGATGGCGCGCCGCTGTCTGGCGAGGGGGAGCTGCCTTAGG
>CAZYGM010000002.1:0-51520 GCA_964647015.1 uncultured Planctomycetales bacterium | reverse complement strand
GAGTAGCGCTGCGTCAATCGCACGTGTCACGGGACGGTCAGCTTATCCGGCGCGGCTAGGCGCTGGGGCCGACAGGTTCGCCAAGGCGTTCCGGGCACCGCGTGAGCAATTGAATATATGGCGCGTGAATGGGGTGGGGTCAAAGTGCTGCGGCGGGGTTGGTGGTGGTTGGCGGATTCTGTTGGGGGGTGGTGGATTATGGAAACGCGGGCGGTGCGGTCTTGGTGTCGGGATTGGCTCCCGTGGAGACGAGGTGTTGCTGAGATGTGAAGCGGTCAGGTGTTGCCTCATTTGGGCTCGTTGAGGTCGGCCAGCAGGGCGGCGGTGGAGTTTGTCACGGTCACGCCAGGATGTGTGACCTGGATGAGTGGCCGTCCAATGGGCCGGTGCTGGGGGGCGGTATGTGAGCTGGCGTGCCGTTGCCAGGTGCGCAGGTTGTGCGCGGTCGGACAGGTGTCCTGGGGGCGGGCGAGGCCGTCTGTGGGGGGGTTGCCATTGGGTGGGGTCATGTCTGGGTTGGCCTGGAGCGCTGCTGGAGAAGGGGTGTTTGTGGGCACTTTTGGTTGCAATTGATGGTTGTGAGGGCGAGCGGACAGGTTTCGTGGTGATGACGGGGGAAGGTTGGTGACTATGGGTGTAGTTGGCGGGCGTCCGATAGTCGATCTGGAGTGAAGGGTGTGCCGCAGCGGGCACGAATGCTGCGGTACTGAATCTGCATGGTTCCAGCGGGGTGGAGTCTAGGCGGACTGTGTTCTGCCCCAGGTTGAATGAAGCAGGTTGGTAAGACTGACAGCCGGTACAGCGGGGCGGTGGGGGAGATACGTGAGCGCGCGCTTTCCAGTGGCGAGACGCTCGGTGGAGGTAGTTTTCTCGGGGGCACGGGTGGGCATGATGAGCCGGCGGGTCTGTCCTGCGACATACCGGAGTGCGCGGGGGCGGTCGAGGCGTTGCGGGAGTCGCGCGAGTATCTGCAGATTGTCGTTGACAGCATGGCTGAGCCACTGGTGGCGCTGGACCGCCACCGGCGGGTAGTGCTCGCGAACCGGGCGGCGCTGACCCTGCTTAAGCGCGGCGGTTCGCGGGTGTATCCGTGTTGGGCGTGTGCGGGCTGGACAGGAGCTGGTGTGCGCGCCTGCGGGTGCGCGGCGGACGACTGCCCGGTGGAACGGGTGTTCAGCGCCGGAGGGCCGGCGCTGCTGACACAGGCCCAGGAGGATGAGACGGGGCGTGGGCGGGAAATCGAGATTAGCGCGGCCCCGGTCCTGGGCAAGTCCGGTATTGTCAAGCATGTCGTTCTGACCTATCGCGACGTCACAGCGCGGCGCGAGTCGGAGGAGTTGGCGCGGCGGCACTTGGATGAGCTGGCGCGGGCGGCGCGGCTGTCGGCCATGGGGGAGATGGCGTCGGGCTTCGCGCACGAGCTGAACCAGCCGCTGATGGCGATTGCCGCATACGCGGCGGCGGGGCTGCGCCGGCTCGGCAGCAGTCCAGGTGCTGATCCTGAGATGGTGGGCACGTTGGAGCGCGTTGCGCAGCAGGCACAGCGGGCCGGGGAGGTCATTCGGCGGATTCGTCGTTTCGTGCGGCCGCAGCCGGCAGCGGGGACCACGCATGACATCAACGAATCGGTTCGCGAAGCAGCGGACATGCTCGCGCACGACTTAACGCTCAGCGGCGTCAGCGTGAAGTTTGACCTGGCGGCGGGGCCGGTACTGGTGTGGGCCGACCGCATCGCGGTTCAGCAGGTGGTGATGAACCTGCTGCGGAACGGGCGAGACGCGATGGCGGGCACGGCGCCGGTGGAGCGTCAGCTCACGGTGAGCACGCGCCGGTGCGAGACGGGGGAAGTCGAGGTGGCGGTGGCGGACCGGGGCTGCGGCTTGCCGGCCGGTTCGGAGGGGCGATTGTTCGACGCGTTCTTCACCACGAAGGCGGGCGGCATGGGGATGGGGCTGGCGATCAGTCGGTCGATCATCGATGGTCATGGGGGTCGGTTGTGGGCGGCCGCGGGCCTGGTCGGGGGGGCGATATTCACGTTCACATTGCCGGGGTCACAGGCAGGTGTTGGCCATGAGTGCTGAGCCAACGGTATTCGTTGTTGATGACGACGCCGCGGTCCGCGAGTCGCTGACGGAGCTTTTGGGGGCGGCTGGTCACGCAGTGCGGTCATACGCGTCGGCCGAGGCGTTCTTGGAGGATTTTCGTCCGGGCCAGCCGGGATGTTTATTATTGGACGTACGGATGCCGGGTCTGGACGGGCTGGGGTTGCAACGGGAGTTGCAGCGGCGTGCGGTGACGCTGCCGATCATCCTGATCACGGGGCATGGTGAGGCGGCGGTGGCGCGGTCCGGATTCAAGATGGGGGCCCTGGATTTCCTGGAGAAGCCGTGTGATTGCGCGGAGCTGATCCAACTGGTGGAGGTGGCGCTGCGGCGCGACGCCGCGGCGCGGGCGCGGGCGGCGGGCCAGGCCGCGGCGGCGGCGCGGCTGGCGAGGCTCTCGTCTCGGGAGCGTGAGGTGCTGGAGTCGGTGCTGGCCGGACTGCGGAACAAGCAGATTGCGCTGCGGCTGGGCATTGCCGAGCGCACGGTGGAAGATCACCGCGCCAATATCATGCGAGTGCTGGGGGTGATGTCCGTGCCGGAACTGGTTCGGCTGGCCGAGATTGAGGCCCGGCTGGTCGTGGCGGGGGCGATTACCGGACACGTGGAAGACCACGATTAAGCGTGGCCGCCGGGGGCCCGACAGCAGTTCAGTCAAAGCGTCGCGAGACGAGCACCTCGTGGGCGCTGCACGCATCCTGGTGACACTGAAGAGGTGAGCATGATGGGCAACTGGACGATTGGTAAGAGAATCGGCGTGGGGTTTGCGGTCGTTCTGCTGGCGCTTGCCGCGGTGGCCGGGTGGTCGATCATGGGGTTCACCAGTGTGAACAGCAATCTGGACACCGCAGTCCAGTGCGTGCATGTGCAGACTGAGACGCTAGCCCGTGAGATTGATCACCTGCTGTGGGCCAAGGCGGTCAGTGATCTGCTAACGGATGATCATATCACCAGCTTGGCGGTTCAGACCGACCCGCGGCAGTGTGGGTTTGGGCAGTGGTACTACGGTGAGGGGCGCCGGCAGGCGGAGGCGCTCTTGCCGGAGATCAGGGGGCCGTTGGCGGCCATTGAGGAGCCGCACGCCCGTCTGCACCAGTCGGCCATTGAGATTGGCAAGCACTTCTGCCAGGCGGACTTAAACCTGAGCGCGAATCTCAAGGAGATGAAGGCGGCCCACCTGGCGTGGCTGAACCAAGTCATGGCCGTGTTACTTGACGAGCAGCGCACACAGGTTGACGTGCAGCTTGACCCGCGGCAGTGTGCGTTCGGGCAGTGGTACAACTCGGCCGAGGTGCAACAACTGCGGCGGGAGCATCCGGAAGTTGACCGGATTCTGGCGGCCGTCGAGGAGCCGCATGCCAGATTGCATGGCAGCGCGGGCGAGATCAATAACCTGCTGGCCGGCGGTCAGCGTGACGTGGCCGTGCGGCACTACGAGGAACACGCCGAGCCCAACGCGGAGGCCACCTGCGCGCGGATCGATGAGATTATCGAGTGGAATGACAGCCGCACGGCCGGACTGCTGAAGGCCCAGGGGATCTTCGCCGCCCAGACCAGTCCGGCACTGGCGGAAGTGCAGAAGCTGTTGGGGAGTGTGGTGGAGGTGGCCAGCAGCGCGGCGGACGAGCGCACGGCGACGGTCCAGCACGAGGCGCAGCGCAGCCGCCTGGCGGCAATGTTGGTGAGCGGCATTGGCACGCTGGTGGCGATAGCGTTGGCGTTCATAGTGGCGCGCAGCATCACGAAGGTGTTGACGCGTGTGGTGGGTGCGCTGAACGAGGGGGCTGACCAGGTGACGGATGCGGCCAGCCAGGTGGCCGGGGCGTCGCAGCAGTTGGCGGAGGGTGCCAGCGAGCAGGCCTCGTCGCTGGAGGAGACGTCGAGCGCGTTGGAAGAGATGGCCGCGATGACGCGCACGAATGCCGAGAACGCCAAGCAGGCCAACGAGCTGGCCGAGCACGCCCGCAGCGCCGCCAACGAAGGCGACACGACGATGCACCGCTTGAACGACGCCATGACCGGCATCAACCACGCTTCCGAGCAGATCAGCAGGATCATCAAGGTTATCGAGGAGATTGCCTTCCAGACCAACCTGTTGGCGCTGAATGCCGCAGTGGAGGCCGCCCGGGCGGGTGAGCACGGCAAGGGCTTCGCGGTGGTCGCGGACGAGGTGCGCAACCTGGCGATGCGGGCTGCGGAGGCGGCCCGGGAAACGACCACGCTGATTGGCGAAGCGGCGAATCGCTCGCGGGACGGCGTAGCAGTGGCGAGCGAAGTGGGCCAGGCGCTGGGGGCGATCGTGGAGAACGTGACCCGGGTGACTGATCTGATCAACGGCATCTCAAGGGCTTCGGCCGAACAGGCCCAGGGTGTGGACCAGGTCAACACGGCGGTGGCCCAGATGGACCGAGTCACGCAGCAGAACGCGGCGGGGGCGGAAGAATCGGCGTCGGCGGCGGAGCAACTTCAGGCTCAGGCCGAGTCCGTGAAGGGCACCGTGGACGAACTGGTACGGCTGGTTGGTGAGAAGGCCTGTCGGAGTGGCGATCCCGGTCCTGTGAAGGGCGTCCGGTCGCAGCAGCGTGTGCACTTCGACAAACTGCGGCACAAGAGCAATGCGCCGGCCGCGCCGTCGGCCGGCCCGGCAGCCGGCGAGTACGCGGACAAGGGCGCGTGCACCGTGTCCGCCGAGACCCTCAGCGACTTCTGATTGCTCCACGAACGCCTACGCGAATGGGCGGCGTCGACTCCTCCCTTCGGCGCCGCCCTGCTCCTTCCCTGCCGCCGCCATCCACTCCCCGTGGGGACATCGACCATAATCACCGGTGCCGGCGTGGGCTGCGCCGCGCTGGTCGGCGTGGCGCCGGAGAGCGTTAATCAACGGCACAGCTCGCTCACGATTGCGGGGCGGTTCGGATGGCGCGGGGCGGAGCAGAGGGCGCGGCTGGCAGGGGGATGATGGCAACGGCTCGGCGAAAGAGGCGATTGGGTCCGTGCCTCGTGGTGCGTGTGGGATTCCTGAGCGTCTTTGACGTGCGACGTCGGCCGTCGGGTACGGCGGGCGGGCTCTGGAGCAATGCTGTCCGTGCGGCCGACTGTTACGCGCCGCCGGTCAGGATCACTACGAACGGGTCTATGTCGAACGCGTTGACGAGGCCGTCGTGGTTGCAGTCAGCCAGGCGGTAGTCACAGGCCGGGTACGCCGCGGCGTAGGCTTCCGGGTCGGTCAGGGCCAGAACGAAGGGGTCGATGTCGAACGCGTTGACGAGGCCGTCGCAATTCAGGTCGCCGCGCAGCAGCTCGCACTCATCCGGAATGCCGTTGCCGTTGGCGTCGAGTGACGTGCCGCCGGCGATGTCGCATTCATCCGGGATACCATTGCCGTTGCAGTCCTGACTGGTCCCGTCGGCAATGTCGCATTCGTCTGGTACGCCATTGCCGTTGCAGTCCGGCAGGGCGAAAACGTGGACCGACCCGGTGTCGCTGCCCCACTCAATGTCGCACGCACCCACAACGGCGACGTTGCCGGCAATGCCGACGGTAACGCCGAATCCGTCGTCACTCGTTTCGTCCGGCGCGACGAGCTTGGCTTCCTGAATCCAGGTGCCGCCATCACGGCGGAGGACGTAGGCCGTGCCTGAGTTGAAGCCAGGCCGCTCTTGGTAAGCGCCCACAACGGCCACGCCGTCGGCGAATGCCACGTCAAGGCCGAACCAATCTCCTCCCACGCCATCGCCCGGCAAGAGCTTGGCCTCCTGCGTCCACGTGCCGCCGTCGCGACGGAACACGTACGCCGCACCGGCATCGTCGCCAAGCTCGTCGTTCCACGGTGCACCGATGACGGCGAGACCCCCGGCCATTGCCACGCTGAAGCTGAAGAGGTCCTGGGTGCTTCCGTCGTCCGGCAGAAGCTTGGCTTCCTGACTCCACGTGCCACCGTCTTGGCGAAACACGTACGCCGCGCCGGCATCGGTGGCTAGGCCGTCATGGGCGTAGGCCCCCACGAGTGCGAGTTGTCCCGCCAGCGCCACACTGGCGCCGAAGAAGTCATGGGCGGCGCCGTCGGGCGGTAGCAGCTTCGCTTCCTGCGACCAGGTGCCACCAATGCGGCTGAAGACGTAGGCAGCGCCGGAGCTCTGGCCGAGGTCGTCATCGTTCTCAGCACCCACGACGACCACGGTACCGGAGATTGCCACGCTGCTGCCGAAGCTGTCGCCGCTGGCGCCGTCAGCCGGCAGGAGTTTCGCTTCCTGTGTCCAGGTGCTGCCGGTGCGGCGAAATATGTAGGCCGAGCCGGAACTGATGCCGAGATCGTCGTCGTACGGAGCGCCAACGACGGCGACGTCGTTGGAGACGGCTACGCTAAGGCCGAAGCGATCGCCAGCGGCGCCGTCCGCGGGCACCAGCTTGGCTTCCTGCAACCAAGCATCCCCGGCGCGGCGGAATATGAACGCTGCCCCGGAGCTAACGCCCAACTCGTCGTCTTCGTGGGCTCCCACCAGCACGATGTTGCCGTAGGCTGCCACACGGTAGCCGAAACCGTCAAGGCTCTCCTCTCCCGCTCGTCGGAGCAAGGCGATGTGGCTGACGTCCACTTCGCATTCATCCGGCACATTGTTGCCGTTGCAGTCCAGGCTGACTCCGTGGCTGATGTCACATTCATCCGGCACGCTGTTAGAGTTGCAGTCGGGGCTGTTGCCGCAGCCAAGCGGATGGCTGGTGCAGTTCCCAACGGCGCAGTCGAGGTCACAGACGTCGGGCACGCCGTTCTCGTTGCAGTCCTCGCACTCATCTGGGACGCCGTTCAGGTCATAGTCTGTGCTGGTCCCGGCGGCGATGTCGCATTCGTCGGGAACATCGTTCGCGTTGCAGTCCGCGCTCGTACCGTTGGCCAGATCGCATTCGTCCGGCAGACCGTTCGGCTGGCAGTCCACGCTGCCGCCGCAGCCCAGGGGGTGACTCGCACAGTTACCAGCACCGCAGTCGAGGTCACAACCGTCAGGGATGCCGTTGCCGCTACAGTCCTCGCACTCATCCGGAACGCCGTTCAGGTCATAGTCTGCGCTGGTCCCGCCGGCGATGTCGCATTCGTCCGGGATGCCGTTTGCGTTGCAGTCCCGGCTGGTGCCGGCAGCGAGGTCGCACTCGTCGGGCCGACCATTGGCGTTACAGTCGTCGCTGGTGCCGTCGGCGATGTCGCATTCGTCTGGCACGCCATTGCCGTTGCAGTCCGGCAGGGTATAGATGCGGACCGAGCCGGAGTTACTGCCTAGGTCGTCAACACCATAGGCACCCACCGCGGCCATGTGGCCGGATGCCGCCACGCTGTAGCCGAAGTAGTCACCTGCTGCGCTGTCAGGTGGCGAGAGCTTGGCTTCCTGGGTCCAATAGCCGTCGTCGTGCCGGAAGACATAGGCCGAGCCGGAATCGTTGCCGAAGTCGATATCGCCATAGGCACCCACGACGGCCAAGTTGCCAGACATCGCCACGGCAGCGCCGAAGTGGGCTCCGCCGGCGGCATCGGCCGCCGTGAGTTTGGCCTCCTCTGACCAAGTACCGTCGAAGCGGCGGAACACGTAGGCTGAGCCGGAGTCGGTGTAGAAGTAATCGTCCCCGTCGCCGCGGGCACCAACCAGGACGACATCCGCGCCAAGGGCTACGCTGCAGCCGAACTCGTCGCCATCTGCTCCGTCGGCTGCCAACAGCCGGGCCTCCTGCGTCCAGATATAGCCGTGACGGCGGAAGAGGTAGGCGGCGCCGGGGCGCATGCCAAGGTGTTCGTCCCAATAGGCGCCCACCACGGCCAAGTCGCCCAGAAGTGCCACACTGCGACCGAAACCAGCCCAGTTCGTGCCGTCCGTCGGCAGGAGCTTGGCCTCTTGCACCCATGTGCCGGCCTCGTGACGAAAGACGTAAGCGGTGCCGAAATCTTCGCCCGGGGCGCCCACAACGACTAGTTCGGCGGAGAGCGCTAGGGTTTCGCCGAAGTAGCTCTCGGTTGCGCCATCTGGCGGCAGAAGCTTGGCTTCCTGCGTCCAGGTCGCGCCGTCGTAGCGGAACACGTAGGCCGAGCCGGAGTTCTCGCCAACGGCATCGTCAGCGGGAGCACCCACGACGACCACATCGTCGGCGATGGCCACACTGGTGCCAAAGGCCCTCCACACGCCGGCGTCAGCCGGCAGAAGCTTGCTCTCCTGTATCCAGGAGTTGCCGTCGCGGCGGAGCACGTATACCGCGCTGGCACCGTAAGCGCCCACCGCAGCCGCGTCGCCGGCGACGGCCACACTGATGCCGAATCTGTCGGAACTGGTGCCGTCCGCCGCGAGAAGCTTGGCGAGTTGGTGGACTTCAAGCTCGCATTCGTCGGGGATCCCGTTCGGCTGGCAGTCGGCGCTTTGGCCGCAGCCGAGCGGATGACTGGCACAGTCACCGAAGGTGCAGTCAACGTCACAGATGTCCGGTATACCGTTCTCGTTGCAGTCTGTGGCGCACTCGTCAGGGATTCCGTCGAGGTCGTAATCCGAGCTGGTTCCAGCAGCGATGTCGCACTCGTCGGGCACGGCATTACCGTTGCAATCCTGGCTCACGCCGCCGGCAATGTCGCATTCATCCGGGATGCCGTTGCCATTGCAGTCGGCGCTCGTGCCGGCAGCAAAGTCACACTCATCCGGCACACCGTTCGGCTGGCAGTCGACACTGCCGCCGCAGCCGAGCGGATGACCCGCGCAGTTGCCGACACTGCAGTCGAGGTCGCAACTGTCAGGGATGCCGTTGCCGTTGCAGTCCTCGCACTCATCCGGGACACCGTTCAGGTCATAGTCTGTGCTGGTTCCAGCAGCGATGTCGCATTCGTCCGGAATACCGTTCGCGTTGCAGTCGGCGCTGTATCCGTTGGAGACATCGCACTCGTCGGGCCGACCATTGGCGTTACAGTCCGCGCTCGTGCCCTCAGCGATGTCGCATTCGTCGGGAACGCCGTTCGCGTTGCAGTCTGGTACGACGAAGGCGTAGGCCGAGCCGGACTGACCGCCGAGGTCATCATCCCGATATGCGCCCACCATAATCAGTTCGCCGGACACGGCCACGCTGTAGCCGAAGTAGTCCGGCGCAGACCCGTCCGACGGCAGGAGCTTGGCCGCTTCTGCCCACGTGGCGCCGTCGTGCCGGAACGCGTACGCCGCGCCGGAGTCAGTGCCCACATCGTCGACGCCATAGGCACCCACGACGGCCACGTCTCCCGAGACTGCCACGCTGTAGCCGAAGTAGTCCGACGCAGCCCCGTCTGTCGCCATGAGCTTGGCTTCGTGGATCCAGTTGCCGTTGTCAGAACGGAATACGTATGCCGAGCCCAAGCCGCTCTTCGGGCCGGCGTCCCACGCCGCACCCACGAAGATCAAATCCGCACAGGCTGCCACGCTGCATCCGAAGCCGTCGCCAGCCGCGCCATCGGCTGCCAGGAGCTTGGCTTCCTGCAACCAGACGCCCGCGCCGCGCCGGAACACGTACACTGAACCAGAGTTCTCGCCCAGGTCGTCGTCCAAGTGGGCGCCGACGATGGCTACATCCCCCAATAGCGCCACGCTGCTGCCAAACAAGTCCCCAGCGGCGCCATCGGCCGGCAGGAGCTTGGCTTCCTGCGTCCAGGTCTCACCGCTTCGGCGAAACACGTAAGCTGATCCGGAATCGTCGCCTAGATCGTCGTCGCGTTGCGCCCCCACAAGAGCCAAATCGCCCGAGACCGCCACACTGCGACCAAACCAGGCGCCCGCGCCACCATCAGTTGGCAGAAGCTTGGCTTCCTGCATCCAGACGCCGCTGGTGCGCCGGAACACGTACGCCGATCCCGACGATGAGCCAAAGGTGCCGTTGCCAAGGGCACCAACAACCGCGAGATCTCCGGAAATGGCCACGCCCCAGCCAAAGGCGTCTTGTAAGCCGCCATCCACCGCCAGAAGCTTGGCTTCCTGTGTCCAGGTGGCGCCGGTGCGCCGGAAGACGTACGCGGAGCCCCTGTTCTGCGAGCCAACGTCGTCCAGCGGAGCGCCGATGATCGCCAGGTCGCCGGAGACTGCCACGCTGCGGCCGAACCAGTCGCCGGCAGCACCATCCGCCGCCAGGAGCTTGGCGAGTTGGTGGACTTCAAGCTCGCATTCGTCGGGGATCCCGTTCGGCTGGCAGTCGGCGCTTTGGCCGCAGCCGGGGACGTCGCACGGTCCGCCGGGCGGACCGCAGTCGATGTCACACTCGTCCGGGATGCCGTTGTTGTTGCAGTCCTGGGCGTAAGCGACAGGCGTCAGGGTGAGCAGCAAAGCCGCGACGGCTACGGCCAAGAAGTGTTGGCGTGTGTACATGCACATGGGCGTGCCCCTGTCAGCCTCCCCGAAGTCACCCGGCGGACGAGCCGACACTCCCCATGAGGTCGGGCCCCAGACGCCCGAACCGGCCGTGATCCGAATCCAGGAGGCACAGCCAGTATACCGCGCCGATTGGCCTTGTCAGGTAGAAATTGTCCGGAACTTTGTACAGCTCACAACCGAGGCGTCCGGACCAGCGGTTAGTAACGTGCTGGGCGCGGGCGGCATCGGGCGCGGCTGGCAGGGGGGTGATGGCAACCGCTCGGCTGAAGACTCGATTGGGTCCGTGCGTAGTGGTGCGTGTGGGATTCCTAAGCGTCTTTGACGTGCGACGTCGGCTGTCGGGTACGGCGGGCGGGCTCTGGAGCAATGCTGTCCGTGCGGCCGACTGTTACGCGCCGCCGGTCAGGATCACTACGAACGGGTCGATGTCGAACGCGTTGACGAGGCCGTCGCGGTTGCAGTCGGCCAGGCGGTAATCACAGGCCGGGTACAGCTCGGCGTAGGTCTCGGGGTCGGTCAGGGCCAGAACGAATGGGTCGATGTCGAACGCGTTGACCAAGTCGTCGCAGTTGAGGTCGCCGCGCAGGGAGCGGATGCCGTGCAGTTCGGCACACGCGAGGTAGTCTTCACAGAAGGCGAATTCCAGGGCGTTGACATTATCGGACGGCGCGCCGAGGCCTAGGTTTTCGGGGGTTGCCAGCAACATGAGCGGCCATCCGTAGTGCGCGACGAAGATGCGCGCCCCCGGGCCCCATTCGTCAAACCAATCCAGCGTGGGCGAGTCCGGGGTTAGAGAGAAGATCACCGCATCGCCGGGCGTGAACTGGCCGTCTTCGTCCGTGTCGAAAACCACGAGTGCGTCAATGTCATCCGCCTGTTGGAGTCCCAGGTCTAGGAACGCGGCGAAGGGCATCGTCTCGTGCATGGCGAGTGGGTCGGCGTTGTAGAAGATGTTCGCACCACTGGGCGGCAGCGGGAATGACAGGAGTGGCAGCGAGGGTGAGCTGCCGGTCGTTGAGAAGTAGACCTGCAGAACGCCGGTGCCGTCGGCCGAGCGCGGCAGTATGCCGGTGGCGTTGACGTTGTCCTGCGGCACGCGCAAGGTGACGATGTCGCGGGCGCTGGTGAAGGGGCGGGCGGTGAAGTCGGTTCCGCCTTCGTTGTAGTGGTTGCGGCACAGGACGCTGTTGTCGAGCGAAGGTGCGGCAAAGGCGCGGCGGATTTCGCGTGTGTAGAGGCCGAGCGACAGGTATTGGTCGCCGGCGGCGTGGCCGCGCCAGGCCTGGTCCTGCGGGTTGAACGGCACGTCGCGCGCGAAGGCCTCGGGAGCGGGCGGCACGAGGCCGACGGTCTCGCGGTCAACCGAGAACAGCAGCAGGAAGGTCGCGGTCGGATCGGCGGTCGAATTCGGGCCGGACAGGGCGTTAAGGTCGTCGAGCGGGCTGAACAGCCCCAGGAACTCGCCCGGAATCAGCACGAACGGTGCCACCTCGCCGACCTCCAGGATGTCGCGGGCCGCGACGACGCCGTCCTCCACCGTGGGCGACAGCAGGTCAAACGAGTATTCCGGAGCCGGGAGCGGCACGAGCGGCGGAGCGCTCCAGGCCATGGGGGCACTCAGCAGCGTCAGCAGAACGCAGGTTACAGTGCCGCCCACGTGCACAGCCGGCCTGTGCCTGGCGATGTTGATCATGGGTTTCTCTCCCCAAAGCATTGAGACGATTAAGATGCGAACTGTCTACGCTGAAGGCGTCGGTGGAACGACGACCACCACAATTATACTCCGAGCCAGGCAGGCCACGATGGATTTTCCCGCATCTTCTGCATAAGCAGCTTGCCGAGGTAGGTGTAACGCAGTTCGCCGTCGAAGCAACGATAGGCCTGGTCGAAGCACTCCAGAGCACCCGCACGGTTACCCTCGGCCAGACGCCGGATGCCGACGTGGAAGTAGGCTTCGGCCAGCAGCTTCCAGGGTGTTCGGCTCGCGCCGGCCATATCGAGCAGGGGGGTAAGCGGTGCGTCGGTGCGGCAATGTTCGTACAGGGCCGCAACCCAGTCGGCGGACTGCGGCGGCACGGAGCCGGCCTCGAAATCGAGGTTGCCGGCGTGTTGGTCTAGCAGGGCGGCGGCTTCTTCCGGATGCCCCAGCAGTCGCAGACACGTGGCGGACCACAGCACGGCCAAGGCGCTGTCCGGTTCGTCGTCAGCCAGGGCGCGGGCGTGCGTCAGGGCGGCCGCCATGTCGCCGGTCTCCGCCAGCAGCAGGGCGGGGAAGAAGTGGGCGTACAGTCGGTTATCGGGCATGCACGCGCTGTGGGCGGCGACGTCCGCTGCGGCGGCCTGCAAGTCGCCCAGCCAGTAGTACAGCCGCCAGCGGTAGTGGTAATTCTCGCAGCGCGCGGTCGGCCTGGTGGCGATCTCGAGCGCGGCCGTCCGCACGGCCAGCGCCTCCTCGAACCGGCCCATGCTCTCGAGGCAGGTGGCTTCGGCGACGTGGCAGCGGTCGCTGCTCGGATCGATGGACTGGCCGCGCCGCGCCCAGTCCAGGGCCGCAGCGTAGTGTCGCTCGGCCGGCTCGTCGCCGCGCGTGCCGCTGCTGCCGGAGTATATCTCGGCCGCCAGGCAGTGGGCGATTGACAGCAGATAGTACGGGTAAATGTCGTAGTGGCCGTGCTCGACGAGTTGAAGCAGACTGGCCTCAGCTTCGGCAAAGCCGTCCAGGCTGCGTGATTCGTACATGAGTTGGTTGCGTGCCCGTGCCAGGTGCAGCACAGCCAGGGGGTAGAACTCGTGCTGCCGGGCACGGGTCGCGATGGCCGCGCGATAAGCCTCGATAGCCTGAGCGGGATCGCGGGTGTGCACGGCCAGTCCGCGAAAACACCACGCTGCGGCGCAGTCAGGTGGGCCGTGCTCTTCCGCGGCGTCAAAGGCCGTTTGGGCGGCTGCCGAGTTGCCGGCGCGCTGCTGTGCCCAGGCCAGGAGGTAGGCGGCACGCTGGTCGCGCGGATTGTCTGCCAGAACCTGGCGGGCGGCGCTTATCGCGCCGGCCTGGTCCGTGGCACCCAGCGCCGCCAGCGCCTGCGCCAGGTGCAGCGTGGACGAATCAGCGCCGAGGGCGGCGGCGCGCTCCAGCTTGTCCGCGACGAGTGCGTGCTGGCGGTAGTCGAGAAATGCCAATTGCTCATAGGCGTCCAGGGCCAACCGCTGGCCTTCGCGCTGGCGAAGCGTGCCAATGGTCCAGACCAGGCTGACTGTCAGCAGGAGCACCAGGCCGGCCGCGCCGATCGCGGCGGAAGGGGCCTTGTGTCGCCGTACCCATTTCGCGGCCCGCCGCAGGGGCGTCGTGCGGCGAGAGAGGATCGGCCGGCCGGTGGCGAAGCGCCGCAGGTCCTCGGCGACGAGGGCCGCGGTGGGGTGCCGCCGGCCCGGCTCACGCGCCATGGCGCGCAGGCAGATGGTCTCCAGTTCGAGCGGTATTCGCGGGTTCAGTCGTCGCGGCCGGGGCGGATCAGTGTGGCAGATGCTGTAGATGATCTGTTCGCGCGTGTCGCCCGCGAAAGGCTTGCAGCGCGTAGTCATCTCGTAAAGCGTCACGCCGAGCGAGTAGATGTCAGTGCGATGGTCGATATCAGCCAGGTGACCGCGAATCTGCTCGGGCGAGAGGTAGTGCGGGGTGCCCATGAGCTCGCCGCTGACGGTCAGATGTGGCTCGTCCACGAGGCGGGCCAAGCCGAAGTCGGTCAGGTGCAGGCGGTTACTCGTGCTCAGCAGCAGGTTATGCGGCTTGATGTCGCGGTGAATGATGCCGTGTTGATGGGCGGCGTCCAGGGCGTCGGCCACCTCGGCCAGCAGAGCCGCCACGTGCTGGTAGTCAGCGCGGGTCCATTCTCCGGATCCGCTGCTCTGCGCTGTGGGCTGTTCCGGGCTGGTTGGGGCAGCCGGACGCGCGACGTCCGCGCCGGCCGTCGTCACGCCGGACGAGCCACTGCGGGCGCGGGTCGAGCTGAGCAGGTCCGGGCGTGAGTGAATCACGGTGTCCAGCCCGACGCCGTCGACGAGTTCCATGGCGTAGAAGAAGTTGCCGTCCTGCTGGCCCTGGGCGTATACGGCTACAACGTTCGTGTGGTGGAGCCGGGCGGCGGCCTGGGCCTCTGACTTGAAGCGTTGCACGGCCATGGGCGCTCGGCGGGCGTGGTCCGGGAGAACCTTCAGCGCCACCTCGCGTCCCAATGAGACCTGCCGGGCACGGTAGACCACCCCCATGCCGCCGCGGCCCAGCTCGGCGATGATCTCGAAGTCGCCCAGGCGGGTGCCGGTCGGCAGTGTGCGTGCCGTGGGCGCCCGGCCGGCGAGGACACGGCTTGCGGCAGAGCCCGTCAACCGGCCGGGTCCTCCCACGCCCAGCGCATCGGCCCCGTACCCGAACGCGTCGCGCAGGTCGGCGACCAGCGTGTCGTCCGCGAGTTCATCAGTGTGGCTGACGGTTGCCGCGGGCGCGTGAATGGCGGCAGTGTCGGAGTCATCCGGCGGCCCGGGCTCCGTCAGCGGCCGGCCACACCGCCGGCAGCTCCCCAACGGCCCCTGATCAGGCACGCTGCAATTCTCGCCGCATTCTGGACATATGGCCTGCTTCACGGGTCCGCACCGTCGCTCGTACTGTCCCCACAGATATAGACGGCCGCAATTTGCTTCTGACAGTGCTGTGCGCGGTTGTACGCCTCAGATGTCGCCATCCGGGTCGAGTGTCGCCAGCCGTTGTTTAAGACCCTTGAGTACACGGCTCTTGGCCTGATACACGCTGCCAGCACTGATCCCGAGCGCAGCCGCTGTTTCCTCGACCGGCCGGCCACCCAGAACGTGCATTTCAAAAGCCTGGAGCGTCATTGGCTCGAAGCTGCCGGCGACCGCTCGCAGCGCCCAGCGCAGGCGGTGCAACTGCCATTCGCGCTCCCAGTGGGCGTCTGACTCCTCCTCCTCCCGGGAACAAAGGTAATCGAATTGCCTGGGATCGAGAACGGGCGGTTGGTGCGCCTGGCGGCTGGCCCGGCGGCCCAGGTTATGGATGACCGCCGAGCGCAAGTATGAGCGAAAGCGACCCTTGCGCGCGTCATACTCGAAGCCCGCCAGCGCCTTGAACAGTGCCAACTCGACTTCCTGCACGACGTCCTCGGCATCGTCGTGCTTGGCGCCGCGAGTGCGGGCGTAGCGGTAGAGCAACTCCCCATAGCGATCGTGGAATTCGGCCCAACTCAAAGTGTCGGCCCGGTCACGTAAGCGCATCAGGAGGGTCAGATGTGTCGTGTTCGGTTCACCCATTAGTGCCCATTCTGTCAGATGCAGCCACCGGCAGCAATTGAAAGTGCTCTGGAGGAGTGCGGAAAGTGCCTTTCCGATGCGCGGTGTCCGGCATATGCCGCCACAAAGCGAGGCGCGTTATGCGCTGTGTGTTACAGCGTTACGTGGTTGGCGGCGAGCAAGTCGCCGATGCGGGCTGTGGTGATGTCGGGACGCAAGTCAGCTTCGACGGCTTCGAGGATTGCCGAGTCGTCGTACTTGCCTGAAAGCACGAAGGCGGTGCGCATACCCAGCTTCTTCGCGCCAGCCAGATCGGTGAGGGGGTCGTCGGAGACGACCATGACGTCTGCCGGCGGCGTGTTTAGCTCTGCGAGCGCCTGGCGGAAGTATGCCGGGCTGGGCTTGCCGATGACGGTTGGTTCAGCCCGGGTCGCATACTCGATTGCGGCCACAATCGCCCCCACGCTTGGCACCGTGCGACCGGCGCCGTCTGTGAACAAGCGATTACGATGCAGGGCGATCAAGGCGGCATCGTGGCGAACCACCGCCTGGCACGCGAGCGCCAGTCGCTCGTAAGTGACCCCCATATCAAGACCTACGACCACGGCCGCCACGTCGGCATCGTCGACCACTTGCAGCCCGGCCTCGGCGAACATGCCGCGGAGCGCGGCGTTTCCCAACACCAAGCAGCGGCGGGCGCCGAGCTGCCGCAGCCGGTTGACCGCGGCTGCGATGCAGGTGTGCAACTCGTTGAGGGCGAAGTCGAAGCCGGCGTCGGCGAGCTTGCGGACGAGTGTCGAACGATTATCGGTCGTATTGTTGGTGATAAGCCGCAGGGGGCAGTTGGCGGCTCGCAGTCGGCGGATGAAGTCCGGAGCGCCGAGAACCGCCTGGAAGCGCTTATCCGCCACCAGGACCCCCTCAACATCCAGCAACCAGCCGCGAATCTTCATCGTCTCTGAGTGTACGGTCGTTGCTAACGCTCGGCAACACATTCGTGTGGCGGTGCTCGCAGGATGGGCGGCGGGGGCTTGGCTGGCGGAGGCTGGCAGGGAGGATCGGCGTGAATGAGAGACGGGAGGCTTTCCAGGCGGAAAGCCTCCCGTTCAGGCAACATCCCAACGCTGCCGTTTGCGCAGCGGATGAATGCGCGCGTTCGAACTAGCGGCGACGCAGGGCCAGACCCGCGAGGGCCAGCAGCAGCAACGAAGCCGGCTCGGGCGTCACGCACACGTCGTCAACCTGCCAGTACCAGTCGTAGTTGGCATCGTAGTAGTGCCAACGGATCTGGGCGGTCTCGCCGGCGTAAGCGCCAAGGTCGATGGTGACCTCTTCAGGACCGAAGGTGGCATCGGCGTATTGGACCAGGGTGATCCAGGTCGCGCCGCCGTCGATGGTGATGTCCACATCACCCTTCTCCGGGCCGCCACTGCTGTAGTACCTGAAGTAGTGCTTGAAGATCAGCTCAGCGCCCGCCGGAACGACAAACTCCGGGCCGATCATGTCAGCGTCGAGCGCGACGGAGCCGTAGTAGTCCGAGTCGATCGCCGCGCAGACACCGGCGCCACCGGTCCCGTTGTCGCGGTTGAAGTCAGTGTTCAGACCCCAGCCGCCGTTGCCGGTGTAGTCGTTCAGCGTCCAGTCAGCCGGGATGCCGGTCTCGAAGTCGGCACCCCAGATGCACGTGGGCCCGGGAACATACGTGCCGAACGTGAAGTCGATGTAGTCCCAGATCGCGTCCGGCTGGCCATCGGCGCCGTCGTCGTAGCTCTCGTAGAAGTCAAAGGTCCAGATGCCGGCCGGGTTGCCCAGGCCGTTGAAGCCCGAATGCGTGCCCGTAAACGCTGCGCCGGGGTGGTACGACGTACCGCTGCCCAACTGCAGTGTGGCGCTGCCGAGCGGCCCGGACAGGTTGCAGCGAAGCTCGCTGCCATACGTGTACTGCATGAGCGCCGTGGCGAAGCCGTCCCAATCAATGTCGCCGAGCACATAGCCGCCGGCCAGGTTGGCCGTGTAGCTTGCCATGCCGGCGGCGGCCTGGCTCGGCACGGCGGTGAATGACACCGTCTCCGCGGCCGAGGCCGTGCTCACCAGCAACATGGCGGCCATGCCCAATAGAACCAGTTTCCTCATAACATCCTCCTCCTGCGCAAGTACAAAAGACATTCCCATGGGAAATCGTCGGAGCCGGGATTCTCCGAACAAATAAACAAACATACAAGCAGAACACACGTCTGCGCACGCCTGCGGTGGCTGGTTGACGATGCGGCTGTGAGAGTGGACCGCACTGACTTGTTCGGTCGCCGCACAACGCACGCGAGTTAAGTGTGAGCCAGGCGCCGGCCGGGGCAGCGGTCAGCCTTCCAAGCTGCGGTCGGTGCTGTCATGCGAACACATACACGTCGCCGCACGGAAAGACTCGACCAACAGCGAATTGGTGGTGGCTTCCGACTCCTCCTGCCTGCTCCTAAACTCGCACCACCCAGTCCATTAGGACAAGCTCATCGTACTATCCTGAGCAGGCAAGCACAACCTTAGTTTGTGTGTTGAAGTAGGAAACAATGCAATTGAGTGGCAACTGCGTCCTATATCAACCTGAGCACCTGTGTCGCACTTATTGCCAGGCAATATGTGTGTTATGGGACATCTGCGAAGGGTGGCCATGGCCAAGAGCAGCCGCGTTCGTTGGCAGTCCGGCTCCACTGTGTCACTGCTGGCGGCGCGAGCTGGCGTCAGCGTGCAAGTTGTTGTTGCGCGGGGCCGGAGCGCTGCGGCGCGCCCAGTGACTCGAGGGCTGGCAACACTTCGCGTGTGCGGAGGGCGGGTGGCAATTCACCCAACATGGTCATCACAAAGGTTGTTGAATTGACTCGATTCAGGCCGCCGTGCGTGCTGCTCATCGTCCCGACCATGGTGTAGAAGAAACGCGAACCGTGGCAGGCGCCGTCGCGCAGGCTGACGATCACATCGGTGGGGTGTTCAACGAGCCCGTTGAAGGCATTCCAGATACGATCCAGCGGGTCCGGATAATAGTGTTCGAGCGTGGCGGTGAAGAGTGCGTCCGGATCGATCTCGCCGGTGGCATTGACGTATCCGGCGGCGCGCAGCGTGGCGATGATCTCCACCAGTTGCAGGGGGTCGCCGGAGACCGGCTCGTAGCGGTAGCCCTGTTGGCCGGGCAGGATGCGGGCCAGGCCGGCGCGGTCGCGGACGACCACGGCTCCGTCCGCCGGATAGCAGGCGAGTTCGACGTCCTCGTGGCGCAGGAGGCACTCGGCCACGCCGGCCGGATCGTCGGTGTAGAAGTCGGCGCAGGTCACCAGGCCGTACGAGATGGTCACGACGTCTTGTGGGCGGCGCAACTGGCGGGCCGGGCGATAGCCGCATTCGGCCAGCAGCGGGCGAAAGGAGACGCGGCGGTTCTGGACCAGGTTGTGGCCGTGGTCGGCGACCAGCGTGAGCTTCACGCGGCCGCGGCGCTCGTAGATGATCTGCTCGCAGAGCCGCTCGATGGTGCGCAGATACTCTTCGATACCAGGGCGGCCCTGGCGTGTGCCCAGGCCGGCCGTGCCGACCGAGTAGGCGCAGCCCCAGCCGGTGTCGATTCGGCGGAAAGCGCGCAGGATGCCCTTTAACTCGTGGTTGAACACGGCCTGCGGGTTGAGGTAGACCAGGGCGTCCCACCAGAAGGAGCAGCGGTAGTCCATGTGCGCCACCCAGGGCGAGTTGGCTGCACTGAGGTAATCGCCGCTGCCAGAGTTGAGCCGCCCGGCGGCGCGATCGTAGTAGAGCGCCTGATAGGCGCGGCAAGGTCTGACGTGGAACAGGTCCGACAAAGCGAGGTCGGTCATGCCGGGGAAGCAGTTGATCACGCGCGCGGGCGGGTAGAAGAAGCGGAAATGCCCCGCGCGATACAGCTCGTCAACGATTTCGAACGGCACGCCGTCCAGGGCTATCAGGAAGTGCGGGCAATCCGCCGCGTCCAGCGCATCGAGGTCGATGCGCTGGCCGGGCGCGTCGCCGCCCTGGGCTGCATAAGCGATGCCGGTCTTGCGGCCGTCGGGGCCGCCGAAGTGCCAGAAATCCGGGCGCTGGTCATGGTTCACGTCGAATACCCATGTGCGTGCGTCTTGGGTGTGGTGTTCCAGAGGCGCCGGCAGGCGCGGCGCCGTCGCACAACCGGTCGCAACGAATGCCGCAGCCAGCAGGCCGATGGTCAGGAACTTCGGTACGGTGCGGCGCGGCGTCATGGCTAGAGTCCCGGGCCGAGCGGCGCGAGGACCAGCGCCGTGCGGGCCGGCAGGTAGATCTGGATGCTTTGCGGACGGCCGTCGCACGGGCTGCCTTGCCAGGGGTAAACCTGGTCGGCCAGCACCTCGGCGTGGCCGCCGAACCAGAGGTCGTCCGTATTGATGATGAGCCGGTAGTTGGTCGCACTCGGAACGCCCACGCGCAGATCGGGGTACGAGGCAGTTGGGTGGAAGTTGAAGGCGAAGACGAGCGGGCCGCGGCTGTAGACCAGCAGCTTGCGCTCCTCGTGAACAGACAGCCGTTCGCCGGGCGGCTGGTTCAACAGGTGGTACTTTTTGTCCAGCGCCAGCATGGCCTGGTCGAAGGCGGCCAGGTCGCGGTAGCGCAGCATGGGATTGTCCGCCAGGGACCACTGTCGGCGGGCATACTTGAACGACCAGTTGTTGCCCTCGCGGGGGAAGTCGATCCACTCCGGGTGGCCGAACTCGTTGCCCATGAAGTTCAGGTACGCCTCGCCGCCCAGGGAGAACGTCACCAGCCGGATCATCTTGTGCAGGGCGACACCGCGTTCGATGACGATGTTCTGGCTGCCCTTGGTCATGTGCCAGTACATGTCCGCGTCCATGAGGCGGAAGGCGATGGTTTTATCGCCGACCAGCGCCTGGTCATGGCTTTCGACGTAGGCGACGTGTTGCTCGCCCGGGCGCCGGTTTGTAAGCGTGTGGTAGATTCCCTCCATAGGCCAAGCTTCGTCCGGCGAGTCCTTGATCAGCTTGATCCAGTAGTCCGGGATGCCCATGGCCAGGCGATAGTCAAAGCCGAGCCCGCCCTCCGCGAGCGGGCGGGCCAGGCCGATCATGCCGGAGACATCCTCGGCGATGGAGATGGCCGCCGGATTGAGTGCGTGGGCCAGTTCGTTGGCCAGTTGCAGGTAGGCCACGGCGTCCTCGTCGACGTGGGGCGGCAAGTAGTCATCGTAGCTGGCGAAGGGGTGTCCCAGGCCGTGGTCGAGGTACATCATGCTGGTCACGCCGTCGAAGCGGAAGCCGTCGAAGCGGAACTCCTCGAGCCAGTAGCGGACGTTGCTGAGCAAAAAGCCCAGCACCTCGATCTTGCCGTAGTTGAAGACCAGCGAATCCCAGGCGGGGTGGTGTCCGCGCAACCCGCCGTGTGAATACTGATGATCCGTGCCGTCGAAGCGGTTCAGACCCTCGTTCAGATTGCGTACGGCGTGGCTGTGAACCGCGTCCAGCAGCACCAGCAGGCCGCGCTCGTGGGCCGCATCGACCAGGGCCTTGAGGTCCTCGGGCGTTCCGAAGCGCGAAGACGGCGCATAGAGATTGCTGACCTGATATCCGAAGGAGGCGTAGTACGGGTGTTCCTGGATGGCCATGAGCTGGATGGCGTTGTAGCCGGCCGCGACGATGCGGGGCAGAACCAGCTCGGTGAACTCGCGGTAGGTTCCGATGCGCTCCGCTTCCAGGGCCATGCCGACGTGGGCCTCGTAGATGCGCAGGCCGGCCTGCAGCGCTGGGGCGCTGTGCTGCCAGGCGTACGGTTCGGCCGGCTGCCAATACTGGCCGCAGAAATCGTGTGAATGCGGGTCGTAGACGGCCCGGCGGATGTACGCGGGGATGCGGTCGCGCGGGCCGATGGCGCTATGCACGTGTACCTTGACTCGGCCGCCGTGCACGAGCCGGTCACGGTATTCGTTGTCGGGCAGGAACAGGCTCCAGACGCCGGCGTCATCGCGCTGCAGTGGATGTGAAGTGCGGTCCCAGCCGTTGAAGTCGCCGGTCAGGAAGAGCGCCTGGGCGCCGGGGGCCCACTCGCGGTACCAGACGCCCGGCTGACCTTCGCGCTCGCCGCGGTTCAGGCCGAAGTACTCGTATTGCCGGCTGAATTGTTCGAGCGAGCCGGCGACCGTGACGATGCGCTCACGCAACTGCTGGTAGTGTTGGAAGCGGTGGCGCAGGCGATCCGCGTAGGGTTTCAACCAGGGGTCCAGCGCGATCAGGCCGGTGCCGTCGGCGGGCCAGGTTGTTTCGTCAGCCGGCATCTGCACCTCTTGCGTTTCGGCGACCCAGCCGGCGGTCCGCAGACAGGGGACCGGTCGGTCCCGAGTTCCGCGTCCACCGTGACCGCGCGCTAGCATACTCCCGGCGAGCCGGGGTTGCACCTATCCAGTGAGTGTCAGGATTCGCGCGGGCGGAGTCCCGCGCCGCTATCTTCGAGCATCTGCCGCGCTTCGCGGGCGATTTCCTCGATAGCCTTGTACGAGACGTCGATGCACTGCCAGCCGTGGCGGGCCATCAGCTCGTGGACGATGCGCAGCTCGTGGGCAATGTGCTGATGATCGGCATAGCTGTGGGTGACTTCCATGCCCCAGCCGCGCAGCCGTGCCTCGCGCACGCTGCGCAGGCGGTAAGGATTGATGGTCAGGCCGATGATGCGGCGCTGATCGATTCCCAGAAGCTCCGGCGGCACGTCCTGGTCGGCGAAGAGCGGCACATTCGCCGCACGCACCCCGCTGTAGGCGAGGTAGAAGCAAGTAGTGCTCTTTGACGCTCGCGACACGCCCACCAGGACGATGTCGGCCTCGCCGAGCTCATGGATGCGCAGGCCGTCATCATGGTGAATGGTGAACTCAACCGCGTCGAGGCGGTCGTAGTAGTCCTGGTTGGACTTGTACAGGATGCCGGGCTGGCGACGGGGGGTGTGCTTGAAGAGGTCGAACAGGGCGACCATGACCGGCTCCAGCAGGTCCACGGTCGGCACCATCAGTTCGCGGGCGGTCTCCTGGATTGCGGCGCGGGCCTTGTCATAGACCAGTGTGTAGAAAACGACGGCATGCTCATCGGCCGCCTTGCGGACAAGCTCGGTGACGGTTTCCGGGCGGCGGACATTCGCCTTCCGCACGACACGGACGTCGGTATCGTCAAACTGGACGAGCACGGCCTTCACGACCGCCTCGCACGTGCGGCACGTGCCGTCGGAAAGCAGGTAGATCGTACGTGGTTCTTTGTCGGTCATCGTGCGTTCGCCGCAACACGGTGTTGTTTGTCACCGCATGCATCGGTCAGGTGTTGTCAGCCGGCAGCGTCCGGCCGGCCCGTTGTGGGCGCGTCAGCAGGACGGTGGCCGCGGCCAGTGCCAACAGCGGCATCAACGGGACGCGGTAACGCAGACTGCCGATGAACAGAGAGTGCACGAGCGTGAAATACACCACCGGCAGCCACAACAGGGCATGATAGGCGATTGTGGTTGGCCGCGCCCATCGCGCCAGGCAGCGCAGCAACCCGACGCCCGCCAGGATCAGTACCAGTAGCGTGTACGCCGCACTGGCCAGGGCCACGGTGCCACCGCGGTAGTTCGTAACGTGGGGAATCAGGCTCCAGGTGCGCAGGAACTTGATGCCGGCCAGGCGCCAGGCGCGCCCGGGGTCGCGGCGCAGTTCGTCGCAGGCGCGCTCGCGCAAGAGCCGGTCGCGGGCCACCTCGTCGAGGCCGGAGAGTTCCGGCATTTCGTTAAGGAATGCCTGGTTGCTGCTGCCGTCGGCCTGCGGCCCGAGGGCGTCATAGAGCGTCACGCCGCCGTTGGTTGAGAGCCACGCCCACGCGCCGATCGCCGCCTGGTTTCGCAACCCCCAGGGTGCCATCAGGAACGCAAGTATCGCGGCGAACAGAGCCGTCTGCACCCCCGCCTGCCGGCTGAAGCGGCGCGTAATCAGCAACAGCGCCCATAGCAGGATGATCCAACCCGCCGCGGACGGCCGCAGCATGATGGCGGTCGGCCCGAGTACGGCCACGCCCGTGAATGCCCCCCAGGCCGGCCGGGCGACCACCACCAGCCGCCAGGCGCAGGCGGGCAGACCCAGGACCACCAGCGTGAACGGCACTTCGGTCAACAAAAGGTTCGTGAAGAAGATTGCGTAGGGATCGAAGGCGACGAGCAGCCCGGCCAGCAACCCGCCGGCGCGGCCCGCTACGCCCCGGGCCAGCCAGTAGGCCACGGCCGCAGACGCCGCCCCCAACCCGGCCTGCGCCAGCCGTGCCAGGAGTATGCCGGCGTCACCGAACCCCGCGAAGACCGCTAGAAACAGGGGGTAAGCCGGCATGCGGGCCGCGTAGCGGCCGTCGCTGCTCATCATCTCGCCGTGCTGAATCAGGTTGCGGGCCACGTCCCAGTGCAGCCGCTCGTCATCGAACTCCAGGCTCGGGCCGTTGGTCGTCCAGCAGGTGAGCACCCAGGCCAGCCGCAGCAGCAGGGCCGCGCCGAAGATCAGCCAGCCGACGGGGAGGCGCTTGTCTGACACACTCAGTCCACCGGTCGTGTTGGGGATGGATGCAGGATGATGCGCAGCGCCCGGCGCGTGGCCGGCGTCAGCTTGGCGCGTTCATCGATTCGCAGCGGCATGACCCAGAGCGGCCCCTGTTGGTCGCACAGCACGCCCGTGCGGTCGCGCTCGCTCGGCTCGATCTTCTCCGCCGCCAGGAAGTCGCTGAGTGACTTGGCCCCTGGAGCTCCCAGCGGCCGGAAGCGGTCGCCTTCCCGGCGGCCGCGCACGACCAGGGGCGGCTGCACGAGGTCGTAATCGAGCCATTCCTCGCGGTCGGGTGGGTCGTGCCGCAACTCGTCCAGCTTCGAGCCGTCAACTTCGCGTACCTCGGTTTCGATCTCCACCCCCAGCGGCGGCAGGGCGGTGCGGCCGGGCACTTGCAGCAGGATGGGCGCGAACTCAGGCGGCGGCTCCTGTTCCTGCTGCCAGGGGCGGAACTCGAGCCGGTCGTAGCGCTTGGCGGCGACGATGCGCCCTGGCAGATGCAACTCTTTGCCGCTGGCGGGATCCTGCGCCAGCCGGACGACCGCGTCGACATGCGCGAAGGTCAGGTCCTGCTCGCTGCCGGTCAGCAGGGCAATGGCCCGGCGAATGACCTCGGACTGGATGGCCCGGTGCTTGGAGGCCAGGGCGGTCGCACTGAGCACCAGGCGGCCGGCTTCCTCCTCGACGATCAAGGACTCGAACGTGCGGGCCGCCGCGCCCTCCAGGTAGCACGCCAGCCAGCGGGCCTGCTCCGAGAGCCGCAGCAGCGCCTCGGCCACCTGCGGATTGATGTTGTCCCGCAGCATTGGCAGGATCACGTTCCGGATGCGGTTGCGGGTGAACTCGCCGGAGGCGTTGCTGCTGTCGGCGCGGGTCTCGAAGCCGCAGGCGGTGCACAGCTCGTCAATGGCGGCGCGGCGGGTTTGGAGCAGGGGGCGCACGACCTGGACGCGGCTGCCCGGCTGGATCGGGCGCACGTCGGAAATGCCGCCCAGCCCGCGCAGGCCGGTCCCGCGGCAGATGCGGTGCAGGATCGTCTCGGCGTTGTCGTCGGCGTGGTGAGCCACGGCGACGTACGGGCTGTTGGTCGTCAGTGCGATGCGCTCGAACGCCTGATACCGGTGGCGGCGGGCGACTTCCTCGGTCGAGCCGCCCTCTTTGGCACAGCAGGCCCGGATGTCTTCACGTACGACATGCAGTGTGGCGCCGACATGCTCGGCCAGACCCGCGACGAACGATTCGTCCGCGTCCGATTCCGCCCCGCGCAAGCCGTGGTGGAAGTGCGCCACGTGCAACCGCCAGCCGAGGTCGCGCCGCTGAGAGATCTGCCCCATGGCGTGCAGCAGGACCGTCGAGTCGGGCCCTCCGGACACGCCGACGACCCAGGGGATCTGGCGCTGCAGCAGGTCGCGACTCTGGAACCACTCGGCCAGCCCATCGAGAAATGCTTCCCAGTTCACTGCGCTGCTCCCGGGTCGACCGCGCGGCCGGACGACCATTGCCTTTCCCACACAGACGGGAACCCCCGATTATACGGACTGGGCCGGGCGGAGCGAGGGTTGTTGGGCGATTGGCTGGCTGGCTTGGGCGCCTACCTGCGTCTGGGGAGGTCGAGTTTGAAGTTGCGCTCGATTATGGGACGCTCGTTGCCGACGGCGAAGAGCTTCGCCGTGAACTCCTCGGCGCCGGCCTCCTTCAACACCGGTAGCGGCACGGTCAGCACTTCGCCCCGGCGACCCAGACTCGGCGACCAGGTGAACTCGTGCTCGATCAGGTAGCCCCGGCTGTCCTTGGCGGAAATCGCCATGCGGAAGTCGTTGCGGTCACAGGAACTGGGCAGACCGCGCGTTACCAGCAACACCTCGTCCAGCGCGATCGGCACGCTCTTGAGCTTCTCGTAGTCGCCCTCGTAGTACTCGGAGGCCAGCAGCAGGCAGTCACTGCTGAGCTTCACCGCGACACGCTGCGGGGCAATCTTCCGGTAGAAATCCGTCCCGATCTCGCGGGCCGCCTGCAGCGCCAAATCGAGCGGCGACTCGCGCGGCGGGCTGCCGTGCCGCGAGCGCTGGTTCTCGATGCCCGGCACTGAATGACTCAGCAGGACCCGCCCAGTGGCGGCGTCGATAACCCGCACGTTTCCGGCAACGCGGGCTGCGTGGCGGAACTCGAGCAGTTCGTCGTAGCCGGCGATTACCGGTTGGCCGCGACGGTCGCGGATGATGCGACCCTGCCGGTCCACCACGTAACGCGGGATGCGCACGGCCTTGCGGTCGTCTGTCAGCTCAAAGTCAGTGATCGCGCCGACCACGATGGCCTGGGCGACCTTGAGCATGCCCTCCGGCAAAGCCGTGCCGGGGTCGGCCACGTCGGCCAGGCGCGAAAGGTCCTGCTCGGACATCACGGCCGCCAGGTCGCTGCGCGTCAGGACGGTGAACGTGCCGCTGCCGGCCAGTTGGTCGACGAGCATATCCTCCGCCTGCCGCGCTGCCGTCACGGCCTCGCGGCGCGGCGCGTGGAACGGCACGACCGCAATGCGGTGATAGTCCTGGTACTCCCAGCGGGGGTGCTGGATGATCTCCGCCCGGCGGCGTTCACTGCAGCCGACTGTGAGCAGGGTGACGGTTGCGGCCAGCCAGACCCAGCGGATGCGCGTCATTTGCGGCGTCTCCCTAACCAGTTTGATCGCCGTAAGCCACCGTGGGGCAGACCAAGTGGCAGGCGGGGCGCCAGCGCTCGCCTGCGAACGCTGACGCCGGGAACACCTGGAAAGCTCGCGTTCGCCACGTGGGATAAACGCGGTAGTGCGTGATGCGGTCGCCTACTGGGTGCCAGCGCCGCCCAGCAGTACGGCCTGTACGAGCGTGGTCAGGGCCGTCGTTATGGTGGTTTGCAGAACCGACGAAAGCTGCTGGTCACTCATGCCGCTGCAACCACCCGTGGCCAACAGGGTCATGCCGGCCCCCGCGAGCATCATCAACCGACCGCGCCAATTCAGATACTTCATGGTTCCTCTTCCTTGCACCGGTAACAAGCCGTAATCATCGGGATCACAATTATAGCCCGCTCAAGGAGTCTGGCGAGCCGGTTGCGTGGCACGCGCTGGCAGTGCCAGAACGTCGACGCGCGTCACCCTGATGACCGCCGCGCCGAGGCGTTCATCGTGGCGTTGCGCTCCGAGCACGCCCACGTAGTGTCCAAGAAACTGCTCCGCGTCAAGGTAGCTTTCGGCTGGGAACTCCAGGTAGGCCAAGGTGTTGCGAGTGAGCGGATCCTCGAGCCGGAAGCGTGGGCCTTCCGTGCTTGCGCCGGGCGCTGAACTCCGCAGAACCAGCCCGCGCGCCGCGTAGTCCGGCTCGGTTGGGTCGGAGCGCACCCGCCGCACCTGCTCCAACTCACGTTCGTGCTGCTCACGCGTGCGGTCGCCCCGCTGGGCGATTTGCCGGGCGACCCGCAGCGCCTCCTGGTCGGCCACACGCTGTTCGAGTCGTGCGATCCAGGCCTCCGCCAGGCGGGCCACCAAGGGCTCTTCACGCTGGGCGGCTATTGTGCGAAGCTGGGCGATCGCGCTCGTCCAGGATTGCTCGAGCGGCTCTCGGCGGCTCTCGGCCGCTATTGCTGTTTCGGCCAGCACCAACCGTTGGCCCCAGGGGCCGCCCAGGTCGGGGGCATCCGGCTCCGCCGTGGTGGCCGCGGCGTCCGCCGGTTGTGAAGTGGCGGCCGCCTGTAACTGGGCCGCCCGCTCGGCGGAGATGCGCTCGACGTAGTCGCTGTGTATGTAAGCGTAAACGCCCTCGGGCGGGACGATCTTCAGCCAGTCGCCGGAGCGCCCGATGATCTGCACCTCGGTGCCGCGCGTCAGCCGCGCTTGCACCTCGCACTTCAGCGGATCGACATCGGCGACCTGGCTGCCCACCCGCACTCGCAGCGTCCCGCTGGCAACCGAGACAATGCCGCGCTCCTCGGACACCTGGTCCACGTATTGCGCTGACACGTAAGAAAACGCCCCGCGCGGCGGATGAACGCGGTGCCAACCAAAGGTGGCATCCTCAGCACGCAGGACCGTGTCACGCTCGACGCGCAGTAGCGGCAGACTATTGCGATCGGGCCGGCTGCGCACGTTCACATGATCGGACGTCACGACCAGCCAGTATGGTCCGTCCTGCCCGGCGCTCTCGGTCGGCGGCGGGTCATCAGCCCGGCCGGGAGTGGCCGCCGCGAGCGCCAAGGCCATGGCAATCGCAATGAGACGCATGGGCAGATCCCGCTGATTTCGTGGCCAACCTCGCCGCCGTGCATCGCCGGGACGCACAGAACGCAGGCTATCCCTGCGGGGACGCACTGTCAATGTGGCCTGGGCGGATGTTATCGGTGCTGTGGCAGGCCTGCGAACGGCACATAGCAGGGCGTGCGGCGACTAATCGGACTTCGATCGGCGGTACTTGGCGCGGAGGGCTGGCAGCGACGATGCTATAGGGATGCCCACCGACCGATCCAAGCTCCGCTGCCTGACCGTGCTGTTCACGTGCGTCGGGCGGCGTGTTGAACTGCTGCAGGCCTTCCGCGCCGCGGCGGAGCGACTCAGCATTGGGCTGCGGCTGGTCGGCGTGGATCATGATCCGAGCGCGCCGGCGCTGGCGTGCGTTGACGAGCCCGTGCTGGTTCCGCCGGTCGGAGAGGCCGCCTACCTGCCGACGCTGCTCAGCGTGGTGCGGCGCACCGAGGCGGATGCCCTCATACCCACGACGGACAACGACCTGCTGCTGATTAGCAGCGCCCGTGATGAGCTGCAAGCGGCTGGCTGCCAGCCATTGATCGCTGATCCGCAGGTAATCAGGATCTGTCGCGACAAGCTTGAAACCTATCGATTCCTGCGGCAGGCCGGGATCGACACGCCACGAAGCTACACCGCTGCCGAGGTCCAGGCGCTGCGGCCGCCGTTGCCGCTGTTCTCAAAGCCGCTGACCGGCAGCGCCAGCCAGCGGGTCAACATAATTCGGGATCAGTTGGATCTTGATTACTTCCTGAGGCGCTACGACGATCTCATTATCCAGGAGTTCGTGGAGGGCCAGGAGTACACGCTGGACGTCTACGTTGGCCTGGATGGCGTGCCGCGCTGCGTGGTGCCGCGGGCGCGCTGGCAGGTGCGCGGCGGAGAGGTCTGCAAGGGCGTGGTCGTCAAGGACCAGGCCATCATGGCCGCGGGCAAGCATGTGGTTGAGACGCTCGGGCCGTCGCTGCGGGGCCTGGCCACGCTGCAATGCATCAAGACATCCGATGGGCGGGTCCGGTTCATCGAGATCAATCCGCGGTTCGGCGGCGGGGCACCCCTGTCAATCGCGGCCGGTGCGGACTTCCCGGCGTGGATCATGCAGGAGCTATGTGGGGAGCAGCCGGCCATCGCATTCGATGGTTTCGCGCACGGGATGTGCATGTTGCGCTATGATTGGTCAGTCTTCATGCCGCTGGGGGATGATCTGCGGCCGCGCGTGGAGAGGCCGACGCGGGCCTGGCCGCCCTTCGCCTAATGCTGAACAGTTCGGGTCCTGAACGCTCGTGATGAACCGGTGCCCGGGGCCCGCCGGCCGACGGGTAGGGCGCCAAGGGGTGGCCGGCGTCCGCTCCGTCCAGCGCGCCTGAATCCGGCCGTCCCGGACTTCGGCAAGCCCGGGCCTTACCCCGTTTGGCGCCGCCCCTGTCGCACTCGCATTGAACGCAGGACAGTCACGCCTGAGTTGGCGTGCCGCGATCCCAGAACGTCAAATACCATCCCGCGTTGGAGCCACACGAAGCCAGACACCTCGCTGACTCCCAGGCCCGCTGTCTCGAAGCTTCCTGGGCCTGAGCCCTTCCCTCGGAAAGCACCGGCACTGGATCGCAGATCGTTCACTTGGTGCAATACTTGTGCCATTGGCATAAGTCGGTCGGGGCAAGTGGCCAGCCGCGCGTAACAATAGCACGTGGTTGGAGTTGGGGACGCATTTTTTGCCGGTGTCCGTGACCGGTACCGAACGGGTGTTGATATGCGGCATCATCTGTCCCAGCAGTTTTGGGCGCGCCCACGCAAACGCCATACATAAGATTAAGAGGGCCTTGCGTTTAGTGGTGATGTTTACCTGGGGCAACGCTAGTTGTTGCTCCCGTGCAGCAATAGCGGCGTGACGCGGACGACGCGCAGGGGGATTATTGACTGGCAGTGGATTATGGGACTTCCATTAGCCCCGTGAAGCTACCCCTGCCGGGCAGTGCGCCACGTAGCCTTGCTACTCGTACCGGTCACCGAACCTGTTCTTGCGAATCTCAACCAGGTCCTTAATTTCCTGAACGTGGTCGCGGTGGCAAATCAGCGTCGCGTCCGGGCTGTGAACAATCACCAGATCATCAACCCCCAGCGCCACGATCAGGTGGTCATCCTCGCTGACGAACACATTTCCCTGGCTCTTGAACGCCAGCGTGTTCGGCGCAATGCAGATATTCTGGTCTGAATCCGGGTCGCGCGTGTCCGCAATCGCCATCCACGACCCAAGGTCGAGCCATCGACACGGCATCTCCACCAGCAGGACTCGCTTAGCCTGCTCCATGACGCCGTAGTCGACAGAAATCTTGTGCAGCGATTCAAACAAGGCCGCCCCCTCCGGTGTACCCGCGAGCGTGTTCCAGTCTTCAGCCAGGGTGGTCAGCGTCGCATCGTTCTTTGGCAGGCTGCGCCGCAGTTCGGCCAGGATCGCCGACGTGCGCCACGCGAACATGCCACTGTTCCAGTAGTAGTCCCCGGAGTTGAGGTAGCGCCGTGCGACGTCCAGCGCCGGCTTCTCCTTGAATTCGGAGACCTCGAATGTCTGCGGCGCCAGTTGCGCCCCGCGGCGCACGTAGCCATAGCCGGTATGCGGCTCAGTGGGTGTAATGCCGAAAGTGACCAGTGCTTCTGGATTCTGCTCAGCAACGTCGAGCCCAGTGCGGATGGCGGCGGCAAAGGCGTCTTGCGGGCTGATGAGGTGGTCGGCGGTGAAGACGGCCATCGTGGCGTTCGGGTCACGCTGAGCCAGCAGGTGCGCCGCCAGTCCGACGGCATTGGCCGTATCCCGACCCATGGGCTCGCCGATTAGATTCGCGCGGGGCAGGTCCGGCAGTTCGCCGGCCACCAGGTCCAGGTAGTCGGCCGAAGTGATGATCCAGATGTTCTCCGGCTCGAATAGGCCGGTCAGGCGTTGGCGTGCAAGCTGCAGTAGCGAAGCCCCGTCGAACAGCCTCATGAGCTGCTTTGGTCGGCGGCGTCGGCTCAGAGGCCATAGCCGTGTTCCGGAGCCACCAGCCATGATGACCGCATGTCGCATGAGCTCTCTCCGTTTGCCCGGTTTCCCCGGCCCGGCAGGGCCGACCCAGGCTCGCCGTACGGGACAGTGCGTGCGGCGCTATACCACGTGCTTGCCCTGGCGCGCGGCGAAGCGTTTGAACTCGCGCGCTTGTGATTCATAACCAGACCGGCCCATCAGGGCAAACGTGAAATCCTTGCCGGTCTGCACGGCCGGCTGATCGTAGGGATTTATGTCCAGCAGGTACCCCGCCACGGTCGTGGTGGCTTCCCACAGCATGATGAACTGCCCGATCGTGAACTCGTTGATGACGGGGAAGCGGATGGTCAGACACGGACGTTGGCTGGTGACCAGGGCGTACTCCGTGGCGCGTTTCTCAGCATTGAGCAACTGCTGGAGCGAACTGCCGCCGAGGTATTGCAGTGGGGCCGGCGCGCCGGCGCTGCGCGGGATCTTGACGTCGCGGGCGAAGCGCTGCACTTCCAGGAAGATGAAGACCTTGTCGTTGGGGCCTTCGCGGTAGAGCTGGACCTGCGAATGCTGGTCGGTGGCCCCCAGGGCACGGATTGGCGTTGGCCCGACCACCACCGGATTGCCGGCCTGGTCGTGGGCCTTCCCCAGGCTCTCCGCCCAAAGCTGTCGATACCAGTCGGCGAAGTCCTTGAGCTGATAGGCGTAGGGCATCATGACGTGCAGCCGCTTGCCGCGCACGTAGAAGGCGTGCAGCAGGAGCGCCAAGAGCGCCGCGGGGTTGCTTTTGACGCTGCGCTCGGCGACGCGTTTGCTCATATCAGCCGCGCCCTCGAGCAGCTCGGCGATGTCCACGCCGCAACAAGCCGCCGAGAACAGCCCAACCGCCGACAGCACGGAGAAGCGTCCGCCGACGCCCTCGGGCACGGGCAGCGCGTCGTAGCCCTCCGCGGTCACCAGCTCGCGGAACGTGCCGGCCGCGGGATCAGTCGTGATGATGAGCTGCTTCCTGAGGGCTTGCCGGCCCAGCCGCCGCGCCAGCAGGTCGCGGACGATAAGAAACTGGGCGGCCGTTTCGGCAGTCTCGCCCGACTTGCTGATGACGTTGAACCTTGTCCGTCGCAGGCCAGGGCCCAGTAGATCCAGCAGGCTGCCGAATTGCACGGGATCGACGTTGTCCATAACGAACAGCCGCGGCCCGCGGCGTTTGCCGGCCGGCAGCAGGTTGTACCAGGGCGAGTTGAGGGCCGTCTGCAAGGCGATGTTGCCCAGGGCCGAGCCGCCGATGCCGAGCACGACCAGGTTCTCGACGCCCGCGCAGTGACGCCGGGCGGCGGCGCGCACGGCCGCGACCATCTCCTTGTCGGCCGGCAGAGCGCGATAGCGGTGTTGCCCGGCTTTGCGTTCTCGTTCGATACGCGCGATCAGAGGCTTGACCTGCGTGGCGGCGGTCGTGATTTCGCTGGGCGTCAGGCCGTGGATGTTGCCGACGGCCGATGCCAGGCAGCCGCCGTATTCGAGCTGAATTCGGGTTGACATTGGAGCTCCTTCTCTATGGCCGCCTGCCCTGCCGGCCGGGCAGCATATCGTACCGCCGTGTCATCTGCCATGCGTTTGTGCGTCCGTCGGGTTGTGGCGGGGGCGGCCGGCCGGCGAGCATGTTGCCCGAGATCGTGGGTATTCCCTACGGACCGCGGCGCGAATGGGCTGCGTCACACGCACCGCGCCCCAGGACGTCGGCCATCCAGTGCAGCACCTTGTGCATCAGGGCCGTGTAGCTGAAGCGCTCCAGCACGCGGGCGCGCATGTTGGCGGCCACGGCGCGGCGTTCGTCCGGGTGGCTGAGGAAGTGCTCCAGCCGCTCGCCCAGCTCCGTAGCGCTGCCGAAGCAGACGCGCGGCAGATCGGGCCAGATGTGCACTGGCAGCACGATATCCTCCGGCCTGCGATTCATGAGTTCGATTACTTTCTCCGTGACTTGATACGGGGCGTCGGGCACGAAACCGCGCATGCGGCACAGTGCTGCCCATTCAGCGGCCAGCTCGGGCGGCAGGTCGGCGGCGGGCAGCATGTCGCCGGGCCCCAGGCCGCGGGCCCGCACAATCTCGTTGAGCTTGCGCGTGGTCGCAAACGCGACGTCGCTAGCGTGCCGGCGGATCAGGAAGAAGCCACCGGCTGAAAGGCCGTCAAGCACGCGCTGGTGAAAGGCCAGGTTGCAGCCGGCGTGCACGTTGACCTTGGCGGCTCGAAACGCGCGCCCCAGCGTCTGGCCGTGCTCCAGGTAGCCGCGGCTATAGCGGCTGAAGCGCGGATGCCGCTCCCAGCCGTTGCCATAGAGGTTGAAGCGCTGCCCGGTCTGCTCGGCCCAGTCGGCCAGCCAGGTGATGGTCTGTTCGCGCAGGAGCTGGTCGGCCATCGGGCGCACGGTGTCGCCCAGAAGCTGGTCATGCGCGGCCGCGGACAGCTCGACGCCGGCGGCGCGCTGCATGGTGGCGATGAAGTTCGCCGAATCCAGGCCGCCGTTCAACAGCCCGGCGCGCAGCCGCGCCACCAGTTCCTCGTACAACGCGTCCAGCAGTTTCATGCCGGCCGGATTACAGCGCGCCCGGGCTTCGCGATAGATCATTTCAGCGGTCCGGCCATAGTTCGTCGCATAGGCTACGTCGCAACTGAGCACCGGGTCCTCAGGCTCGTCCAGTTTGGCCGGGTCGAGCGGATTGCCGTCGGCGCCCGCCGGCAGGAGAGCGGCTGGGTCCGTAGCCATCTCGCAGGGCATGAAGCGCTCGGCAGGATAGCCGTAGTCCTTGACCAGCTCGGAGAAGCCGAAGCCCATCAGGAAGTCCAAAGGCCCGATGCGCTCGCCGACGGCGCGGTCGAACAGCCACGGCAGGCGGTCCTGCACCCACGTCAGCACCGGCACCTCGTCGATAAGACTGGGCTCGTGCCGGGAGCGCGGGTGGTCAATCATCAGCACAAGGTCGGGCTGGAAATCGCGGATTGCAGCTAGGCGCTGGCGCGGCGGCACCCGGGCGTGGTCGTTCGGCTCGATCAGCAGGCGCGTCTCACAGCCGATTGAACGTAGTGCGTTCATCAGGTCGCGCGTGGCGTATTGCAGCACCGTGGTGAAACGGCAGGTGAACGCCAGTACGCGCAGCGGCGGCTCAGTTCCGCTCAGGGCGGCTGCGTAGCGTCGGTGCCACCAGGCGGCGTTACGCTCCGCGTAACCGGCCGCGACGGCCTGCTTGAACACCCGACGTTCGGCCTCGACACGCGCCTCGATAGCTTTGAGCACCGGTTCGGCGGGTTGGGCTGCCTCGCCGTTCCACGGCAGCGCCCGCGATACCAGGGTCGGCGGGATGTTCCACTCTTCGGCGGCGATGGCGCGCTCGAGTTGCTCAAAGGCGTCCGGACCGCAGCACAGCCGCACACGGTCGTCCGCGATCAGGCCGGTCCAGTCAACCAGGTGGAGGGCCACCGCCAGCGCCAGCGGCTCCGTCTCAATCTGGTAGATCAGCGCGGTTGCGCCGAGCAGCGTGTCACTCGTGGCCTCGTATAGCCAGGGCAGGTGTTGGCCTTGCCCGACTCCATCGATAGCCAAGGCCGGCAGCACCTGGTTCTTGAGCTTGGCCTTGAGCAGGTCGAGGGGCGGTTGTGGCTGTTGATCGCCGAAGACTGGCCGCCAGATCCCGAACGCGCCGGTGGAGCGGTCGAGGATCTGCCAGGTGTTGTCCGTGGTGGCGTGCAACTCGAGTTGTTCGTTATTGGCGGCCCATTCGGCTGCGAGATTATCGGCCCATGCGTAACGCCGGCGCAGAGCGGCCAGGTTGGCCGCAAACACCGGCGCAAGGCGCTCCCAAGGGGCCAGGCCGTTGTTGCCGTCGGCGGCCAGTGCCCGCAGCATGCCGGCGAACTCAGGATGGGAACGCACGGTCGGCGATAGCCGTTCCGCGACGCGGTGGGCCAGGGCCAGCAGGCCGCGCTCCGTCAGCCGCTGCATCAGCAACAGCACCAGGTCGTCAGGCGCCACGCCCTGGTTCAGCGCTTCGGTTGCGACGTTGATGAAGCGCGTGGCGTCGCCACTGCGCCCCATGGCGATAACGGAGTCGAGCGTCAGTGTCTCTGGCATTCCGGCGGCACCCTCCTGGTACGTTCGAGTTATCGGTGGCCGTTGGGGGGGCGGCTAAAGCGAATCCGGCCGCAGTGCCGATAACGTCGGGACATTAATCGAATGACCGGGCCACGCGCGTGGACGCCGCGCGCCGGGCAAGTTGACGCAGGAGACCACCAGGATGTGGGCGGATGCTCGTTCGTGCCTCGACGCGCACGCGAGGTCGAACGACCCTGAACGAGTCTTGCCGGACGTCTCGATCATCGTTCCTTGCTACAACGCGGCCGACACGCTGCCGCACACGCTCGCCAGCATCCGGGCGCAAACCTTGCCGAACTGGGAGGCCGTCTGCGTCGACGACGGCTCGACCGACGCGACCGTTGCGATTCTCGCCGACCACGCCGCCCAGGACGCGCGCATCCGCTGGACGCACGGGCCGCATCGCTGCCCGGCAGCGGCCCGCAACGCGGGCGTCGCGCTGGCGCGGGCAGCGCGTGTGCTCTTCCTCGATGCCGACGATTCGCTGAGACCCGCCGCGCTGGAAGTGCTCCTGCAGGCCGCCGCCACCGCGGGGGCCGACGACACGCTGATTTCAGCCGGCTACGAGCTGCTCGACGAGCAGGGCGTGCCGCTGGGAGTGCTGCGTTTTCCTGGCGGTGGCCTGTCGGTCGATACGCTCCTGCTCGGCAATCGACTGCCGGCGATGACACTTGTGCCGCGGACCCTGCTGGGGGAGCAGCCCTTTGACGAGGATCCGCGCAAGCGCGGCTGCGAGGACTGGGACCTGTGGCTGCGTCTGGCGGGCGGCGGCGCCGCCTGCGTGACGCTGCCGCGCGTGCTCTTCGGCTATCGGCAACGGGCGCGCAGCCTGAGTCACGACGCGGATCGCATGTTGGCCGCCGGCCGGCTCGTGCTGGAGCGCTGGTCGGCGCATGCCCGTGATCCCCAGGTCGCGGCCGAGGCCGCCCATCGGCTGGCCTGGTCATGTGGCGCGGTGGCCTGTGCATCCGGCGCGCCCGCCGCAATTGAACGTTACCTGCACGCTTTGCCGCCCGTGGAAGTGTCCGACAGCTACCGTGCCGCCGTCGCCGGCGCCATTCGCGACGCCTACGCCTTCGTTGGCGGGGCGCACGGTCATGTCTGGACAAGCAAGCGTGAGGATTGGCTGGGGGAGATTCGGCCCTGGCTGGAAGGCGGCCCGCTGGCCGCCTGGGCCGCCGAACTGCTTGAGCGCGTCTGGCTGTTGGCCATTGACCCGTGCGAGAATCTGGCGGACGTGACCTGGCTGTTGCGTCGGCGCGGGGCCCGGAGACTGGTGGTGTACGGCTTGGGGAGCAATGGCCTGGCGCTGCTGGAAGCGCTGCGAGCCGCACCGCCCGGGGGTGCGGCTCTGGCTGTCGCGGACGACCACGCCGACCAGCGCATGTTCGCATTCCTGGCGCTACCGCGTGAAGACCCGCGTGAATGGCCGCACTGGCCGGAAGGCACCGTGGCCGTGGTGACGCCCAACGCCTGTGAGCCGATGGTCGCCACGCTCGTCCAGGCCGGCGGGCGCGAGGGCGTGGACTTCATTGCACCGGCCCGGCGGGCCCGCGCCCGCGTCATGGCCGGCGCCGGTGCGTCATGAGCAGCCCCGAGACGTCGCTGGTCATCCGGGCATTCAACGAGCAGGCCCACCTGCCGCGCCTGCTCGAGCGCATCGCCGCGCAGACGTATCGCGACTTCGAGATCATCGTGGTCGACTCCGGCTCCTACGACCACACGCCGGAGATCGCCGAGCGGCGCGGGGCACTGCTCCTGCGGATCGAGAGCCGCGACTTCACGTTCGGCTACGCGCTCAACGTGGGCATTCGGCGCGCGAGCGGGCGTTACGTGGCCGTCGTCTCGGCCCACACCGAGCCGTGTGACGCCGACTGGCTGGCGGAACTCGTGGCCCCGCTGCGCGACGAATCCGTAGCGATGGTCTACGGCCGGCAGCTTGGCACCGCCGCGTCGAAGTTCTCCGAGGTTCAGGATTTCCAGCGGGTATTCGGCCGGGAGCGGATGGTGCTGCGGCCGCCGAGATTCTTCGCCAACAACGCCAACTCTGCCGTCCGCCGCGACCTGTGGGAAGCCCACCCGTTTGATGAGACGCTCTCCGGACTGGAAGACATCGCCTGGGCCAAGCACTGGATGGAGCGCGGCCGGCAAGTGATTTACGAACCCCGCGCCGCGGTTTTCCACATCCACGAGGAGAGCTGGCCGCAGGTGCGCCGGCGCTATTTCCGCGAGGCCCAGGCAGCCCGGCGCATCGGCGTTCGCCAGCCGTGGCATGTCGCCACCGAGCTGCTGCGCGAGGGCCGCGCGCTGGTGCAGGACATGGTCCAGGCGGCTGTCGGCGGCCGCCTGAAACAGACCGCCAGTGAGATCGCGCTGTTCCGCATGAACAAGGCGCTCGGCACCGCTCAGGGTCTACTCGACGGAGCCGTCATGGACGACCCGCGGGCCCGCCAGCGGATCATGTTCGACAAGACCCACCAGGCGGTCGTCATCTCAGCGCCCGGCCGGGCGACACTGGAGCACGTGACCCTGGCGGAAGTGAAGCCCGGCGATGTGCTGATCCGCGTGGCCTACGAGGGCGTCTGCGCCACCGACATCGAAATCCTCGACGGCACCCTCGGCTACTACCGGTCCGGCCAGGCGCGCTACCCGATCGTGCCCGGCCACGAGCTCTCCGGCCACATCGTGCGAACCGGCCCGAACGTCACGAACCTGCAACCCGGTGCCCCGGTAGTGGTCGAGTGCATCCAGAGCTGCGGCGTGTGCGCCCTCTGTCAACAAGGCAATCCGATCGGCTGCAAATGGCGGCGGGAACTGGGTGTGATCGACCTGGACGGCGGCTACGCCGAGTACGTCATCGTGCCGGGCCGCTTCGTCCACAAGCTGCCGGCCGGCGCGGCCCTGCGCGACGCCTGTCTGTGCGAACCCGTGGCCGTGGCGTTGAAGGGACTGGGTCGCCTTGAGCGGGCCTGGGGGTCGGCGTCCCAGCGAACCTGCGCCGTCGTCGGCGGTGGACCGCTGGGTCAGCTTTGCGCCCAAGTCCTGCACTTGCGCGGCCAGCAAGTGACCGTCTTCGACCGCAACCCGCGCCGCCGCGCCTGCCTCGACGGCAGCGGCATTGCAACGCGCTCATCAGAGGAATTGACCGCGCTGGGGGAATACGACGCCCTCATCGAGGCGACCGGCGACCCGCAAGCGCTGGACGCCATCCTGCGGCACGTGCGGCCCGGCGCCGCCCTGCTACTGCTGGGCCTGCCATACTCACGGCGCGAGTTCAATTTCGAGACGGTCGTAGCCCATGAGCTGACCATCGCCGGTTCGGTGGGCAGCGGCCCGGAGGACTTTCGCGAGGCCATCGCCACGCTGCCGCACCTGAACTTGCGACGCTTCACCGAGTGCGTCTTTCCGCTGCGCGACTTCGCGGCGGCCTGGCAGACTGCCCGCACGGGCGAATATCTGAAGGTGCTCCTGGAGGTGGATCCGGCGGCCGAATAGCGCACGTTCCGCCCCGAGCGGCGTGCGCCCCGCGGTCTGGGAGAAGCGATGCCAACGATAATCGGAATCATACCGGCACGCATGGCGAGCACGCGTTTCCCCGGCAAGCCGCTCCGGCCCATCGTCGGCATTCCCATGCTCGGGCACGTGCTGCTGCGCTGCCAGCGCGCGCCCACGCTGGCCGCCACATTTGTCGCGACCTGTGACGCGGAAATCGCCGACTACGTGGCGGCGCTTGGCGGCCAGGTCATCATGACCGGCTCGCACCATGAGCGCTGTGGCGATCGCGTCGCCGAAGCACTCCTGCCGGCCGAGCAGGCCCTGGGCCGCCGGGCGGACATCGTTGTGCTGATCCAGGGCGACGAGCCGCTGGTGCGGCCCGAGATGATCGACGAGGCCGTGGCGCCGCTGCTCGCGGATGAGACCATCCAGATCACAAACCTGATGGGCGAGATCCGCACCGTTGAGGAATGGCTTGATCCGAACGAGGTCAAGGTCGTCGTCGACCATGACGGCTTCGCGCTGTATTTCTCGCGCGAGCCGATTCCCTCCGGGCAGAAGTGGGGCGGGCCCGTGCCGCGCCGCAAGCAGGTCTGCATCATCCCGCAGCGGCGCGACTTTCTGCTGCAATTCAGCCGGCTGCCCCCGACCCCGCTGGAGTGCATCGAGTCGATCGACATGCTGCGCGTGCTGGAGCACGGCTACCGCGTGAAGATGGTGCCGACGCGCTTCGACGTGTACAGCGTCGATACGCCGGCCGACCTGGAGCGGGTGGCGGCGCTCATGCCGGCCGACCCGCTGTTCGCCGAGTACGGCCAGGTGGCGGGCGGTGTATTGTGAAAGAGGCGGATATTCGGCCGCAGGCGCTCTTTGCCGTCTACCTGGAACTGAGCCGGCGGGACGCCGAGCGCATGCTGCATGCGGCCTTCGTGCGCGTGCCGTGCCCGGCCTGCGCCGCGGATGCGCCGCGGCCCGCCTTCGAGAAGCACGGTTTTTCGTTCGCGCGTTGCGGGTCGTGTGACACGCTCTACTGCTCGCCCCGCCCGACTCCCGAAATGCTGGCCGACTTCTACCGCGACAGCCCGTCGGCACAGTTCTGGGCGCGCGAGTTCTTCCCGGCAGTGGCCGAGGTGCGTCGCACGAAGCTCTTTCGTCCCAAGGCCGAGCGCCTGCGCGCCTGGCTGGACGAACGCGGTCGACCCGTGACTTCGATCTGCGACGTCGGCGCCGGGGCGGGTGTGTTCCTGGAGGAATTGGGCCGGCAGTTTCCCGGCGCGCAGCTTGGTGCAGTCGAGCCGTCCGTGGACCTGGCGGCCCAGTGTCGCGCCAAGGGCTTTGATTGTCTGGAGACGACGGCGGCGCACGCGGCCGACTGGCGGACCCGCTTCGATTTGGTCGTGTCCCTGGAAGTGCTGGAGCACGTCTTCGCCCCAGCCGCGTTCCTGGCGGACATGCGCGCGCTGGTGCGGCCCGGCGGCACCGTGCTGGCGACCGGCCTTGGCGGCGACGGGTTCGACATTCTCCTGCTGGGCGAACACTCCAACAGCGTCTCGCCGCCGCATCACCTGAACTTTCTAAGCGTGGCGGGCTTCGCGGCGGCGTTTCGGCGCGCCGGGTTCACGCAGGTCGAAGTGACCACGCCCGGGGAACTGGACGTGGATATCGTGTTGCAGAGCGGCCGCGCCCCGCGTTTTCTCCAGGTGCTGGCGGAACGGTCCGGCGCTGCCGCCGCGCTGCAAGCGCTCCTGCAAGAGCATCGCCTCAGCTCGCATGTATGGTGCTTTGGACGTTCCTGACGGATCGTGGCGCCGCCGCGGGCCGCAACAGTGCGGCGGCTGCCTCTGAGTGAAACGCACGCGATGAACCAGCCTGACGCCAGCCGACGTGCCGGAGCCGTGCTCTGGCTGACGCATGCGCAGAGCGACCCCGCCGCACTGGCTGCCCGGGTTGCCGGGCCCGCCGGGTGGCTGTTTCTCGGCGGTAACTACGTGCGGCTGCGTGCCTGGGAGCACGGCCTGGGTCCGCGCTTCCGGCGCATCCGGCTGGACCGCAAGCTGGACGCGACGGCCCGGCACCTGCGAGAGCCGTTCCTGGACGCCATCACGCAACTCGGCCGGCGCCAGGCCTCGCTCGCCTGGTGGACCTCGCGCGTCGCCGAACGCAACACGATTATCAGCCCCCTGTTCCTGAATTGCTGCCACCTGCGCCTGGCTGTCGCGGAACTGGAGCGTACAGCCAGCCCGCTGTGCGTCGTGGGGCAGAGTTGGGCCGTGCTGCGGTCGCTGACGCGTGCGGCCCGGCGGCGTGGTTGGCGCGTGCGCTGGGTGCAACCGCCACCGCCGCGGGTGTGGCTGTGGCTGCGTCAATTCGGGCTGGCCGTGCGGCAGGGGGCGGCCTTTGCGCGTGGAGCGCTGCGGGCCGGCCGGGCCGCCCGACGGCTGGGTTCGCCGGCCGATCTGCTGCGCGCGCCGCACCACGGGCCATGCGTCGTACTGCGGAGCTACGTTGATGACGCCTGCTGCGGGGCGGGCGGGAGCTTTCGGGATCGGCACTTGCCCGGGCTGGCCGACTGGTTCGAACGACGCGGCTGCAACGTGTGGATCATCCCCGTCCTGCAGAACGTCAGCCGTTCCTACGAGGCGGTGTGGGAGCACTTCCGGAGTTGCCGGCAACGCTTCATCAACCCCGATGCCTACTTCACCTGGCGCGACCTGGCCTGGACCTGTTGGATCGGCCTGAAGCAGGTTATGCGTCCGACCGGGCCGGTCCGGCTCGAAGCGCTCGACGTAACCGCCGTGTTCGACGAGGACCGGCTGCGTTTCGGATTCGAACACGGCGCGCTGCAGTGGATCCTGATGACGCGCCTGCCGTACCGATTGCGCGCTGCCGGCCTCAGCGTGGACCTCGTCATTCACCCGTTTGAGAACCAGATTCCTGACAGGAGTACTGTGCTGGGGTTCCGCGGTGCCTTCCCGCGCGTCTGCATTGTCGGTTACCAACACTCCACGCTGCCGCCCATGCTGCTATGCCTTTACCCGACGGCCGGCGAAGCGGCCTTCGCGCCGCTGCCGGACCGCGTGGTCTGCACCGGTCGCCTGTGGCACGACGTGCTGGTGCGGGGCGGGCTGGCGGGCGAGCGCGTGCGTGTCGGGCCGGCGCTGCGCTACGCGCATCTGCATCAGGCGGGCGCCACTGCCGCCGGCGCGCCATGCGTCCTGGTGGCGTTGCCGGTGGAGAAGTCCGCCGCGGTCGAGGTGCTGGTCAAGACCATCGCCGCCCTGGGTGGTGCCAACAGCTTGCCGGTGCGCGTCAAGCGCCACCCGATGATGCCGGTGGATGAGTTGTTGCAGTCCGGCGCGCCGGCGGGGCTGCCGGCGAACGTCGTTTTCGTCACGGAGGATCTGGCGGCATTGCTGCCCAGCGCACGCGTGCTGATCTCTGCGGGGTCGGCCGTGTTGCTCGAAGCAATGGCCGCCGGCGTGCCAGTCGTGGTGGTCGGTCGCGAAACGGCGCTCGACCTCAATCCGCTGGCCTGGCTGCCCGAGCACGAGCCCGTCCAGCACACGCCGGCCGGGATCCGTGCTGCCACGCAACGCCTCTGGGACCTGTCAGCCGAAGAGCGCCAGGAGTTGCGGCACCGCGCCCGGGAGGTGCTGGCAGCGTGCTTCAGTTCGTCCGACCCGGCCGACCTCAGCGCGTTCTGCGAGGGTTTGATAGATCTGCCGGCAGCGCCGCCCGCGACTGCCGCCCGGCCGGACGCCGGCAGTGCTCACGCCGTCGCGTGCAGTTCCGCCAGCAGATTCTGAATTGTGTTCTGGTGCACGCGCTCCCACGCCGCCGGACTGCTGTTCGCGTTGTGCGGCGCCAGCAGGACGTTGTCCAGCCGGCGTAGCGGGCTGTCGGCCGGCAGCGGCTCGACCTCGAACACGTCGAGTGCCGCGCCCGCGATTACACCATCCTGGAGGGCCCGCACGAGTGCCGGCTCAGCGATGATCGGCCCGCGGGCAGTATTGACCACGGCCGCGGTGGGCTTCATCAACGCGAACTCGCGCTCGTCCATGAGATGAAAGCTCGTCGGGTTGAGATCGCAGTTGAGGCTGACGAAGTCGGCCTGCGCCAACAACTCGTCCTTGGACAACATCTCGATGCCGGTCTCCTCCAGGAATTCAGCCGGCATGTCGACGACGTCATTGCCCAGCACGCGCATCCCGAACGCCAGCGCCCGGCGCACCACCGCCTTGCCAATGTTGCCCACGCCGATGACGCCCAGCGTCGTTTCCGCGAGTGCCAACCCGGCTGCCTTCTGCCACAGGCCGGCGCGCATGTCTCGATCCATCCATGGCAGCCGCCGCGCCAGGCAGAGCACGTAGCCCAGCACCGTGTCGGCCACCGGCATCGTGAAGGCGCCCGGCGTGTTGTGCACGGCAATGCCGAGCCGGGCCGCCGCCGCGCGGTCGATGGAGTCGATTCCCGTGCCCCACTTCGAGATGACTTTCAGACGCGGCGCCGCGCGCAGCACTTGCTCCGTGAATTGGTCGTCGCCGCAGATGACGCCGTCGATGTCCCTGACCCACTCCAGCAGGTCTGCGGCGCTCATCCGCTCGCGGACTGGGGGAACGACGATTTCGACGCTGTTATCAGCGAATAGCTGCTGGAAGCGCTCGAGCACCGGCGATTGCATGTAGGGAGCCGAGACCAGCACGCGCCATTTCACGTTGCGCACCTCGCTGCAGTTATCGGAGCAGAGAGTATAGCGGTGACGTGTGGCCGAGCCACCTCGCGCCAGATCTCCCGTTGCGCAAGAAGAATGTCCGGGTGCGGGGTAGACGGGTCGGGGATAGCCCGTACTGACCGCTCGGCACCCGGACATTTGCACGCGTCGGACGCCCATGGAGGCTGGAAGCGTCGCGACCATGGTCCGGAACCGGGGCTCGCGGAATGGGAGGGAGCCCGTCGAGCCGCCCGGCCACCCGGACAGGAGGGATTATTGCGACTTGCCGGTCACTTGCACATACATCATTTGCACGAAAGACTTTATGCGACACGGCGAGCCGGAAACCCAGTGCACACGGCGTGTCCTCAACCCATGACCATGTGAGACCGGCACGTCTGAGTAATCGCGATGGGGCTACCCCCGCGTCAGTGGTTCGCGTCCGTCGGGGCCAAGCCAGGCCGGGCGCAGAAAAAAAGTCCGGGCGAGGGGACGACAGGCCGGGGGGAAACCTGTTCGTGCCGCGCAGCGCCCGGACAGTCACAAATACCGCCACACGCGATAAACGCGTTTCGGCGATCTGCTCAGGTGAGGGCCGACGGGCCGGGGGTACCCGTGCGAGCCGCGTGCCACCCAAGCATTAGTAGTATCGCCGATTGCGGCCGGCATTTCCATACATCAAATGCACTAATTCTGTGGCGACGGTGGTCGAGGCAGTTGCGGCAGGTGAGCGTCTGAGAATAGACGAACTGGGGTGGCGTGTGGATGAAAAGCGTCCGGGCGAGGGGACAACAGGCCGGGGGGAACCTGGTAGTACCGCACTGCGCCCGGACAGCATATTATTGGCGCGAGACCCACCCCGGCCGCTATACATCATCCGCATGAGATTAGCGGAAAGCAGGAAGAAGGCGGACGAACATTGGGCTACCGGTGCGGTGGCTGCCGGCCGGCGGCAGCCGGTATTCGTCCTCCGGTACCCCCGTAGCTTACAGGATGTTGGGACTGGCGCAGGACGGCAAGGCGGGTAAGATATCGGATGTCGGGGGCCGGCCGGGTGCACCTTGCTCCGGGGGCCCGTGGACAGGACGGCGGATGGCTGCGTCGCGCGGAGTGACGGCGGCGCAGATCACTCGGTTCGGGCTTGGCCGACTGATCAACGGCGCCGTCGTGTCCCACGTCGAATTTGAACGGCAGGGAGTGTGCGGTGTACGAGGCTGAAGACGATATCGCGGCCTTGTTCGCGAACGCGGGCGAAGGTGTTTGCGGCCTGGACGAAGCCGGCTGTTGCGTTTTTGTGGATGACGTCGGTCTGCGAATACTTGGCGTGGCGGACGATTCGGAGCTTGTCGGTCGGCGATTTGGCGAGGTCTTGCGCCACAGCGAGGAGTGCGCCGGGCTGGCTGGGGGCCGCGAATGCGAGCTTTGTCGCGCCTTGCGTGCCGGTGCTCCGGGCGGACGGTACGAGATCGACGTTACGCGCGCGGGTGGCGACCGTTTCCGGGCTGAGTGTCGCGCTTATGCTGTCCCGACGGCGCGGTCGGGCGTGCTGACGTTGGTGACGTTCAGCAATGCAACTAATCGGGGGCGCCTGCGAGAGCAACTGCGTCATGCCTGCCGGGTGGAGGCGGTCGGGCGGCTAGCCAGCGGGATTGCTCACGATTTCAACAACCTGCTTACGACGATCATCGGATATGCCGAGGTGACGCGCGAGCTGGTGGCGGAGAATCCCGAGGCGGTCACGCAAACGAGGCGTATTGAGGAGGCGGCTGAGCAGGCGGCCGAGCTGACACGTACGCTCCTGACCTTCACCCGCCAGACCGCCGCGGAGGCGCGGCCCGTGGATGCGCGGGATGTCATCAGTAGATGCCTGCGGCTGTTGGAGAGGATCCTGCCGGCGACGTTCGAGCTGACGGTGGACCTGCCGGAGGGGGTCGAGCTGTGGGTCCGCGGCGACCCGGTGCAACTGCAGCAGGTCCTGTTGAACCTGGCCGTCGATGTGCGTGAGGTGCTGGGTGAGTACGGCCGGCTGGGGATCGCAGCACGCATTGTCGGAGTGGCGCGGGCAGGCGAGTCCCGCGCGGAGTGCGTGGCCATCTCGGTTTTCGGCAGTGACGCCGGCCAGGTTGGTGCGCTGAGCGCGGCGGGGACGGTTGACGGGCGAAAGGTGAACGCGCCGGCGCTGGGTCTGGGGCCGGCCACGATCGAGAGCATTGTTCACGAACTGGGCGGCACTTTGCAGGTCAGTCATGCGGCCGGCCGCGTGGAGCGGTACACGCTGGTGCTGCCGCGACTCGCCGTGGAAGCCGCGGGAGTTGAAGGTCAGAAGCCGGCGGCGCGGCGCGGCACGGGCGAGCTGATTCTGCTGGCCGAGGATGACTGGCACGTGCGGAGCATCGTCACGCAGTCCTTGCGTAGCAAGAATTATGAAGTGGCGTGGGCGGAGGATGGGGAGGCGTTCCTGGAGTGCTTCGCCCAGCGTGCCCAGGCGGTCGGGCTGCTCGTAGTTGATGTGGACCTGCCCAAGCGCAACGGGCTGGCGTGCCTGCAGGCGATCCGGGCGCGCGGTTGTGTGCGGCCCGCCATTGTGATCACCGGCAGCGTCGATGTGGACATCGAGGACCAGCTCGACGAGCAGACGATCCTGCTGCGCAAGCCGTTCCAGATTGGCGAATTGTGTGACCTGGTCGGACGCATGCTCGCTGCCGGGGGTAGCTGAGGAACCTGGGCGTGAAGCTGAAGATCTCACTGCTGCTGGTCGATGACCACGCACTGGTCCGTGAGATGCTGAGCGAGCGGCTCAGTGCTGAGCCGGACATGGTCGTGGTCGGTACGGCCGCGAATGCGGACGACGCGATCGGCCAGGCGGTGCGGCTGCGGCCGGATATCGTGGTGATGGACGTGGATATGCCGGGGGTGCTGTGCTTCGAGGCGGCCCGGGTCATACAGGAGCGCTGTGCGGGCACGCGTATCCTGTTCCTCAGCGCGTTCTTCCACGACCGGTACGTGGAACAGGCACTGGCGGCGAAGGCGGCCGGGTATGTAATCAAGGCAGATCCGCCGGAGCGCATCGTCGCCGCCATCCGGTCGGTGGCGGGCGGGGCCAGCTACTTCTCGGAAGAGGTTCAGGAGCGGATCGTGGTGTCAAGCGGTGGGACGCACCTGGCCGCGCGGCGGCAATCCCGGGCCGCGACGCTGACGCCGCGAGAGCTGGAGATTTTGCGCTACATCGCGCGCGGGCTGGCCCAGAAGGAAGTTGCCCGGACGATGCACGTGAGCGTGCCGACGGTGCGGACACACACGGCCAACCTGATGAAGAAGCTGGGCATCCACGACCGGGTGGAGCTGACGCGTTTCGCGATCCGCGAGGGGCTGGCCGAGGCGTGACGATGGGCCGCGGCGCGGGCGGACGGGTTCGTTCAGGCGGACCGGGCGCTGCGTGAGCGATTGAGTATATGGCGCGTGAATGGGGTGGGGTCAAACTGTTGGGGCGGGTTGTTAGTGGCTGGTGCGTTTTGGCGGGGGATTGGCGGGCCCTGAAGACTGAATCGACCAAGAGGAGCCAGAGTCGAGTTTGGCTGAAGAAGGCCGAAGTCGAGCGGCGTGCACAGCAGGCGCTACGATCGGCTTGGTTCGAGCGGGGCGAGGCGTCCTGGGGGAAGTTGCGGTTGCGGTGGGTTGGAGTGGTGCGGTGGCTGGACGCGGCGCAGGGCTTATACTGTTGCGGTTGCGATGTGAGGGAACCCAGCCCGGTGATCGGCCGAGGGGGTCCGTACGGTGGAATGAACGAAGTGAAGCAAGAGAACAATGCGGCCGCGACGGATGGGCTGGCAGCCATCCCGGAGGGTGTGGTCTGTCCGGAATGCGGCTACGACCTGCGTGGGCTGACCGGTTCGGCGTGTTCGGAATGCGGGTTCGCGCTGGCGCCTGTCCGTGCCGTGGAGCCGCAGATTCCGTGGTGTCGGCGATCGGAGTTAGGCTGGTTTCCGGCTTACTGGCGAACGGTCTGGCTGGCCGGCCGCCGGCCGAAGCGGCTGTACCTGGAACTCGTGCGTCCGGTTAGCTACCGCGACTCGCAGGTGTTTCGCTGGGTGACGTTCCTGCACGCCTACCTGGCGATACTGCTTGTCGCGGCGCTGTGCTACTTCCAGATGGTGCCCGACGAGCCGGACGGGCGCGAAATGCTGACGTGGCTGTTCTGGGGGGTCCAGTTGTACGCGGTGGCGATTCTGGCAGGGTGGCCGGGAGTGACGAGCTACGGGTTCCAGCGGCGTGGCTGGCCCGTGGAGCTACAGAACAAGCTCATCGCCCTGAACTACTATGCCTGGGCACCGCTGGTGCTTGTGCCCCTGGTGCTCGTGCTTGGCGTGCTAGCCTGGTGGGTGGCCGGCAGCTTGGAATCCTCGAAGCGTGGCTACGGGGAATGGGCCGCCATCATCGGCACGCTTGTGTTCGTCGCGGTCTGCGCGGGAGTCGTGATTCAGGTGGGGGTGCGGTTGCATGCGCTGGCACGTTGCGCGGACCGCAGAGTGCAGAGTACGGGACGCTGGCGGGCTCGTTTTGTCGTGATCGGCCTGGGGCTGGCGCTGCTGCTGCTTCCCGGGCTGCTGCTAGCCAGCGTCGCCTGGCTGCTGCTCGTCTGGTACAGCCTGCAATGACGGCGGCCAGGCGGGCGGCGTTGGCCGGCCGTCCAGGAAAAACAACGGATAGTCGAGCGAATCCCGGCTGATCTTACTGAGCGTGAACTCGTACTGGCCGCCGTCGTCCACGCCGTTGAGGCCGACGCTGTACAGGCGCGGCAGGTCATCGTTCGGCAGGTAGCAGATTGGGCGGTTATCGGGGCTGAGCGGGTCAGCCGGGATGGCGGGCAGGTAGTCGGGTACCAGGTCGGCAAGGCGTGCGGGCCGGCGGCCGTGATCGGCTTCGTACAGGCATATGGCCAGGGCCGTGGCCGTCATGCGGCGCTGAGCGACTTCGCGGAACGAGAGGACGAGCATGTACTGCATTGTCTGAGAACGGACATCTGCGCTGAGACTGCATGACAAGCCCTCTATCGCTGAGATGACCTCCAATGCAGGAGGCAGCAATCGATCGGCCTCGGCCAGATTGCACGCTGTCAGTGCGTCGCCCAAGGTGGTTGCCACCTCAGCCGCGCGCAGGCCGTCAAGCGTCCACATCGGACCGATGAGGAGCACGGTCCACCTGGCGTGCGCGGGCACTGTGGGGAGTCCATAACGGCTGACGGACCGCCCGAGTTTGTTCGCCCGCAGGCCTGCCGCCGTCTCCAGGAGTTGCATGCGCTCGCCGTGCATCTCGCGCTTCCAACGATCCTGGCAACCACGCTCGTCCAGGAGACTGTTCACAAGGACCGTGATCTGAGCGCGACTGGCGGTAACGGGCTCGGACTCGCCCGCATGACTCGCCAAGCCACCACGGACCACCGGCAGTGCATTTCCCAGCTTGTCGCAGAGCAGCTCGTGCAGAGCTGTACGCACCAGGCCGCCAATGATGTCTGGCGCCATGACACTAGCTTGCCCGCACAATGCCATCAGGTCCTGCGCATGCTCAATGACGCCAGCAACGTTGCCGCGGCATGCTTCATAGTCCAACAGGCCTGCGACCGTCTGGCACAGCTTGCGGAGCCCCGGCAGATCTTTGCCGACTAGCTCTTCGTTGCTCAGATCCCAGTTGGCGTGCTCACATGCGCGGGCGCGGCGGACGAGTTCCAAGATTCTTTGCTCAGCGGCATGGCGCTGAGCCATGTCTTCATCGGAAACCGGTCGCGCTGCAGGACCATCACCGAACGGTTGGTCGATCGACGCGGGTAGTCGGCTGCTCCTCATGACGTCGATCGCCGCGCGCAGGTATGTTGCGGCGTTTTCTTCGTCCGGGATGGGGGCGGCCGCGAAGTCGGCGCGGAAGACGGGCTGGCCGGCGGCGCGGTAGCGGGCGATGGTGGCCTCCCAGCGGCGGTCGGCTTCCCAGCCCCACCACAGCCGGACGGCTACCAGGAACGCGATCCAGGCCAGGGTCAGCGCGCAGATGCGCTTGAGCCACCAGTAGCGTGGCGGAAGCGCGCAAACCGGGGTGGGCGCGGCAGACTCAGCCGGTGCAGCGGGCATATGCTTAGTTTGCGCGCTGAGGGACGGCGGGCCAAGGGGGAGCCTGCGAAAGGCGGGGCGACGCACGCGGGCGGCGGCTGCTCGAAGGTGCCAAGGCACAAAGGCGCAAAGGTACCGTACCCATACGGCCGCGGCTCGGATGGTGCCGGACGGATCGGATGCGCGGCCTAATTCGACCTCTGCGGTTCGGTCTGCACTTCGTGGTTCGGATCGGGCGGCGGGGCGGGCGTCGGTATGCCCTGGAGGAAGAACAATGGGTAGTCGAGTGAATCCGGATGGATGCCGCCGCCGGGTGTGAATTCGTACTGGCCGCCGTCGTCTACGCCGTTGAGGCCGACGCTATACAGGCGCGGCAGGTCATCGTTTGGCAGGTAGCAGATTTGGCGGTCATCGGGGGATTGCGGGTCAGCCGGGACGGCGGGCAGATAGTCGGGTACCAGGTCGGCAAGGCGTGCGGGTCGGCGGCCGTGATCGGCCTCGTACAGGCGTATGGCCAGGGCCGTGGCCGTCATGCGGCGCAGGGCGAGTCCGCGGAAGACAAGAGCGAGAACGCGTTCGCTCATGTGCGGAGCGAGGTTCAAGCTGAAGGTGTGTGGCAGGTTCCTCAAGGTCGAAGTTGTGGGTAGCACGGGTGGATGCAGTCGATACGCGACGGGCATGCTGCGCGCTGTCAGTGCGTCGCCCAAGGTGGTTGCCATCTCAGCCGCGCGCAGGCCGTCAAGCGTCCACATCGGACCGATGAGGAGATGGAGCGGTGGCTTGACCGGCGGTGCGGAGGCGCGCGCGTACGTGAAGGCGGTCCAGTGCAGTTCGCCCTGGCACAACCCGGCTGCCCGTTCCAGGAGTTGCATTCGCTCGCCGTGCATCTGGCGCAACCAGTGATCCTGAGCGCTGCGCTCGTTGAACATGTGGTGCAGCAGCGCGGCGATCTCTGCTCGGCTCGCGGGAACGGGCTCTGAGTCGCTGGTGGCTGTTACGAGGCCACCACGCAGTAACGACAGGGCTTCCTGCAATTTCGCGCAGAGCAGCGCGTCAATCGCCAGACGCACAAGCCCGGTGATCAGGTTAGGGGCGTGCGTGCCCGCTTGCTCGGCTAGTGAGAGCATGTCGTGTGCGCGCTGAACGACAGCGCGGCCGTTACCACGGTCCGTCTCGTAGGCCATCATGCCTGCGACGGTTCGGGCCAGGGCGCGCAAGCCCGACAGGTCCGTGATTGCCAGATCGTCGCACTCGTCTCCCCAGTACGCGTGCTCACACGCACGGGCGCGGCGGATCAGGTTGAGGATCTCCTGCTCAGCGGCCTGGCGCTGCCGCGTCTGCTCGCCGGACAGCTCCAGCGCGGCCGTCGCACTGGCGTAGGATCCGTCAAGTGACGCAGGCAGGCGGTTGCGGTTCATGACGTCGATCGCCGCGCGCAGGTATGTTGCGGCGTTTTCTTC
>CAZYGM010000001.1:0-56204 GCA_964647015.1 uncultured Planctomycetales bacterium | reverse complement strand
TCAGCTTGATCCAGCAGTTCATCAACTACCTGCGTGCCGAGCGGCACTTCTCGCCGCACACGTCCAAGTGCTACACGGCCGACCTGCAGCAGTTCTGCCAGCACCTGGCGGCCGGGTCGGAGGGCGGCAACAACGGCGGCGGCGAGCCGGGCGCCGGCACGTCGGCGGGGCTCAACGGTGAGGAACTGAATCGGCGGTTGCTGGTCGTTGAGACGGAAACCGTGCGGGAGTTCCTGGCCAAGCTGCGGGACAAGAACTACTGCAAGAGCACGGTGGCGCGGAAGCTGGCGACGCTGCGCAGCTTCTACAAGTTCCTCGTCAGACGTGGCTACCTGGCCAACAACCCGGTCGCGCCGATCCGCACGCCCAAGCAGGACAAGCGCTTGCCCAAATGCCTGGACATCGAGCAGATTGAGAAGCTGTTGGCCAATCCGGACACGACCACGCTGTTAGGGGCGCGTGACCGGGCCATGCTGGAGACACTGTATTCCACCGGCCTGCGCGTAAGCGAACTGGTGGCCTTGAACGTCGCGGACGTGGACCTGGCCAGCAGTGTCATTCGCGTGCGCGGTAAGGGTAAGAAGCAGCGCATGATCCCGCTGGGGCCCGGGGCGGTGCAGGCCATCCTGCACTTCCTGGATCTGCGCCGCAATGACGCCCGCAGCGCTGCCTTCGACACCGAGGCGCTGTTCATTAACAAGCACGGCCAGCGGCTCAGCACTCGTAGCGTACGCCGGAAGCTGGACAAGTATCTGCTGGAAGCAGGCCTGGATCTGTCGGTCAGCCCGCACACGTTGCGACACAGCTTCGCGACGCACATGTTGCGGCAGGGGGCGGATCTGCGCAGCGTGCAGGAGATGCTGGGGCACCAGAGCCTGAGCACAACGCAGATCTACACGCATCTGAGTGGTGAAACCGCCCGCAAATCGTACGACAAGTCGCACCCGCGGGCCTGACGCCCCGGCGACGCTGACGGCATTGGACGTGGACGGCCCGGACGCCTGGCGACCGGGCCGTGTTTGCGCGCCGGCCACCCCCGGCCCTCGCCCCCGCGGGCCGGCGTGGCACGGCAGCAGCGCGGCTTTGGCGGCATCAGAGGCCGAAGATGCCCGCCATATTCTCGTAGATGCCGTTGACCTTGTCGCTCAGCAGTGTGACGCCCGTCATCACCACCACCAGTACCAGGGCCAACATGACGGCATACTCGACCGCGGTCGGGCCGTCCTCCTGACGGATAAACCGGTTGGCAGTGAAGGCGAAGCGTCTAGCGGGTCGCATGGCTACCCTCCCAAACAATGCTGCATTCTCAGGTAAGCGTACAAAACGGCACGGGCGGACGGCAAATGAGAATATGGGAAAAGCGGGACAAGCGGTGGCGCCCGGGGCCTTATCGGCCGTCGCCGGTGCGGCCTCGCCCGGCCTCGACGCGGCCTTGTTTTGCGGCGGGTGTCCCGTATGATAGACGGACTGTCGCCAGAGTGCGGCGATCACCGATAACTTAGCGTACTGACGGGACCAAGAGTCATGCGTCTGACCAAGCTGTTTCGCAAAAACGCCCGCGTATTGTTGATGGTCTTCATGTCACTGCTGCTGATCGTATTCTTGATCGGGCCGCAGTTGGAAGAGTGGGCCCGCCAGCGTTCCGAGCGGGCCGACGTCTTCGGGCAGGCGTTCGGCCGGCAGATCGACTCCGGCGACCTGGCCCGCGCGCAGCGGAAGCTGGAGTTGTTGCGCGGACTGGGCATCCGCAATGCGTCCCTGGTAAACGTTCTGGATCTGCATCTGCTGCTGGAGGAAGCCCGCCAGATGGGCGTGCGCGTCGGGCGTGATGAAGTCATGGCGATGTTCCGCCGCGCCCCTGAGCCCGAGTTCATCGCGGAACTGCTGAGCCGCCAGCAGCAGCGCACCAACATGAGCTACAACCAAATCTGCGAGGTCGTCGGGGAGTGGCTGGCGGTCGAGCAGTTGGTGGCCAGCCAAATGCAGGCCTTTGGCAGCAGTCTGCCACGCGCGGAACTGGATTTCCGCTATCAGCAGCAGAAGGCGGCGGTGAAGCTGTCCGTCATCGACGCCCGCGCACTGCTCAGTGAGGTGCCCGACCCGACGGAGGAGGAGTTGCTGGCCTTCTTCGAGGAGCACAAGGGACGCACGGCGGAACACACCGAGGACGAGCTGGTATTCGGCTACCGGTTGTCTGACCGCGTGCGCATTGAGTACCTGACGGTAGATCCGAAGCAAATCGAGCCGCGGGTGCGCATCAGCGAGCGGGAGGTCCAGCAGTTCTTCGAAGAGCATGCCGGGAACTACACCAAGATGGTGGCGACATCGGGAGCGGAGTCGGCGGATCAGATCCGCGTGCCCATGACGTACGAGGAGGCGCGCGAGCAGGCGCGTGCCGACTGGCGCCGCGAAAAGGCCATCCGCGAGGCCCAGGGCCTGATGAACGAGGTTCGGCAACTGGTCTACCAGCCCTGGATGACGCAGCCGCGTGACCGGGATGGTTTTCGGGCGGTGCCTCCGATCGAGATGCTCACACCCTTCGCGGACGTGCCCGACAAGTTCGCCGGTCGGTACCAGGTCACTTACGTGCAGCTTGATCTGCTTGATGAGGAAGGCCTGCGGAATAAGCTGGATACACGTCCGGCCTTGCTGAAGCAGTACATGGGGCCGCAAGGCTCGCCCGAGCCGCTGTACGTGCAGGGACAGACGATAGTGCCGCTGTCGGAGCTGGCCTTTCGGGTCGAAGGGTTGATCAAGCCCGCGCCGGACGAGCGCTTGCCCGTACTGCGGCCCCTGGAGCCGAGCGATCTTCTGCAGAACCGCACGCAGGATGGCACGCTGCGCGGGCCGGAAGATCCTTACCAGGCGTATGTATTCCGCGTCGTGGAGGTTCAGCCGAGCGGGCCGCCGACGTCGCTGGACGAAGTGCGTGACCAGGTAGTGGCCGACTACCGGTTGCTGAAGGCCTATGAACTGGCCGGGCGCTATGCCGAGGAGCTTGGCGCGCGGGCGCGCGTCGAGGGGTTGGCGGCGGCGGCCGCCGGCATGACGGAGCTCAAGGCGCTGCTCCAGACGGCGGACGAAAACTGGACGCCGCCGGCTGATCAGGAGCAGGCCGCGCGCGGCAAGCCGCAGTACGTTCAGCATTTCGGCCCCAACGTTCCGACACGCCCGTTCACACGCATGTCATCGTCTTTGCAGTGGGTGTCGGAGAGTTCGCAGAAGGTGCAGCGCGAGGCTTTCAAGCTGGCGGAGCAGCAGCCGCCGGGCAGCGGCACGGGGCACACCGTCGCAGTCGTGAGTATCGCCAATCTGTACAAGTGGGTGACGGTTCAGGTGGACAGTGTCGAACCGCTGTACGAGGGACAATTCGCGCAGCAGCGGGCAGCGCTGTTGGGGCCGCCGGGCGCGGAGGCCGGACGGGCCGTGATGTCGGCCTGGCTACGACCTGAGAACATTTACCAGCGCTGCGGCTTCGTGCCCGCGCTGCCGCCGGAGGATATCGATCAGCCAGCGGACGAAGCGGCGGCCGAGGAGTCGTAGGCGGGCGGCGGGCCCGGACGTTGAATCGCACCGTGGGGCGAGCTACGCTCGGCTGGCTGCGGGCGGCTCTGGGTGCCGCCTGAGTGCTGCCGGTTCCTGGGAAGCTTTGCATGAGCGCGAGTTACACGTTTCGCGAGATCGAGCCGAAATGGCAGGCGCGTTGGGAGGAGCACGGGGCCTTTCGGGCGGCCAACCCGGGTGAGCCGGGCAGCAACCGGCCGAAGTTCTACGTGCTGGATTTCTTCCCCTACCCGTCGGGGGCCGGGTTGCACGTGGGGCATCCGCTGGGCTACATCGCCTCGGACATCATCGCGCGCTTCATGCGGGCGCGCGGCTACAACGTGCTGCACCCAATGGGCTGGGACGCGTTCGGCTTGCCGGCGGAGCAATACGCAGTCGAGACCGGCGTGCACCCGGCCGAGACGACGCGGAAGAATATCGCTACCTACAAGCAACAGATGCGGCTGATCGGGCTCGGTTATGACTGGAGCCGCGAGTTGGCCACTTGCGAGGCTGATTACTACCGCTGGACCCAATGGATCTTCCTGAAGATCTACAATTCGTGGTATGACCCGGAATGGCGCTGGACCGACGCGGACGGCCGACACGTGGTGGGCGCGGCCCGCCCCATCGAGAAGCTGCCGATTCCGGCGGAAATACGCGACCAGGGTCAACCGGCCATCGAGGCGTACCAGGCCGAACATCGCCTGGCTTACCTGGCGGAAGTGCCGGTCAACTGGTGTCCGGCCCTGGGGACAGTACTCTCCAACGAAGAGGTCACCAACGAGGGGCGCAGCGACCGCGGCAACCACCCGGTCTACCGGCGGCCGATGCGGCAGTGGATGCTGCGCATCACGGAGTACGCCCAGCGGCTACTGAACGACCTGGATGAGTTGGAATGGCCCGAGCCGATCAAGCTGATGCAGCGCAACTGGATCGGTCGCAGTGAGGGGGCCTACGTTGACTTCCGGCTGGACGCCGAGGGTGAGCTGGGCCAGAACGTCATCCGCGTTTTCACGACCCGCCCGGACACGCTGTTCGGCGCGACTTACATGGTGTTGGCGCCCGAGCACCGGCTGGTTCCAATTATCACCAGCGCTGCCCAGCGGGCGGCCGTCGACGCGTACGTGCGGCAGGCCGGCCAGAAGTCGGATCTGGATCGCACCGCTGACACCAAGACGAAGACGGGCGTGTTCACCGGTGCGTATGCCATCAACCCGGTGAATCGGGAGCGCGTGCCGATCTGGGTGGCGGACTACGTACTGATGGGCTACGGCACCGGCTCGATCATGTCCGTGCCGGCCCATGACCAGCGCGACTTCGAGTTCTCCAAGGCCTTCGGCCTGCCGATTCGTGACGTGGTATACCCGCCCGTAGTGGCGGCGCTGGCGTACTTCGCGGAGGCGGCGCCGCCGGAGGCGCAGGCCGATGGCGCGTGGCAGGCGGCCTTGACGGAGTTCCTGCACGAGGTCGTGGCACAGGAGGCGGTTCCCGGGGAGTTTGCAGCCCTGCTGGAACGGACACTGGCACGTTGGCGCGGTGCACCCAGTCCGGCAGCGGAGCTCTGTGGTGAGGAGGCGCTGCGGCAGTTGCCGGGTTGCGCGGTCGCTGAACTGGGCCACGAGGACGTGCGCTGGTCCGACGTCTTGCGGGTGTTGCGGCTCGGAGACTTCGCCGCCTTGCGCGAGCGCTTCCGGCACGCCAGCTTCTACGCGGAGGCGGGCGAGGCGTTTGTCGATGCGGGGTACAACGCCAATTCGCCCTCTGATTGGACCGAGCCTTTCACCGGGCAGAGCAACCTGAACGGGCTGGCCACGGCGGCAGCCAAGCGCACCATCACGGAGTGGCTGGAGCGCTGCGATCTGGGCGAGGGCACGGTGCAGTACAAGCTGCGCGACTGGCTGTTCTCTCGACAGCGTTACTGGGGCGAGCCATTTCCGATCCTGTACCGTCCGGATGGTGAGATTGAGCCGGTGGCCGAAGCCGAACTGCCGGTGCGCTTGCCGGAGATGGAGGATTTCCGGCCGGACGCCAGTGATGACCCGGATGCGGAGCCGCGGACGCCGTTGTCACGCGCCAAGGAATGGCAGGTTGTGGAGCGCAATGGGGCAAGTTACCGGCGTGAGTTGAGCACGATGCCGCAGTGGGCGGGTTCGTGCTGGTACTACGCGCGGTTCTGCGACGCGCGCAACGACGCCGCGTTTCTTGGTCGCGAAGCTGAGCGTTACTGGCTGGGCGGGCGGACGCCGGATGGGCGACCGCGGGCGGGGGCGGTGGATTTGTATATGGGTGGGGCCGAGCACGCGGTGCTGCACCTGCTGTACGCGCGCTTCTGGCACAAGGTGTTGTACGATCTCGGCTACCTCTCGACGCCCGAGCCGTTCCAGAAGTTGTTTAACCAGGGCATGATCACGGCGTATGCCTATCAGGACGCGCGCGGCGTATACGTGCACTACGACGACATCGAGTTTCGCGAGGACGGCGCCTACCATCGCGCGACCGGCGCGAAGCTGGTCGAAAGCGTCGCGAAGATGTCGAAGACGCTGAAGAACGTGGTGAATCCCGATCAGATCATCGCGGAGTATGGGGCCGACACGCTGCGCCTGTACGAGATGTACATGGGGCCGCTGGAGTCCAGCAAGCCCTGGAACACGCGTGACATCATCGGCGTGCACCGTTTTCTGCACCGGGTCTGGCGGTTGATAGTACAGCCGGTGGATGAGACTGCCCCGGAGGCGGCTTGGCGCATCAACCCCAAGATAGTGGCGGAGCGGAATGCCGATCTGGAGCGGCTGCTGCACAAGACGATCAGGAAGGTCCAGGAGGACATCCAGCGCTTCGCGCTCAACACCGCCATCGCCCAGATGATTGTGTGGGTCAACGAGGCCGGGCGGGCCGCGACCGTGGGACGCGATCAGTGCACGCGGTTCCTGCAGGTCCTGGCGCCGTTCGCCCCGCACATCGCTGAGGAGCTGTGGCAACGCCTGGGTGCCGACGGATCGATCGGCGGCGCGCCCTGGCCGACGTATGATCAGGCCTTGACAGTGGACGAGTCGGTCGAGATTGCGGTCCAGATCAACGGCAAGGTGCGTGGCCGGCTGCGCGTGCCCGCCGCGGCGGACGAGGCAACGTTGACCGCCGCCGCCAGCGCTGACCCAGTGGTAGCGCGCGCCCTGGGCGGCAAGCAGATCAAGCGGGTAATCGTAGTCAAGGGGCGGCTGCTGAACCTGATCGTCGGATGATGGCCGGCCGGCGTGATCGGCAGCCGGCCGCCTCAGCGGGTCAGCAGCAGCACCAGCATGTCGATGTCCCAGGCGTCGATGACGCCGTCACCGTTCACGTCCAGCGCGCCGTCGTAGTCGCAGCCCGCGTCGCCGTAGGTTGCATTCCAAGCGGTCTGACCAGCATGCCGACCGAACTCGAAGGCCATGATATCGAGGGCGTTAAGCGCGCCGTCGCAGTTGGCGTCACCGGGTAGTTGGCCGGCACACGCGGCGATCGGGCCAGGCACGCGCGCGACGCAGCCCAGGTCGGCCAAGACGATTTGCAGGTCCTGCGTGGTGATGGCCCCGTCCTTGTCGATATCGGCATCGGGAACGAAGCCCGGCGCGCCAGCCGTTTTGCCCATGGCCCGGGCAACGATGCTGGCATCGCGACCGCTGGTCATGCCGTCGCGGTTCACGTCGCCGATGCAACTGTTCTCCCAGATGGCCAGGTGCAGCCAGCCGCCCGATCCGCCGCCGGGCGTACCGGCCCCGGCGTGCCCGAATCCGGTCACGATCTCCGGCAGCGTGTTGCCCCAAAGATCGGCAACTGCCAGGTTGCGCGGTCTTAGAATCTGGGATGAGGGATCGGTGCATAGACCGGTGGAGTCGAGGGTGGGCGGTGTCGCGATCCACCAGGTGGTTCCCAAGCCGTTGGACAGGGTTACTTCGACCTGCCGCGCGTCACCGATGGTGCCGACGCCCTGCTTGGTGACCAGGTCGGGGTTTCCGTCGCCATTCACGTCTGCCACGACGGCCGCGACGCCGCGGCCGGGTGAAAGACCGGCATAACCGTCCAACTGCGCCGCCAGCGCGAAATCGATCTGGCCGGAGTGCTGATTGACCCAGCACTCCATCGCGGTTCCATCCAGGTCGGTCAGGATAAGGCTGGGCAGTCCGTGGCCCGGAAGCGTTGCAGACGCCACGTCCGAGCAGAGGAATGAGGGCACGATGTGTTTAACGGCGAAGAGCCCGCTGGCCGGGTTGAAACTGTGCCAGACGGTCAGCATGGGATCGTCTTCTAACGGCGGATTGACCGAGCCGGAGAAGCAGATGTCCAGCTTGCCGTCGCCGTCGAAGTCGCCGATGGCCATGGCGCGCGTCCATTGCACGAATACGTCGCTCGTGGAGCGCCAGTCGGGCCGGTAGATGTCAGCAATGGCTCCCTCCGTGCGCCAGAAATGGATCGTGCGCTGCTCGATCTGCATGATTGGATCAAGCAAGTAGACCAGTTCGTCGCGCCCGTCACCATCGAAGTCAACGCCGTAAGCTGCGGGAGGCGTAACGAAATTGCCGGCAGTGTTGACACCGAAAAGGAACCGCAGGTGCTGCTCAAACGTGCCGTCACCGCGGTTCTCCAGGAACCAGATCTCGTCGCCGAAGAACGCCAGCACGGCCAGATCGAGGTCGCCGTCGCCGTCGAAATCGCCCACGCCGATCGTGGACGTTCCAAAGCGAAAGACCGACATGGCCGGGCAGGCGGCGTCAGGGATATACAGGTCGTAGTGCTGCGCCGGTCGGAAACCCGCGCCGTCGCCAAAGAAGATGGAGAGCATTCGGCGACTGTTGTGGATGAGGTCCTGGAAGTCGGTGGAGAACCACGCGACCGCGAGGTCATTTCGTCCATCGTCATCGAAGTCCGCCACCTTGACGTCGGTGATGGTGGCCCAGTCGATGGAGGGCGACAGAACTTCCACGCTGACCAGCAGCGGGTTTGGCTTGAGCAGCAGCGGCCGCAAGAACGCCGGGCTGGGGTGTTCGGGCGTGACCTCGGCCGCGGCCTGGTTTGCGATGAAGAGGCAGAACACGAGACCGATTACTGCGGTGGTGTCGCGCACTGTCAGCATCCTCCTGGGTAGACCATCCACTAGCGCGCTGCGTGATTCGGCAGCCGCGCGGCCGACGCGCCGTGACGATGGCAGGCGCGCAGCCGTTTTCGCGCACGGTTAGGCGACTTCCCTTAAATCTCCCTGCCGGCGCAGGCGATGTGGCCGTTCGCTGTCGGTTGGCTTGGTTGTTTCTGGTGAGCAACCAGGAAACCGCGTTGCGGCTGGCGCGCGTGGTGACACACCAGGCAAACCCCCTCGGCTCGCACATAATGGCGACCCAAGAGATCTCCTTTCCCGACCGCACGCAAACCGCAACGGCGACGCCACGTCATCAGGCTACTGATCGGGCGCCTGGCAGGTGCAACAGGAGCCAAGTTAGAGCTTGCGTATCGTAATGTCAACGGAAGCGTGCCGGGGCGCAAGAACTGCACGCGGTGGCGGCGACAATCCGTCACGTGATCATGATTCGTCGCGCCGGCCTACGGAGCGGCCCAACTGGAAGTCCAACAATAAGTCATTGAGGATACTACTATTACGAGCTTACGGGGCAATCAGAGGGCGAATCTGTCTTAATCCGGCATCGCCTGGTCCGGCAAACGAGGCGGGTGGACGGCGGCAGACCGGCCCGTGCGCACGTCGGCACCTGCACGTCCTATAAGCCAGTGGCGCCGGGACGCTGCGGAGCAGAATATTAGATACTCCCGGGCCCAGTTGGCCGATAAAATGGATGAGGACCGCGGACAAACTTGGCTTGCATTCTGCGTCAGGCCGGATATGCTAAACGTAGGAAAGTGTAAGAGCCGTGTGCATATTGCGGTTCCAAGAGCGCCACGGAGCGTGGGCGCGCTCGTGGGGTCTGCGTATCGGTGTGCAGATAGCCCACAAGCAGCAGAACGATGGAGCGTTTCGTTAGCCGGTAGCGAATCATTGGCGTGATCGGATTTCTCCGATGCGCGGTCAGACCTTAACAGCCTGTCCCGGAACGGGGAGGAGGGGGCGGCGTGCATTCTCCCTGGCCGAGTTGCTGGTTGTCATGGGGGTGATCAGTCTGCTGCTGGCGATGACGGTTCCGACTCTGTATTTGGCACGCGAGCAGGCACGGAGCCTGCGTTGTGCCACCAACCAGCAGCAATTGGCGCTGGCGCTGGAGGCTTGCGCCACGACTTACGACGGGTTCTACCCGCTGTGGGACGACGGGGACGGCCCCACACGGCACACCTGGATAGACGTGCTCGTCCAGTTGCAGTTGTTCGGGTCGCACGAGGCCGGCTACTGCCCGGCGGACCGCAGGCCGGACGCCATGAATGAGGCCCGCGCTAGTTTCCACGGAGTTTACTACCCCGGTGCGGGTGCTGATGCGGGCGTTGATTACAGCTATGGCATCGGCGTGCCGCTGTCGGCCGGTGGGTGGCGCTGGCAGCCGAGGTTCGCGCCGCCGGGGGACAGCCGAGGGCGCGTGTTCTGGAACTACATGCAGTCGCCGGCGCAGCGTGTATTGGCGGCGGACGCGTCGTGGTCGTATATCTACAACCTCAGCGGCGACTATTTGCTGCACGGCACTTGGAACAATCCGACGCAGTACGACAACACGGTTGCCTGGCTGCGTCATCCGCACCTTAGTGCGAACATACTGTTCCAGGACGGCCACGTGGCAACCGTGCGTTATGACCTGGCGGCGGAGCGGCGCGGCGACTCCGTGGGCCCGGTAGACACCGCGCGGCATTTCTTGTGGTATCCGGGCGAGCCGAAGAACGTCGGGCCGGACTATCCCGATCCGTTCCGGGAAGGCAACTGGTATCCGAACAGCCCGCCGGTGCGGGTGGTGGGGGATTCGTTTGAAGGTGAATTCCCGAACGACCTGAACCCATCCTACTACACGGCGCTGCAGCACTGGACCGAGATCCAGCACAAGTAGCGCAGCAGCGCGAAGCGGGGGCCGCTCGTATTGTCCAGCGTGTATGTCTGCGACGGAGTGGCGATTGTGTTCGCTCGGCATGCACGGAGGCGCGCCGCCGTGAGCACACTGGTGCTGAACTCGGGCGTTGAGATTCGGATGTTAGCAGCCGGACGGGTCTCGTAGGCGCGGTCGGCGAGACTTGGCTCGTCGCGTGTCGGCTTGGTCGGACACCATTGTGTACCGGGGCCGATGGCACGGCGCTTCTGAGGCGTCCGGCCGTCCGGGGGCCTCTTTATTCAGTTGGATGAAGATCCGCTCCGGTGCTGCGCTGGGCGACCGCGAGGCAACGGAACCGCATCCGTCTTGCTTCGGCAGGAGTTACTCAGACGCCGAGGCCGGCTTCGGCTGCCTCGGCTGCCGTCCTTGTTCGCCGAGAGCGGGTCGGTGGACTATGATTGCGCTATCTAGGTGGTTTTGCCGGCGTGTCGCACGCGGCTCTGCCAGGGATGTGGCCGTCAGGATGGCGTCTCAACAGCGGCCAAACGTGTGCGGTACTGGCGGCAGCCGACAGGTTACGCAGACACCCGCAGGCCAGGATGGAGGCAGGACATGCCCAGACGCGAGCGCATGAGACGAGTCCTTCTGTGGGGATGCGGGGGTGTGCTGCTGAGCCTGACGGGCGGGTGCGCCCTGCAACAAGCCCGGCTCACCGATCCCGTATGTCAGCGCGTGCAGCACGGTCAGGACCGCGGCGCGCTGGCTTTCACGGTCACGCTTGATACTGAGGGCCTGGTTGGCGAAGAGCTCATATACGAAGTCAGTCTGCATGACGCGGCGGACAGGCCGGTCCGATCGGCGGATGGGCGCTATCAGAACCGATCCGGCGCCGTGGCGGCCAGCCGAACCATCCTTGTGGCAGAATCACCGGCCACCTTCAAGGACCTTCCGCTTGCAATCCCGCTGACGGCATTGCCAACGCGGCCGGGCAGTCGACCGGTGTCGGCCACGTTTCGTGTGTACACGGTTGCCGGCGAGTGCCTGGCAGAGGCATCGTGCGCCGTGCCGCCCGAGCCCAGACGGGCGGTGGCTGCGCAGCGCCCTGTTCCGGTCGCGCCGCCACGCACCGTCGCGGAGCCGCCTCGGGCCCCGGCGCCGCCAGGCGCGGGCCCACCTGCCGCGGCTGTGTCCGCAGCGTCCAGCGCGGCTCCGCCGGGACGCCGACCAGCAGCGCGGACGCCTGTGGTCGAGCCAGGTGATGGCGCTGCTCCGCAAGATGCGGTTGCCCGGGCCGCCGAGTGCTTCTGGACCGACGCCGGATTGGCGGCTCTTCAGGAATGGCTGGCGGAGTACTGGATGGCGTGTGCCTGGCCGGATGAAAGTACGCCGGATGCAGTGCCCCAGGAGAACACTGACGCCGCAGCGCGCAGCGGTGCACGACTACCTGCCGCGGACTTGGCGCCGGAGACGCGTGCCGGCAGCGACGGGGATCAAGCGGAAGCCGGGGCCGGGGCGCAGCCGCCGGCGGGCATTGGCCCGGAGGCCCGCGCGGCGGCCCAGTCACCGACGACTGTTCCGGCGCGTGTGGCGACTACGCCGCCGATGAGGCCCTATGTAGTGCAGCGCGGCGACACGCTGACGCGCATCGCGGAACGTCTGCTTGGGGACGCGGCGCGCTGGGAGGAGATCTATCACGTCAACCGTGATCAGATACGTGATCCGGACAGCATCCGTGAGGGTATGGTCTTGTGGGTTCCGCCGAGAAATGCCCACGTGGATGACTGAGCCGCAGTAGTGCAGCGATGGCTGGGTTTGGCGTGGTGCTGGCGGTTCGCCGTCACTTGGCAAACTGCTTAAAACGTCGAGTTGCCGCGGGTGGATTGTGCCGCAAGTAGCTCCAGGACGGCAGTTTAGCTGTTTTGACGGGGTACTCGCGACATGCGGGCGGGTGGTGTGGATAAAGGGGCGGGCCGCTTCTGCGCGTACCGATGTCACAGTGCTGTTGGTGAAGGCACAGATACGTTGCATCGTCGAAAAATGCGGGTAAGGCTCTTGCACGGCTTGAAGGGACTGCTACCGCAAGCTAAGCTTAACCTGTACATGTCGGGCGTTTATGGTCGCCAGCCGCGTGGGCTGGTAGGTGCGGGCAACGCACGTGAGCGAGTCGGCTGACTTGGGCGAGTGCCGGCGCGTTCAGTTCGTACAGATTGGCTTATGCTCCGTGGCAGGCGGTGTTGCGGTGGCGCCAGTCTCTGACAGGCGGCTGCAGTTGCCGGGTGGCGCGTTTTCCACTTTTGGTGGAGTCGGCACTCGGATGTATCGCACAGCTGACTTGCCAAGCCAGTCTTGGCGGCAAACAAGCAGACGACTGCGGCGATCTTGTGGGCAAGCGGCGCGCGGAACAGCGGTCACACCGTGCGCCATGGTTGTCGCACCGAATCATCTGCGGAGTGATGTTGCCCATGTTGAGCGGCTCAGTTGGACGCATCTGCTGCATTTGTGCATCAGGGTCTGTGCAGGAAAGCGCTGTCGGGTCCAGCTTTCGGTGGCCGTCGCAGCGCCGTGTGCGGTCCCCCGCGATTGCAGCGCGTGAAGCGACCGCTGGGTCATTGCTTGTCTGGCACCGTGGGATCACGGTCTCATACATATCTGGGTGCATGTGAAGTGTGGAACAGAAACATAAGGAGCCAAAGATGTTGCAACGGGCGATCCGTACTCGAACTCTCGTGATGGCGCTGCTGGCACTGACGGTTGCGGCAGGGTGTCGCAATCACATGCCGCACTCGTTCACCTGGCCGGCGGGCGGCAACGTGCAGTACACACACGCGAAGCCGCCGGAAGGAGGGTACTACCAGAACTGGGATCCTTACGCAGTGTCACTCGATGTTGTCCCGGTCGAGGCGGTGAATCCGGTCCGGACGCAGCATGTGCTCGTGGCGACCGTGCGCGACAAGGATGGCAAGCCCCTGCCCAACCGCCGGGTGGAATGGACCCTGGCCGAAGGGAGCGTCGGCGACATCGTGGAAGTTGATGAGAGCGGCTGGCGCGCGAGTCGCGGCTACAAGGTCACGTCGCGCTACGCAGTCTCGCACACTAACAACTTCAGACGCGTGCTCGACCGCGGGACGGATGATCCGTCCGACGACGTGCACCTGGAGCCGGGCCAGACGTGGTGCACGATCACCTCGCCCATCGAGGGCGACACGCACGTCATCGTCTATGCTCCTGGCATTTATAACTGGGAGAACCACAAGGTCTTCGCGACCAAGCACTGGTATGATGTGCGGTGGCAGTTCCCGCCGCCGGCCACGAATCCGATCGGCACCACGCACGACTTCGCCACCGTCATCACCAAACATTCCGACGGCACGCCACTGGCTGACTATGAGGTTACCTACCGGGTCGTCGACGGTCCGGCCGCGGTATTCGAGCCCGGCGGGCAGCCGACGGCGGTTGTGAGAACGGACGGCAGCGGCGTTGCCAAGGTCACGCTCAAGCAAGTTCAGCCGGCCGAAGGCACCAACAACATCTCGATCGACGTCTGGCGGCTCGGCAGAGAAGAGTGCTGTGAGCCACCGGTTCACATCGCCATGGGCCAGACGGCCAAGACGTGGATCGGCCCGCGGATCGCGTGCAACAAGATGGCGCCGGCGGCAGCGCTGGCCGGCCAGCAGTTCACTTACGAGATCAGCGTATCGAACCCGTCCGAGGTCGACGCCAAGAACATCGTGGTGACCGACAACCTGCCGGCCGGCATCAGCTACGTCTCCAGCAGCCCGGCGGCCGAGGCACGCGGTCAGACGCTGACCTGGGCGCTGGGCACCATCGGCAGCAACTCGTCCAAGGCGATTAGCATCCAGGTCAAGGCCACCAACACGGGCCGGTTTGAAAACTGCGTCGACGTGCGTGGCGACCTGAATCTGGCCACGCGCTGCTGCGCGACGACGGTCGTCACCGCCCCGGCACTGGCGATTGAGAAACGCTGCCCGGCCACGGTGACCCTCTGCGACCCGATCGAGTACGTCATCGTCGTCCGCAACACCGGCGACGGCCCGGCCACCCGGGTCCGCGTGGTCGATACGCTTCCGGACGGCATCACGACCCTGTCCGGCGAACGCTCCGTCACCACCGACGTCGGCGATCTCGGGCCGGGTCAGTCGCGTGAGATCCGCATTGCGGCGAAGGCCAGCAGGACCGGCCGGTTCGAGAACAAGGTCGTCGCGACGGCTGCCAACGATCTGACCGCCGAAACGGCGTGCACGACGGTGGTCAGCAGTCCCGAGCTGGAAGTCACCAAGAAGGCGCCGGAGCGCCGCTACATCGGCCGTCCGGCGGTCTTCGAAATCACCGTTAAGAACACCGGTGATGCCCCGGCCCGCGACACTGTTCTCACGGACACCGTCCCGGCCGGCACGGAGTTCACGGAGGCCAGCGATGGCGGCGCGTTCGCCAACGGCGTCGTTACCTGGAACCTCGGCACGCTGCAGCCCGGGGCGTCCAAGAAGGTTACTGTCACTCTGCGGTCTGTCACCCCTGGCACCGTCAGGAACGTTGCTGTCGCCAAGGCGTATTGCGCCGAGGCCCGGGCAGAAGCCAGCATGCCGATCGTCGGCGTGCCGGCCATCCTGCTCGAGGTGATCGACGTCGAGGACCCGATCGAGGTCGGTGCCCTCGAGACTTACATCATCACGGTGACCAACCAGGGCACTGCCGATGACACAAACATCGTCATCGAGTGCACGCTGCCGGGCGAGCAGGAGTACGTCTCCAGCGAGGGTCCGACGCGCGCCACTGTGGACGGCAAGGTCGTGCGGTTCGCACCCGTGCCGTCGTTGGCGCCGAAGGCCAGGCTCGTCTACAAGGTGGTCGTCAGGGGCCTGGAGGTGGGTGACCTGCGCTTCAGGACGACTCTGACCAGCGACGTGCTGCAAACGCCGGTCGAGGAAACCGAAAGCACGCACGTCTATTGACGTATTGCCAGACAAGCGGGGCACTGGGTTAACCGCCCGGTGCCCCCTTTTGCCGTGTGCCTCACCGGGCGCCGGTTGTCCCTGCGCGAGGCGGAATGGAGCTGGACGATGACAGTGCAACGGCACCCGGGCCCGGCGGCGCTAGTCACTGCACTTCTGCTGCTCGGCAGCACTCCTCCGAGTGCACCGGCGCAGCGAGCATCGGCACCCCCGGCCGGCGGCGCGGCGCTGGTACGAACCGCCGTGGCCTACCCGACGGGCGACCCAGCGACCAGCGTGATTCTGCTGGAGCGGTTTGTCCCGGCTGAGGTTCGCGCCAACACGGACTTCGCATACCAGATCAGGTTGACCAATCTGACCCGGCTCGAAGTGCGGGACCTCGTGCTTACTGAGTTGTTCCCCACCGGCTTCAGCGTTCGGGCAACCGCCCCGCGCACCGTGCTCGATGCCGAAGGGCGTGGCACGTGGAAATGGGCCGCGCTGGCCCCGGGCGGCACGGAACTCATCCGCGTCCAGGGTTCGACGGACCGGACCGAGCCGCTCTGGCTGTGTGGCGCAGTCACATTCAGCACCGGTTGGTGTGCGAGCGTCAACGTGGTTGAGCCGCAGCTTGCGCTCACTAAGTCCGCGCCGCGCGAAGTTCTCACCTGCGACCCGATCCCGCTGCAATTCGTCGTTTCGAACTCCGGCACCGGCGTCATCAGGAACGTGCGCATCACTGACGCGCTGCCGGACGGCTGGTCGACGCCGGACGGCCGGACCAGCTTCGTACTTGATGCCGGCGACCTCGCCGCGGGCCAGTCGCGCCGGTTCGCGGTTACGGTGCAGGCCCTTGGGGTCGGGACGTATCACAACCGAGCTCGGGCGGAGGGCGACAGCGGACTGACGGCCGAAGCCGCGACGACCACCATAGTGCGGCAGCCGGTCCTGGCGGTCAGCAAGCGCGGACCGGATGTGCGCTATCTCGGTCGGGCGGCAACATTCGAGATCACCGTGGAGAACACCGGTGACGCCCCGGCCCGGGACACGGTCCTGACCGACCCGCTGCCCCCCGGGGTCGAGCTGGTCAGCGCAGAGGGCGGTCAGCTTGTCGGCGGCGCGGTGACCTGGAACCTCGGCACCCTGGCGCCGCGGACTTCGCGGACCGTCAGGCTCACCATTAAGCCCAATGAGATCGGCACACTGCGGAACACCGCCATGGCGCAGGCGTATTGTGCCCGCGGCTCGGCGGCCGCGACTCTGCATGTCCAGGGTATTCCGGCCATCCTGCTGGAAGTGGTCGATCATCCCGATCCGATCGAGATCGGCGGCAATGTCACTTATACAATCGAGGTGACCAATCAGGGCTCCGCGGCGAGCACCAACATCACGATTGACTGCACGCTGCCGGAAGAGCTGCAGTATGTATCGGCCACCGGGCCCGCACCGGTCAGCGCGGCGGGCAAGACGGTCCGCTTCGGGCCGCTGGCATCGCTGGCGCCAAAGGCCAAGGCGCTGTACCAAGTGGTGGCCAAGGGCGTAATGGAGGGCGACGCGCGCTTCAAAGTCAGCATGAATAGCGACCAGACCACCAGTTCCGTCGAGGAGACGGAGAGCACGCAGGTTTACTGATCAACGCCGCGCGCCGACAAGTTCCGCCCGGGCGGATTGGGTCCGGTGCGGACCGGGCTTGGCATTGGCTTGCCCGGGTGCGACGCGCGGTCCTGTGACGGGCAGTACCATGTCAGCTTTCATCCACGAATAGGAGGACCTTCTCATGAAACTTCACGGCGTTCTGGCTACGGTAACTATCGCACTATTCACAGGCCTGCTGTGTGCGGCACAGACCGATGAGGCCGCGCCGCCCAGCACAGCCACGGACGGCGCACCGCACATCGAACTAGTCAAGAAATGCCCCGACCTGCGCTACGTCGGCCGCGATGCCACTTTTGAGCTCACTGTAACCAATCGCGGCACGGGACCGGCGCTCAACGTGGTGGTCACCGACAACCTCCCCACCGGCGTGGAGTTCCACAGCGCCGACCACGGCGGGCAGCGCGAGGGCAACAACATCATCTGGCGCCTCGGCACCCTGGCCGCGGGCCAAAGCCGCACCCTGCAGATCAAGGCACGCTGCAATCAGATCACCACCGTGCGCAACGTGGCCAAAGTCACCTACTGTGCCGAGGCGCAAGCTTCGTGCGAGTTCATGGTCAAGGGCATCCCGGCGATTCTGCTGGAGTGCGTGGACGACCCCGATCCGATCGAGATCGGCGGCCAAGTCACGTACACCATTACTGTGACGAACCAGGGCACCGCGATCGGCACGGGCATCCTGGTAGAATGCACGCTGCCCGACGAACATGAGTTCGTCAGGGCTGGTGGCGCCACTGCGGGCAAGCTGGACGGCCGGACGGTCAAGTTCGCCCCTCTGGCGACACTCGCGCCGAAGGCCCAGGCGGTCTTCACCGTGACGATCAAAGGCACCAAGGAGGGCGATAGCCGCTTCCACGTCAGCTTGCTTAGTGATCAGATCAAGACGCCTGTCATGGAGACGGAAAGCACGCACATCTACTGATGTTCGGCCCTGGGGCCGCACGACTCAGGAACGGCCGCCCGTACCGATCACAGTCTCACGCTGCTTGCGGAAGCCCGCGTGAGTGCTAGGATAGAGTAAGCACAGAATGATTTGGGTCTCCTTCTGCTCCCCGGTGAGCAATGCCGGGCCGGCGGTAGACCCATTCACCAGGCCGGGAGTCATGTCCGCGGGATTCCCGGCCTTCGTTCTGCGCCCGCCGCGCCGCGGCGCCGCTCTCCCGGAAGACCCCACCCGGCGCAACAAAACGAGTTACACACGCAGCCTGCCCGCTGGCCCGGCCGCCCTATCTCGTTTCGGGAAGAAGACTTACAAGCGCGCCCGGAGGGATTCGAACCCCCAACCCTCGGTTCCGAAGACCGATGCTCTGTCCAGTTGAGCTACAGGCGCAACACACCCATGATCTCGGGCGCTCGGCGCCGCCGGCAGCGTCGGGCCAGCAAGCCGGGTGTCCGGCGGGATGCCTCACGCACTTACACGGCGCCCCAGCCGCCGCCGGCGGTTGATGAGCTTGCGGCCGTTGCTGGTCCGCATGCGGGCCCGAAAGCCGCTCTTGCGTTTACGCTTGATCTTGCTGATTCGATGAGGGTAATGCATGGCTCTATCACGCGCTCACCGGCACTGCTGGGCCGGCTGGGTCAAACGTCGTCAAACAGCGTAGACCACTTAGTATGCGCGAACCATGCGTCTGCGCCAATAGCGCCGCCAGCGGCATTGCAGAATGCCTGCGCTGGCTGCCGAAAACGCGCGCGTGGCGGTCGGTATCCTTGCCGGCCCGGACAGCCGTCGATAAAGTACGCCCTTCCTCGAGCGAGACGGCCGAAATGCGGCCCGCGGAGATACTGTTCATGCCGCCTACCCAAGCGATCCAGCGTAAGGCGGCCGAGCTTGGCAAGCTGGCCGTCCAGATGACGACTGCCGCCGGCTCCGGCCACCCTTCCAGTGCCCTCTCACTGGCACACCTGACGACCGTCCTGATGTATCGCCAGATGCGCTACGACCCGGCCACCCCCTGGCACCCGGCCGGCGATCGGCTGGTATTATCGGAAGGTCATGCGGTGCCGATTGTGTACGCCGCTTATGCTGATCTTGGTGGGGCGGTGGGCCGCGATCATGATGGCGCACGAAAGCTGCGGCTGGCGGACCTGGACGACTTGCGGGCACGCGACAGCGTTCTGGACGGCCACCCCAACCCGGCAGAGGGCTTCCCGTTCTTCGACGCCGCGACCGGCAGCCTCGGGCAAGGGCTCAGCGTGGCGGCCGGCCTGGGGCTGGCGGCCCGCCTGGACGGCTCCGGACGCAGGATTTACGCGATTGTGGGCGACGGCGAGTCGCGCGAGGGGCAAATCTGGGAAGCCGTCGATTTCGTCGTGGAACGGCAGCTCACCGACGTCTGCATGATTTTCAATGCCAACGGCCACGGGCAGGCCGCCGCCGTCTCGCTGCAGCAATCCCCCGAGCGGTTGGCGGCGAAACTGCGGGCCTTTGGCTGCGAAGTGGTCGAGATCGAAGGTCACGACGCCGGCCAGATCGAGGCTGCCCTGGCCCGGATGGGCCAGGCCAAGCAGCCGTTGGCCATCGTCGCGCGAACCGTGAAGGGCTGGGGGGTGGACGCGCTGCTCAATGGCAACTGGCACGGTAAGCCGTTGAATCCAAAGGACTTGGATGCTGCCTTTGCGAGCCTTGATCGGGCGGCCGGCGCCAGCGATACGGCCGAGCTTGGAAGTCCGCCGCAGCCGCCGGCACTGCCGGCCAAACCCGTCGCCCGGCCCGACCCGCGTTCGGCGGACTGGCCGCCGTTCGAGGATACTATGACTGCTGGCGGCCTGAAAGCAGCGCTGGACAAGGGCAAGCTGGCGACCCGGCAGGCGTACGGGGCGACGCTCAAGGTGGCCGGCGACCTGCTGCCGCACGTGGTGGCGCTCGATGGCGACGTCAGCAACTCGACGTTCGCCGAGATCTTCGGGGCCGCCCATTCGGAGCGCTTCTTCGAGTGCAAGATTGCCGAGCAGAACATGGTGTCGGTCGCGGCTGGGCTGGCGGCCGCCGGCTTCATCCCCTTTGTCAATTCGTTCGCCAAGTTCATCGCCAGGGCGTACGACCAAGTCGAGCTGGCGAACATCTCGCGTGCGAATATCAAGATCGTCGGCTCGCACGCTGGCGTCACACCCTGCTCCGACGGCCCCAGCCAGATGGCCCTAGCCGACATGGCCTTCTTCCGGGCCTTCGCGGGTGTGCGTGGCGACGATCGCGAGAACCCGCTGTGCTGGGTCTACCAGCCGGCGGATGCCGTCGCCGCCTATCACTGCACGCGCCTGATGCTCGCTCACCAAGGCATGTGTTACATGCGCACGCACCGTCCGGCGGTGCCGCTGCTGTACAAGCCGGACACGACCTTCGAGCCGGGTGGGATGCACGTACTCGCGACCGGCGCCGATATTGCGATCGTCACGGCCGGCTACCTGGTCCATCTGGGCCACACGGTGCGCGAGTTGCTGGGGCGGCAGAACATCCACGCCACGCTCATCGACGCCTACAGCTTCCCGATTAACGCCGAGCCGCTGGCCGATGCCCTGCGTCGGGCCGGCCGCCGGGCGCTCGTCGTGGAGGACAACTACGCCGGTGGGCTGGGCGCCGCCGTGGCTGAAATCGCCGCCCGCAGTGGAGATCTCGAGGTTCACACGCTGTGCTGTGAGCGCGTGCCCAAGTCCACGCGCACCGAGGCCGAAGAGCTTGAGTACTGCGGCGTAAGCCCCGCGCAGATCGCCGACCACGCGCTGGCCATGTTGCGCCGGCCGCGCTAGGACGCCGGCCGATGTGTTGTGAGAGCCGGCCGAAACGTCGGCCCGACCAGACAGGACTACACCCATGAACCTGGTGACCGGAGCCACGGGGCTGCTCGGCAGTCACGTTGTCGAGCAACTGCGGCGTCGCAACCTGCCGGTGCGGGTGCTGGTGCGGCCGGGTGCTGATCGCACGTGGCTTGAGACGCAGGGCGTGGAGTTCGCCGCGGGCGATATCACCGACCCGGCGTCATTGCAGCGGGCCTGCAGGGGCGCGGATGCGGTCTTTCACTCCGCCGCCAAGGTGGGGGACTGGGGCCCCTGGGACGAGTTCCAGCGCGTGACGATCGAGGGAACGCGCAACGTCATCGCCGCCGCCACCGCGGCGGGCGTGCGGCGCCTGGTGCACATCAGCTCGATCAGTGTCTACGGCTACTACACCGACGACGCGACAATCGACGAGACCTGGCCGACGGCCTACGGGCTGTACCGCTGGGCCTACTACAGCAAGTCCAAGGTGGCCGCCGAGGAGCTGGCCTGGGAGGCGCACCGCGCCGGCCGCATCGAGGTCGCAATCATCCGCCCGGCTTGGATCTACGGTGAGCGCGACCGCACCACCATTGCCCGCCTGTATCGCATGCTCAAAGCCGGCCAGGCCAAGATACTCGGCCGGGGCGACAACCGGCTGAACGTCGTTTATGCCGGCAATGTGGCCGAGGCGGCCCTGCTGGCGGCGACCGCCCCGGCCGCGCGCGGCGAAGCCTTCAACATCAGCAATGACGGCGAGATTACGCAGCAGGCGTATTTCGACCTGCTGGCCCGGACGTGCAACGCGCCGCCCGTGAAGCGCCACGTGCCCTACCGCGTCGCTTACAACGCGGGCTTCCTGCTGGAGTGTCTCGGACACATGTTCCGTTGGCAAAAGCCGCCCTTCGTCACGCGCTACGCCGTCTGGCTGATGGGCCGCCGCTCGTTCTTCGCGACGCAGAAGGCGCGGCAGGTGCTCGGCTGGCAGCCGAGCGTGACGTATGAAGAGGGTGTGCCGCGCACGGTCAAGTGGTATGAGCAACAGATGGCGGGAAATCGCGACTAGCACGCCGCTTATGGGCGGCCCGCGCGGCTTTGGCACACGCGCCGCCGCGCGGCGGGGATTATCGCTCGGACTTGCGGCACTCTTGATGCTCGCCGCAACCCTGTCCGGCTGCGAGCGTTCGGCGAACACCTCGCAACCGGCGCCGGCCGGCGAACTGCACCGCGTGAAATATTCGCGCGAAGTGATGGGCACGCTTGCCGCCGTTACGGCCCTGGCAGCAGATGAGGCTACGGCGCGGGCCGCCGTCGAGGCCGCGTATGCGCGCCTCGCGGACGTCAACCGCCTGATGAGCGACTACGTGGCCGACAGCGAAATCGGCCGGCTCAACCAGCTCCCCGCCGGTGGCAGCTTGGTCGTATCACCCGAGACTTGCACGTGCCTGGCGCAAGCCTTGACCGTGGCCGAGCGCAGCCGCGGCGCCTTCGACATCACCTGCCGGCCATTGGTTAGCCTCTGGAAGCAAGCCGGCCGGCAGCAGCGCCTGCCGACGGACGCGGAGTTGGCCGAGGTGCGCCGGCGCGTCGGCTGGCAGCAGGTCCGGCTTGATCCGGAAACGCGCACGGTCACTATCGCCGCCGCCGGCGTGCAGGTCGATCTCGGCGGGATCGCCAAGGGCTTCGCACTGGACCTCGCCGCGGCGGCCATGGGTTCCGCCGGCGCGAGTAGCGGCCTCGTGGACGTCGGCGGTGACATCGTCACCTTCGGGCCGCGGGCCGACGGGACGCAGTGGCGCATCGGCGTGCACCACCCATTCCGCGACGGGCTGATCATGGAGTTACTGCTCATGGACGCGGCCGTGGCGACCTCGGGCGTCCAGCAGCGTTTCCACGAGATTGACGGACAGCGTTACTCACACATTGTTGATCCGCGCAGCGGCTGGCCGGCCCGGGAGTCACCCAGTGTGACGGTAGTCGCCGAGGACGGCGCCACCGCCGACGCCTGGGCAACCGTCTTCAGCGTGCTGACCGTGGCCGAGGGCCAAGCGCTCCTGGCTGAGCCCGACGCACCGGAAGTGGAAGCAATGTGGATTACCGGCGACCGCAGCGCGCCCGTCATCAACAAGACGCCCGGTTTCGATCGCTACATCGCCCCGTGAGTTGCCGACTTACCGCTCCGCCAGCTTATCCTGCAGCCAAGTCACCACGTGCTCTTTGGACACGCGCGACTGCTCGAGCGTGTCGCGGTCGCGTATTGTGACGGTCCCGTCCTGCAGCGTCTGCCCATCCACGGTGACGCAGAAGGGCGTGCCGATCTCGTCCTGCCGCCGGTAACGCCGCCCGATGGCGCCCTTGACGTCGAAGAAAGCGGTCATGCGCGTCTTGGCGCCGCGGTAGATCTGCTCCGCGATTTCCGGCATGCCCTCCTTGTTCACGAGCGGGAACACGGCCACCTTGATCGGCGCCAGGCGCGGGTGAAACTTCATGACCACGCGCTGCTGCATCTGGCCCTTCTCATCGGGCGCCTGGTCTTCCGTGTACGCCTCGCACAGGAATGCCAACGTGGCCCGGTCGGCCCCGGCGGACGGCTCAATCACGGTCGGCAGGAAGCGGTAGGGGGGCTTGTTCTTGATTTCCTTGTGCTGGTCGGCGGGAAAGTTCGCCTTGTCGCGCTCCCAGGCCTCATCGTCGAAGTAGCTCAGGTCCTTGCCGCTGAACTTCTGGTGCTGCGAGAGGTCGAAGCAGCCGCGATGCGCCACGCCCTCCAGCTCCTGGAACTCGTCCGAGAACGGGAACAGGTATTCGATGTCCGCACAGGCCTTGGAGTAGTGCGCCAGCTCCTCATCAGTCTGGTCGCGCAGGCGCAGCTTCGCGCTATGCAGCCCCAGCTTGACGTACCAGTCATAGCGCACGGTCCGCCAGAACTCGTACCAGGCCATCGCGTCCTGATCGTGGCAGAAGAACTCGATCTCCATCTGCTCGAACTCGCGCGAGCGGAAGGTGTAGTTGCGTGGGTTGATCTCGTTGCGGAACGACTTGCCGACCTGCGCGATGCCGAACGGCACCTTCACCCGCGACGTGTCCAGCACGTTCTGGTAGTTCACGAAGATGCCCTGGGCCGTCTCCGGCCGCAGGTAGGCCTTCGCCGACGCGTCCTGCAGCGCCCCGACGAACGTCTCGAACATCAGGTTGAACTGGCGCGGCTCAGTCATCTGCCCACGTTCACCGCACTCCGGGCAGACGTACTCTTTGCGGCCCTCGGGCTTCAGGTCCTGATAGCACACGACGCCACTGGTCGAGACCGGGTTACCATGCGTCTTTTTGATCTTCTCGACCTTCTTGGCGTTCGCAGCCATTATCTCTCGCGCGCTGCCGGAGCCGCAGACCAGTACGTGCAAGTCCGCGCGCGGGAAGGTCAACACGATAGCCTGCAGTTGGTCGGCTCGGAACCGGCTCTTGCATGCCTTGCAGTCTACCAGTGGATCAGCGAACCCGGACGCGTGCCCGCTGGCCTCCCACACCTTCGGGTTCATGATGATCGCACAATCCAGCCCGACCATGCTGATCTCATGCCCGTTTGCCCCGTTTGGCGGGTTGGTGACCATGTCCCGCCACCAGGCGTCCTTGATGTTCCGCTTCAGCTCGACGCCCAGCGGACCGTAATCCCAAAATCCGCCGATGCCGCCATAAATCTCGCTGGATTGGTAGATGAACCCCCGGCGTTTGCACAGAGCGGTCAGTTTGTCCATCAGGGCGGCATCGCCTGCCATTCTCGGTCTCCTGCGTGAGTAAAGGGGGCATGATAGGTCGCCGTCCGCCGCGACGCAAAGACGCTGAACCTGACAACCTGCCGAGCTTATCGGCCCCCTATCTGCGCCAATTGCACACGGCGCGCGCCACCCCGCAGGCTCAGCGCGCCGTCAGCCGCGTCAAAGCGTCCTGCAGGCTGCCGGCCGGCGCGGCGACGCCGATCCCGGCGGCCGCGTCCGTCCCGGCATTCGGCCCGTTTGTCAGATGATCAACGTAGCCGTAGCCGGCGGCGTCCTCGGTGAGCAGTTGGAAATCGCCCGGCAGCGGGGGGCGAAAGATGACATGCAGGCGTGCCGCCCCGGCGGCGTCAGCGCCCGGCCCGATTAACGACGGCGGCCGGGCAGCCGGCCCGGCCAGCGCCGCGAGCCAGTCCAACCACAGCACGCCCTGAGCCTCAGGGGAGAAGCCAGCGGCCAGCGGGACGCTCACTCCCAACTCAGCCAGCGCCGCCGCCCCGGAACGCCATTGACCGGCCCGCCGGGCCACGCCAGCAAACCACGTTCCGGCTGATTGCCCCGCCAACTCCGCCGCGGCGAACCACTCCGCCAGGTCGAATCCGTCGGCCGCGCGGCGCAGCGCCTCCACGCGCTGCTCGAGGTCGGAAACATTCGCCAGGATGGCCTGCTGTCGATACACCCGGTAGAAGTCGCCGCCCATGCCAAGCGCCCCCAGGCGTGTGTGCGCCTCGTCCAACTGCTTGTGAATCGTCGCGCACGTGACCCAGCGTTGGGCCCAGTCCTTGCCGAGCCACTCGCCCGGGCAGACTACGAAGAACGCAAACGGGAACGAGCGCCCCAGGCTGTCGCGGCTATCCCAGATGTTCGCTACCACGCATTCGCGGCTGTCGGGCCATTGCAGGACCACGCGGGCCCCGCGCGGCGCCCCACGCACGCCGTCCACGGTCGCCTTAATCCACGCCAGGCGCCCATCATCAAGCCATTGCGAGAAAGTCGTGGCGGTTCCCGGCGAAACCTCCAGTCGGCGGTATTCCGCGTACATCGGCAGCTTGCCGTAGGCACGCAGCAGCAACTCGCCGGTCTCGGACTGCCCCGAGAATAGCCGTCCCAGAAACCGCGCCATTCGACTCATCGTCGCGCCTCAACCCTGGCCGGCAGCCGCGTGCTCACGCCACCGACACGCCACAGACGCTTATCCGCCTGCCACCGGGGACATGTACTTCTGGGCCGCCTCCATCGCGGGCGGCGGGCCGGGATCGGGTGCCGGCTCAATCGGTCCCGGGAACGGCCGCTCGAAACGAACCGCAATATCAAAGCCGATCGTCTCGTCGCCAAACTTCATCATGACGGGGATAACCCATTCGCCGCCGCTGAGCCGGTTGGCCGGATCAGCACCGACCAAAAGCAGTAGCGACCAGGGGTTGCCTGGCAACTGCCACGCCGCCCGTACCTGCTCCGGTCCCGCAAGCTGCGGGTTCTTGTCCCAGACGCGCACGGCCGGCGGCAGGTAATCCTGGCCCGAGCGCTTCACCAGGCTCCAGCGGTAGTCGTAGTCCCGGTCAGCCAGGGCCTCCGTGGCGCTTGGCGGTAGCGACCCCAGCCGGCCACTGCGCGCTTCCTCGTCCACCGGACCAACCGGGTCGTAACCGGTCTTTGATAGCAGCGGGAGCGTGATCGTCAGCCGGTTATAGAAATTGCCGGCGCTGGTCGTACCTTCGCGCCGCGCGATCGCCCACTTCACACGCAACGGCGCCGGTTCCTCCTCGCGCAACCGTCCGAGCTGATCACCGTACAGGAACTGGACCCACGCCGCGCAATGATCCAGCATTGTGACGTATGGGTCGGCATCGCCGCGCCGCAGGGCTGTCAGCAGCGTGCCGTAATCGGTCCGATACCGCGCCGCGGAGCGCAGGAAGGCGAGCAGGTCGCCGACCGGCAGGGCGCTCTCGGCCAGCCGGGCCAGGCGCTGACCGGCGGGATCCTGGTCGTGCGCGTCCGCGAGAAGCGGGTACCGGCCGCGACGGTCGGCCGCCAGCCTGACCAACTCCCGTTCGAGGTGGTGGCGCAACAGCACCTCGCCATGTGCGGCAAGATCCAGCAGCGGCGCGAACAGCCGCACGTCCGCCGGCTGCATGCGGCGCCACGCAATCATCTCGGTCAGGGCCGTCTCAAGCGCTGCCCGGCTGGGCGGCGCGGCGGCCCCCTTGGGATCCGCCCCGGTCCGCTCAATGTGCCGCAAATACCCCTGCCACGCCTCCGCCACGGAATCGCTCAGCGCGCTCACCGGATCAATACGACGACGCATGAGCTGATCCGCCGCCCGTCCAAAGTCGTCCAGCCGGCTGCGCAGGTCATTCCGCACGCCCAGGCTCTGGAGCCGCCCTTCGATGTGTCGGTACAGGCCTTCATCTTCAAAGACCTCGTGATAGAGCACGACCTCGCGCACCAGCGCTTCCAGCCGTGATGCGAACTCCACCGTCATGTCCCGCCCGGTTCGGCTCAACTCCTGCTGAAACGCCGGCCAATCCAACGTGCCGGCGCGACACTTGTCTAGGAACCCCAGCGTCGTCGCGTCGAGCAACACTAGGTAGTCGTCGTAGGCGGCGTTCCAATCCAGGAAGTAGCGATCAAAATAGGCGTTGGCCGCCGTATCCAGGGCGCCCCGCAGGCGCTGTCCGCGCTGTCCATGCGCCCCCAGCGTCGCGCAGACCGCCCCGTACGCCTTGGCCGTTTCGTGCAGCAAAGCGCGGGTGTGATATTGCACCAGCGGCGGCCGCTCGGCCGACTGCTCGGTCGGCGCGGGCGCGCTCGGTGTAGGCGTGACCTCCGCGGCGCGCTCGGCCGGGGCCGCCGCCGGCTGGCGGCGCCACTGGCGCCAATCGTCCTCGTCCTCCTCCTGCTTCTCCCTCACCGGCTCGGGCTGCCGCAGGACCTCGCGCGGTTTCTCAACAACGGCTGCTGACACGTGGCGCTCAAACGGCAAGGCGTCCGACGGCTGGTCGAATCCCGGCATCAGCCGCGCCAACCCCGGCAAGTCCCGCGCACCCGCAACCTCGGCACAGCGCGCCTCCATCCGCTCCAGTAGCGTTCCGACCGTCCGCTGCTGATGTCCCCGCCATATGCTCTCAGCCAGACCATACAGGTCGGCCGCGCGCCAGAACGGGTGCTCTGCCAACCCGGACCATTGCCGGATCGCCTCCTCACCCGGCGACCTGCCCGCGCCGGCACCCTCGAACCAGGTCCGCAACGCCTGCGACGTCGGCAGCGCCGTACCCCCTGTGGACAACAGCTCCGGCCAACGCCGCAAATCATCAAGGAAATCACCCGTGCCCGCCGCGTCCACAATGCCGCGGAGCTCAGTGAGGTACGTGACGAGTTCGCCGTAACGCCCGAACGGGTGTTCCGCCAGCCGGATCGCCGCCCGCTGCTCATCGAGCGTCGGCAGGGCCGCGCGCTGCTCCACCAGCGTAAGCAACCGCGTGGTCTGCTCGTAGAAGTCGGCGGGCTCCAGCTCAGCCGGAACCTGCAACTGCGCGCGCAGCTCCTGCAAGCTGGTCTGGTAGCGCGCGTGCAGTTGGCGGCGGGCCTCGTCCACAGCCTCAAACACGATGCGCTGCGGACGTTCCTGTTCGCTCGGTGATCCGGCGGTCAGGGCCGTCCGCACCCGTCCGAACTCGGCCTCCCAGCGGCCGGCCATCCAGGCCAGTTGGTCCGCGAAGCGCCGAATCCGCCGAGCTTCCGTCTGCGGCACTTCGCGTTCACTCAGGAACGCTCGCAAATCGAACATCGCGCGCGCCACTGTCCCCGGCTTGGGCGGCGTGGTCGCGCGGCCCAGGTACTCCGCGCCCTCAGTCAGAGTCATGAAGCGCTCGGCAGCGCTATCGAACTCGTCCGCCTGTCGGAAAGCGCCTGCCAGTGCCAGAATCTCGGTGTAATGGGTCCGCACGGCGCCCAGGTGCGCCGCCAGGTCTGACCAGTAGCGCAGGAAATCGTCCTGCGGCACGGGCACCAGCCGCGTCAGCGGCATCCAGCGGTCTGTCAGATGCTGAATGGCGGCTGTCAGGACGGCCGTCATGGCGTTCGCTTCGAGGCCCAGCGTGTTGTCCAGGACGTGACGGGCAAACTGGCGTCGCCCGCCCGCCGGTGACTCCAACGCGGCATTAATCTGCCGGAGCGCGCGCTGCTGGGTGTCGTCGCCGGTGCTTAGAAACGTCAACAGTGCCTTAACCTCGGTAACGCGCTGGCCCACCTGCTCCTGATCCAGCCAGCCGCGCGGCTGACCCACCAGCTCGCCGTACCAGCCGGCGTAGGTTTCGAGGGCCGCCAGGTACTGCTCCGGCGAGCGGCCCAACTCATCCACGGAGCCAAGCTGCAGCTCAGCTTCCTGGATGACCGGGCGGAGGATCGTCTCCAACACGAAGCGCGCGTGAATATTCCGGACGGCGTCGCGCGGCTGCGCTATATTCGCGCCGATGTACAGCGAGCGGGCCCGTAAGCCGGTCCAGGGCCGGTCGTACGCTTCGTAGTGTTGCTGCAGGCGCTCGGCCAAGTCGAGGTTCTCAGCCAGCCGGGTGTACGTCGGCGCACCCGTCCGCGCCTGGCCGATGCTCTTGACCGCCTGTTCACAATCAGCCTGGGGCTGCGTCACCAGGTCGCTCACGCCGAAGTAACCGAAGCCGAACAGCGCCAGCATCAGGACTAGCATGGCGGCCGAACCGACCCACACCAGTCGCCGCATGCGCCGGTTGAGCGTCACGTGCTGGGCCGACCGGAACACCAACCCTTTCTCGGCAAAGACCTTGCGTTCATAGAAGTCGTGTATGAAGAAAGCCTTTGAATCGACGGCGCGCACCGCGCGTTCCGGCAGCGTCAGCCCCGGGTGCGCGCGCGTGAACACGTCGAAGATCGGCGCGCCTTCCTGCATGGCGGAAGTGAAGTAGAAGCCCCGGAAGAAGGGCGGCTCGAGCAGCGGGCTTTTCTGGAAGACGGTGCTGATGTAATCGTTCAGCGGGCCGCGCAGTTCGTGAAAGGCCTCCGGGAACGTCACTACCAGGCCAAGCTCCGGATCGGCGGCCTTGCGCTGGAGATAGCGCATCGACCAGTCGCGCAGTCGATGGTGCACGTCGTCGAACGCCGGCAGGAACTCGGCCGTGTCGAAAGCCTGCTCGAACTCGCCCGGGCGCGACCAGCCGAACATCTGGTTGCGCTGCTGCAGGTCGACGCGGACGTCCTCGAAGAACTCGCTGAAGCCCCCCACGAGGTCCATCTTGGTCACCAGCACGAACGTCGGGAAACGCACGCCCAGCGCCTGGTGGATCTGCCGCAGCCGCTCCCGCAGCACGGTGGCCTTCTGGGCGCGCTCCTCCACCGAGTCGCGCAGCAGCTTGTCGGCCGGCAACGCCAGGATCACCCCGTTCAGCGGGCAGCGCGGGCGGTGGCGTTTCATCAGCGTCAGGAAATATTCCCACTCGACGCGATCAGTCGTGCCCTCTTCCTGGAAGGCGATGCGCCCCGCCGTATCGAGCACAACGGCGTCGTTCGTGAACCACCAGTTGTAGTTGCGCGTGCCGCCGAAGCCGGGCACCTCGTCCTTGCCCAGCGGGAAATCCAGCCCTGAGTGAATCAGGCTGGCCGTCTTGCCGCAGCCGGGCTCACCCATCAGCACGAACCACGGCAGCCGATACACGGACAGCCCGTTCGCACGCAGGTCGTTCAGCTTGCCGGCGAACTTCTCGCGATACAGCCGCTCCTGCTCGGCGATGTCACCACGCGTCGGCCCCTGCGATTCCAGCGCGCCGCTGAGCTGCGAGGAGCGCCGGCCACGGAACAGACGCACAATGAGATAGACGAGCCCAAAGACCGCCGCGCCGCCCAGCAGGATCACCAGAATCCATATCTTCCCCGAACGCGTCTGGAAAAAGCCGCGCGTCAGGAAAAACATGATGGATGCCAGCGAGCCGAACCCGGCCACCGCCAGGATCATGCGCAGAGCCGGCGGCAGGTTGAAGAATTTCATCAATACTGCGTTCAAGCTGCGTTCGGCCATCTTATCTGCCTCCGGCGCCGCCTCTGGGCCCTGGCCTTGCCGATTTCCTAGTTTGCGCCGCCCCGACCGGCCCCAGCCGCGTCTGGTTCCGCCGCCGGCTCGCGAGCAGCTTCCCCGCCGACCGCCGCGGGCACCGCGCCCACCGTTTTGACATGGCCGGCCAGATCGGATGTCAGGTCGCTCCAGTAACCCCAGGTCGCCCCGAAGTAGAGCGCCACGATGAAGAGAAACGCCAGGAACACGTAGAGCAGGCGCGTCACGGGCTCGTAGTTGGGATCCAGCAGCACGGTGTGCTGGTCAGTCTCGGGGAAAAGCTGCTTGGTGCGCGTTTGCGCGTAAGACGGCAATTTCGAGAAGAGATGGGCCTTGAACTCGCGCCAGGCGTCCAGGTCGAGCGCATAGCGACCCTTGAAGCCCATCTGCAGCGCCACGTAATACACCATCATCAACTCGACGCGCGCCGCGTAGTCGCGCCGCTCGTGCCGCTCCGCCACTTCCAGCTCGCGCAGCGCTTCCTCACACTCAGTGTAGAAGTTCTCGCCGCCCAGCGCCTGTGGGTGCCCCAGCAGGGCGACCTCCAGGCAGTTGTTGGCCCACTCGTTGCGGTGCTCCCAGGGGCAGTTCAGGATCATCACCTCGTCCACCAGGTACACCAGCGGCACGCGCGCCGCCACCCAGTGGTCGTGCAGCCCCTCGGTCCGGTGACTCTGCTCGTCCAGGTCCTTCAGCAGCCGCAGCACCTCGCGGCACGTGTCGTCGTACGTCGGCGACTCGCCCTCCGCCACGCGCCGCTGAAACGCCACCAGGTACAGCACCACCTGTACCGCCAGGTCATATACCGTCGCCTTGGACTCCAAGCCCAATCCTCCCGCTTATCCCTTCAGGCGCTTCACAAACAACGACAGCCGCAACGCACCCAGCTTGGGCATGTCCTGCGGCGGCATCCGAATCGCGATACCACGATCACGCTCGCAATTGGCCCAGTAGGGCGGCGTGCGCGATATCCGGAAGTAGAACTGATCGTGACTCTGCGGCAGACCCGGCACCGGCCCAGCGTACTGCCGCTCCAAACCCCGTAAGCGGCCCTCGAACAACGCCTTTACGTCGCGCGGCGAGGCGATCTTGAAATTCAACCCGCCCAGCAGTTGCTCCACCTCCTGCAACTGCTTGGGACCGCGAATCCCCAGGAACAACTCATGGTTGGGCGTCAGCCACTCGTAGTCCAGGTCAACCACGTAGCCGCCCTCGCGCACCTCGAACAGCCGCTCCTCGTAATCCCGCGGGATCATGCGATCCACCAGCGTGCGCAGCCGGTCGCTAAGCTCGTACAAGGCCGGCCCGCAATCACCGTGGTCATACTCGGGCAGCTCGCCCAGCCGGCGCGTGTCGTCCCACAACGCCACCTTGCCGACGCCGGTGCACAAGGCCACGTACAGCGCGTGCGGGTGCAGCTCCGGCGAACTCGCCAACACGCCGAACTGGGCCGCCAGTTCATTAAGCGCCAGTAGCTTCAGCAGTTGCTCCAGATCACCCGCTGAGGCCGTCGCGAAGGTGAGCCCGCGGGCGGCGGCGTCGGCGCCCAGTTGCTCCATGCGGTCGCGAATGTCGTGCCACAGCCGTTCGACCTCGGCACACAACGCCGGCCAGGCCTGCAGCCGCAGCAGCGGCGGTAACACTTCCCGCACCAGCTTCGGTCCGGCGGCAGACCGCTCCAGCCGTCCCAGCCGCACGCAAGTGTAGCCGGCCCGATCCTCAGCCCCCACGAAAACCGCCCCCCGCATCCGCCGCACTTCAACCGGCTGCGGATTCTCACCCGTGTTCTCGTCGTACCGCTCGGTCAGATCGATCGTGTAGCGGACGGGCCGGCCCTCAACATCCTCACCGGGCGCCTGCACGTTGGCGCGCACGGCCTGAACTTCCGGAACACCCACGTACACATCCAGCGGTCCGGCCGCCTGCTCCAGCTTCTGCTTGAACTCGCGCGCGGGGATCGTGCAGTTCTCTGGGACCTTGATGTGGCTGCCGTCGCTCAGGCGCAGCTCGCAGGCCCGAATCTCCAACTCACCGTTCTGGATGGCCTCCTCCGCCAGATCGAGGGCGACGAAACCCCAGTCGTAGGGGCACAGCCCGCGCAGTGCCGCCGCCTGCAAGGTCTCGGCCTGCCGGTACGCCGCCTGCAGATGGTGCGGCCGCAGAAACTGCCCTTCCGACCAATGGACTTCCGGCCAGAATTTCATAATCGTGTCTCATCGGGGCAGCGGAAGGCCGCCCGTCTTGGCAAACCGGCCCGGCACGTGTCACCCGTATTCTACCACGTTCGTCGCGCTACAACACACTCCCCCGCCGCCGACTCATCGTGAACCGTCAGCGCAACTCCCCGCGTCATTCGGCCTTCAGCAGCGTCATTTGCGTGCGACCCACGCCGATGGCAATACGACCCGAGCGCGGCAGCGGACGAATCAGCACCGGCTGCGCCCCCAGCAGACGACCGGTGCCGTCGTGAAACCGGCCAAAGACGACAATGGCCGACTCACCCAGAATCTTCCGCGGCGGCTTCAATTCACGCACCACCACCTCGCGCTTACCGGTGTTGGCCGCCGAGACCAGGGCCGGACCCTTGAGCAGATCGTAGGAGCCGGCCTCGCCGCTGCGCAGCGCGTAGATCTGGCCGTCGAGGGCCCGGTATTTCTGCTCGCGTGCGTCGCGGGCGCTGAACCACTCGCGGGAGTTCAGCGTGCCCTCCGCCAGTTCAGGGAAACGCTCAATGTCCTTGCTCGACAGGCACACGATATCCACGTCCAGCATTTCCTTAAACCTGTCACCACGCCCGCCGTCATTGATCACGTCCTCGATCTTGAAGGTGATCGTGATCCCGCTGCAGCCGCTCAACCCCACCAGCAAAGCCACCAATCCGAGCACTGTCCATCTGCCACGTTCCATCGGTCGCTCCCTTCAGACTTGTTTGCATCGCCGCCGGCCGGCCGCACCAGCCCGACAGCTCATCGCGGCCCGTCCGTGCCCGCATTATGACGCCTGCCCCGCCCGGTTCAACCCATGGCCGGTGCGTCGTCGCCGCCGGGCACCCGGACGCCGGGGCTTGCAATCACCGGCCGGGCGAGTATCTTCTTTTCCGAGAGTTCTGAAAGCTTTGCGAGCCCGTCATGCCGAGCACGCTGGAAGAATGCCAACACCTGCTCGTACGCCGCTGGGGCGAAATGGGCGGATACTGGGGTATAAACCGCACCATGGCCGAGATCCATGCACTGCTGTTCGTCACCGGCGAACCGCTCTGCACCGATGACGTCATGGCCCAGCTCCATGTCTCGCGCGGCAACGCCAGCATGAACCTGCGCGCCCTGGTTGACTGGGGCCTCGTTCGCCGAATCCACAAGCTCGGTGACCGCAAGGAGTATTTCCAGGCCGACACCGACGTCTGGCACATGTTCGAAACCATCGTGCGCGAACGCCGCCGCCGCGAAGTCGAGCCCATCATCGAGTCCATCGACCGCTGTTGCGGCATGCTGACGCCGTACAGCAAGGTCGCCCCGCCCGCCGATCGGGAGCAGGCCCGCGAATTCGCCCGGCGGCTGGAAGACTTGCGGCGCTTCCTGGCCGCCATGGGCACACTGATCGAGCTCGTGCTGCAATCGGGCCGCGATAACGTAACCATGCTGCTGGACTTAGCTGCCGCAACCAGCCGTGACGATTCCCCGCCGGTCCGCCGCAAGACCGTCAAACCCCGCACCAGGAAACCCCAGCCATGACCGACGCCGAACTTGCCCAGGCCCTCAAGGAAGCCGCCCTGCTGGAGGGCGACTTCACGCTGCGCTCCGGCCGCAAGAGCAAGTATTACCTGGATAAGTACCTCTTCGAGACGCAGCCGGACCTGCTGCGCGCGCTGGCCCGGCGGTTTGCTCGCCTCATCGACGCCGACGTCGACCGCATCGCCGGCGCCGAACTGGGCGGCATTGCCTTGGCGGCGGCCGCGGCCCTGGAAACCGGCAAACCCTTCGTCATCGTCCGCAACTCCAAGAAGGCCGGCTATGGCACCGGCAAGCTCATCGAGGGCCGCCTGAACCCCGGCGAACGCGTCGTCCTCGTCGAGGACATCGCCACCAGCGGCGGGCAGGCCATCGAGGCCGTCAAGACGCTGCGCGACGCCGGCGCGACCGTGACAGCGGTCATTGTCACGATCGACCGTCAGGAGGGCGGCCGGGAGGCGATAGAATCCGCCGGCGTCCGCTGCGAAGCGCTGTTCACCACGGCGCAACTCGGCATTCAGATCCCCCGCTGACAACCGCCACCCGCCGGAACACGCCGCCTGCTCAGCGCCGGCGCCCGGCCATGATCTTCTGACCGTCACGGAATCGGCCGGTCCGCGGCCGCCGAGTGCTCACCGGCGCCGCTTGGCACTCAAAGGCCGCACAGCCCATTAACCCGCAGCCGCACGCCCAGCGCTCGGCGGCGTCGCGCCCGCCAGACGCAGCAACCGCAGCACGACCGTCAACACCAGCACGATAACCAGCCCGACATCAAAGGCCGTGTACGCCAGGCGCAGCCAACCGGGCAGCGGTTTGAGCTGGAAGAGCATCAGCGCGCCGCACAGGCCGGTCAGCAGCAGAACCACCCACAACAGCCCGGTCACGGCCGACGCCGCGCGCGGCAGGTCGCCGCGCGGCCGCAACGCCGTGACGACCGCCGCCAGCATGATCGCGATGGCAATCCAGAAGTGCGCCCCGTCGACCGCGCTGCGGCTTGCCAGCATGTAGCCCAGCAGGTCCGGCGTACGCGCCGCCAGGAGCCCTCCGAAAACGCAGCCCACCAGCAGCACGCCCGCGCCCCACCGGGCCACCCCGGGCGTCAGGGTCCCGCTGCGCACGGCGGCGTCGCGCAACGCCGCCGCCAACCACGTCACGACCAGCGCCGCCAGGAACACGTACATGAGCGCCTTGACGGTCTGCTCGCGGAAGCCCCCCGCGCGCACCCAGACCGACCCGATCCCCATGATCTCATAATTCGGCTTCCAGCGCGGCTGCCCGTCACCCGTCCCGAACGCCTGCGCCAGCACCGGCTGGTCGAAGAACGGCGACGGCGATGAGTGACAATCGCCGCAGCCATTCGCTCCCAGGGCCGCCTTGGCCGGGTACACGTCGTGGTTGTACTTGTGGACGTTGCCGTAGGGCGAGGCCTCCCACTCGTGCTTCGGTATCTCACGGTACTCGGTGCCTGAGCTATAGACGCGCTCGTTCATGACCCACACGACCCGCTTGCCCTCCATAGGCCAGTTCGTCTCGTGCAGCATCTCCGTGACCGACGCGATCAGCGCGTCAATCTCCTCCGGCCGGTTGACCTCGATCATGCCGTCGGCATTGTCGTCCGTGATCTCGGCCAGCCGCGGATACTTGGTCGGATCAGCCTGGTGCGCCAGCCACATCCTGCGGATATCGCCCATCAGCGGCTGCCCGAGACCGGGCTTGCCATCCTCCTCGATGCCGGGCCAGGCCGAGTGGACGCGGTTCACCGGATAGATCTTGCCCTTATACAGCGTCAGGATCGGACGAAACGTCTCGGTGGGCTTGTCGTCGTAGCCCATCATCTCGAGGTAGCCGTAGTGATTGCGGTACTCCCCGTCCACGCCGTAGAAGGTCCACAGTTGCTTGCCGCCCACCGCGACCCGCGGCGCAGGGTTGAACACGTCGCTGGCCTGCACCTGGATGGGCATCACAACCCGCTCGGGAATATGGCACGCCTGACACGCCAGCAGCTCGAGGTGCAGCGGCGGCAGGCCGCGGTGCTCGGGAATCGGCGCCCCCAGGTAACCGCTGGTGTGGCAATCAGCGCACTGGCGCATGGTGTTGTCCAGATCGTTCCGAACCTGCCCGCCGGGGTCGTCGCCCTTGCCGAACTGGTGCACCTCGCGGCCCTGGATGCGCGGGTCAAAGGCGCGCGACCCGGCCGCGTGACAGTCCACGCAGCGCAAGCCGGCGCGCAAATGCACATCCGTCCGTGCGCCGAAGTTCGCCCCACGTTTCTTCCAGCCCGGCTGCGCGTGGCAGCTCAAGCAGGTCTCGTTTCGCGGCGAAACCACCATGTTCGGCGAGAAGGTGCCGTCCGGGTTGAACTGGCGCGCGTCATATGCAACGGTCACGGCCTCGTTCTTCGCCAGCGCCCCCGTCACTTGCGCCACGCCCGCGCCGGCCGTCGGCGCCCAGCGGAAGTTCAGCGCGTCGAGCTGCTTGTTCCGGGCGGCGAAGCTGTACTCGGGCAGGTGGCACAGCAGGCAATCCGCCTCCAGAACGCCCGTCTCGGACCAGCGGGCCTTGTAGTAATCCCCGTCGAAGCTGTTCTCGCCGCCCGGCGTCAGGCCGGCGGCCGGATCGCGCATCCGCTCGTCATAGCGCTGTCCGTCCCGATCGTACTCCAGCGGTCCGCCGCCGGGGTGGCATTTCGCGCAGCCGGCCGTTATCAGCCCGAACGAAGTCATGTCGATGGTGCGCCCCGACGTGTTCTGCTTGGGCGCCAGCGACCGGTAGAGCGGCGCCGGCGAGCACCAAGTGCCGCCATACAGCCCCGGCGTACTCACCCACTGGTAGCGGGCCGCCTGGTCCGCCGTCGGCTGCTCGTCGGCCCCCTGCTGAAAATGGAAGCCCTGCGTGATCAGGCCGTAGTCGTGGCAGCCGGCCGTACCGCATGTCTGCCTCGGCGAATACGGCTTATCCGCATTCTCCCCGCTGATCGGGTTGATGATGCGGCCCGCCTCGTCGCGCAGATAGAAGGGCGGACAGACACCCGGCGAAGGCCCGCCGGCCGACGCCGGGCCGGCCACCGCCGAGCTCAAAGTCGCCAGCGCCAACAAGCCCGCAAACAACCTGCACGGAACGGCAACGGTCAACCGGCGGTTCATACGCACACCTCCTCAACAAGTGCCGTCGGGTCCCGAAGGTACGGTCTCGGAAAGCACAATGCCACGTTCACCAACCCAATCAGCACCGGCAGTTCGACCAGCGGCCGGCGCACCGCCGTGAACGCGGGACACCCGCTCTTGACGCGCCCGGCGGCTCCATACGCTACCGACACTTCCGCGAGGCGTGATGCTCCTGCTTCAACAGCCGGTTTCCCCGGCCGTTGGAAACCACCCTTTGGTCTTCACACAGACTTTCACCAGCATCAGCATGACGGGCACCTCGATCAGTACCCCTACCACAGTTGCCAGCGCGGCTCCGGAGGACAGGCCGAACAGCATTGTGGCCGTGGCGATGGCTACCTCGAAGTGATTCGACGCCCCGATCATGGCCGAGGGCGCGGCATCCGCGTAGCTGAACTTCAGGAGCTTCGCAACGGCGTAGGTAATGGCGAAGATCAGCACCGTCTGGATGAACAGGGGGACGGCGATCCAGAGGATCGTCAGCGGGTTGCCGATGATGGTCTCACCCTTGAAGCTGAACAGCAGCACCAGCGTCGCCAGTAGCGCGATGATCGACACGGGCGTCAGAACGTGCAGAAACCGGGACTCAAACCACGCCGTCCCTTTCGCCTGGATGAGCCACCGGCGCGAGAAGTACCCGGCCACCAGGGGTAGCGCGACATAGATGCCGATCGAGAGCAGCAGGGCCTCCCAGGGCACGGGCATCTGGTTGATGCCCAACAGCCAGCCGCCCAGCAAGCCGTACAGCACCAGCATCGTCAGGGAATTGATGGCCACCATCACCAGGGTATGACCCTGGTTGCCCCGGGCCAGGTAGCCCCACATCAGCACCATGGCGGTGCAGGGTGCGATGCCCAGCAGAATCGCCCCGGAGATGTACGAGCGCCACAGCTCGACCTCACTGCCATCCTTGACGATCTCCGTTCCGGGAATCAAGTCGCGGAAGATGTGGCCCAGAAACAGCGTGGCAATGGCCAACATGGTGAAAGGCTTGACGGCCCAGTTGACGACCAGCGTCAACAGGACGGGCCGCGGGCTCTGGCCGGCCCGGACCACCTCGGCGAAGTCGATCTTCACCATTATCGGATACATCATGAAGAACAGGGCGATGGCAATGGGGATCGACACGACCGGCGCCCCGTTCACGTAGATGGCCATGGCGTCCAACGACTCGGCCACGCCGGGGGCCAGCTTGCCCAGGGCGATGCCCCCCACGATGCACAGGGCTACCCAGACCGTCAGGTACTTCTCGAAGACATTCAGCTTCTTGGCTTGCTTCATTACGTTCTTCCTCGCCAAGCGCTGCTCGTTGCCAGCTTGATCGGCTTTCGGATCAGCCCGGTCCCACCCCGCGCTACGCGTCAGGATGAGTGGCCCGGCCCGGGGCTCACCGCGGCTTGCGCGCGGAGATATCGAGACTGGTCACATAGTCGCCGAGTTTCGCGGCCGCGGGCAGCGCCGCGACGATCTTCTGATAGAGCGGGTCCGCAACGCTCGTCATATGCGCGACATAGTCCGGCTTCTCCTCCAGGAGGATATCCGTCAGGCCGGCCTCACGGGCAAAACGCTCCGTATCCGCCACGAGCACCGCGCCGGCTATGCAGCCGACCAGCGCCGCCACCATGCCCCGCACCTCCTCCGGCAGCGGCCGCAGTAGCGCCAGGTCTGAAACCGCCACCCGCCCGCCCGGCTTGAGCACACGCGCCAGCTCCCGCCACACCTGCCGCTTGTCCGGCGACAGATTGATGACGCAGTTCGAAATAACCACGTCCACACTGCCGTCCGCGACCGGCAGATGCTCGATCTCCCCCAGCCGAAACTCAACGTTGTCCAGACCGCTATGCGCGCGATACGCCGCCACGTTGTGCCGCGCCTTGGACACCATCTCCGGCGTCATGTCCACGCCGATGACGCGGCCGGTCGGACCGACCCGCGGGCCGGCCAGAAAACAATCGAACCCGCCGCCGCTGCCAAGATCCAGCACGACTTCGCCCGGCTTGAGCGCCGCCAAGGCCGTCGGATTGCCGCACGACAGCCCCATGTTGGCCCCGTCCGGCAAGGCGGCCAGTTCGGCTTCGTCATAGCCGATCTTCTGCGCCAGCGCGTCGGCCGCCCCGGCCGCCGGCCCGCAACAGGACTTGCCGGAACAACAGCCGGAACCCGCGCCGGCCGCGTCCAGCCCGCCCGCCCGCGCCACTTCGGCATAGCCCGCGCGCACCTGCTCGCGTACGGCCTGCCCATCCTTCTCATCACACGAACCAGACATCGCTAGCTCCCTTGCTTCAACGCATCGTCCAGCACGCCCGGCAGTCGCTCGACAAACGCGCGGATCTCATCGCGCACCCGGCGATAGTGCCGCAGCGTTTCTTCCTCGGTCCGCGCCTCGCGCGCCAACCGCGGCGGATCATCGAAACCGACGTGCACGACCTTGGTCCGGCCGGGAAACAACGGGCAACTCTCGTGCGCGTGGTCACATACCGTCACCACGAAGTCGAACGGCACGTCGCGCAGCTCGTCCACGTGCTTCGAACGCTGGCCGGAAATGTCCACCCCGGCCTCCGCCATGACCTGCACCGCACTCTCGTTCAGCCCGTGCGTCTCAATCCCCGCCGAGTACGGCTCGAGCAGGTCGCCCCGTACCTGCCGCGCCCAGCCCTCGGCCATCTGGCTGCGGCAGGAGTTGCCGGTGCACAGGAAGAGGATCTTCAGTTTCGGGGGCAAAAGACCTGCTCCACTAGCATACGCGCGTTCTCACACACGGCGCCGCGCCTGCTACCGCGCCATCTGCAGGGCCACCTCGGCCACGCGCCGGCCCAGGTTGCGGGCCGTGCTCAGGCCGAACTCATCGCCCGAGATATCATCCTGGCCGTCGTTCAGAACCGTGGCGCCCGTGTGGGCCGTCGGACTGCCGTCGCCAACCACGATCATCTCCTGGCACATCAGCGCCGCCTGCACCGACTCGATCGCCAGTTCCTGTCCGCCGTTGCGGACCCCGCCGACCGCCACCACCCCGCCCACCTTGTTCTTCAACGCGAAGTTGTTACGCCGAAATACCATGCATTGGTCGATGAACGCCTTGCACAGCGACGACATGCCGCTGAAGTACACCGGCGTTCCGATAATCAGGCCGCCCACGGCCGGATCCGACAGCCGGGGCGCCAGCGCGGCGAAGTCACCCTGGTCAAGGTTCACCGGGTCGAAGACCGGGATGTTCAGCCCGGCCAGCTCGATCAGTTCCGCCTCTATCTCCGGGCTCACTTTCGCCGCCGCGTCCAGCGCCACCCGTACCGCCGCGGCCGTCGTCTTGCCCTTCCGCGGGCTGCACGCCAGCCCCAGCACACGGATCTTCCGCCCGCCCGGCGGGACCTCGCCAGCCTGCGCAGCGCTGCCGGCCACCGCCCCCGCCGCGACGGCGGCCCCAACCGTCCTCAGAAAACCACGCCGTGATACGTCCTCGGGCATGTCGCACCTCGTTCCTCATGCGGGGCGGTCGACACGCCGGGTTCCGTTCGGCGTGCCACGCCCGTCAGGCGAAGATAAGCACCCATACACCGACGCCGATGATCAGCACGCCCGCCACGCGCCGCAAGACGTTCGCGCCGACGTTCCAGCCCTTCGAGTCGGCCAGCTTCTGGACCATGCCCATGGACGTCCCGCCGACCAGGATCAGGCCGCAGTGCCCCAGGCTGTACGCGATCAGCAGCACAACTCCGAACATCATCCCGTACAGGGGGGTAACGACGATCAGCGCCCCGAGCACCGGACCGGCGCACGGCAGCGAGATCAGCCCGAACAGTAGCCCCAGCAGGAGTGCCCCGATCACGCCCTTCTGTTTCGGCTTCACGCCCGCCGGCACCGGGAGTGTGAAGTGCAGAAGTCCTAGTAGGTGCAGCCCCATCAGGAAGCATACGACGGCCGCGACGTAAACCCACCACTTCGTCGGCAAGAGCGTGCTGGCCGACCACACGCCGAACCAGATCAGTGCGAACATGATCGTCAGGCCGATCGCGAACGTGAGCGACAGCAGGAACGAGCGACCGACGCTCTTGTTCTCCTGGCCGGCGACGTACCCGACCATCAGCGGCGCGGCGGCCAGCACGCACGGATTGGCCGCCGTGAGCAGACCGCCGAGCAGCGCGGCCAGCGGCGCCAACCAGAAGTTTGTTTCGATTACCTCGGCCAGCCTCGCGCCCAGCGTCTCCAACATCTACTTCACTCCCATCTCGGCGAACTTGGCGACGAACTGCTCCTTCGGCAGGAACCCTTCATGCCGCCAAACCTCGTTGCCCTCTGCATCGAAGAAGACCTGCGTGGGGATGATGCGGATCTGGTAGGGTATGCCGGCCGCGGGGTACTTCCGAACATCTATGAACTCAATGACCGCACGGCCGGCGTATTCCTGCTTCAGTTCCGCGAGAAACGGCGCCATCTGTATGCAGGGAATACACTTGTCAGAGCCCAGGTCCACGACGCGCGGCAGCTTGGCCGTCGTCGCCGACGCGCCGGCAGTCCCCGCCGCATCGGGATTGGATCCCGCGCGCGACGATTGAAACCACGCCACGCCGGCCACGACCACAACCACTGCGACCAAGATCAGGACGTTGTTAGCCTTCATCTTCAATCCTCGAAAAACCATCCAGCCCGCCAGCAATCCGCCGGCAGCCAGCAGCGCAAAGAACATCGTCGGGTCACCACTCGAGCAGCACTCACACAATCGTGGGCCTCCCGATGGAGGGCACTACCTGGGGCCGCCGGCTACCCGCCCAGGAACAAGGCGGTCTCCATCGTCACATACTCCTGCAGCTCATGCGGATGCTCGGCCAGGTCCCAAACCTCTGGCAGCATCTCCCAGCGCGTCACCTGCTCGCCGACCATTTCGACCAACACCAACGCCGCCGCCTCCACCCCGTACTCCTGCTCGAAGTGCTCATTGTCGGGCATTTCGATGTTCACCGCGTGCCACTCCAGCCGGCCGGAGTCCAACTCCTCGCCGTGTGAAAGCTCCAGCGCTTCGCGCGATTGCTCCTCGATCAACAGGCAGGTCGCGCAACGCAGCGTCCGGTGGAAGTAATACGCAATGACGCGTGGGGCGGCGCTGCTCGCCGGCTCCGCCGCAACCGTCGGAGTCGGCTCCGCCGCAGCGCCGGCCGCCTCGGCCACCGGCGTCTGCGGGGTTTCAACGTCAGCAGGCGCCGGCGCCTCCGCCTGGCCTGCCACGACGGGTCCGTCCGCGGGGGCGGCCGGGGTCCGCTCGCAACCCGACAGCACCAGTACCAGCCCAACCAGCGCTGCGATCGGCAGCGTTTTTCGAACTGTCAGCATCACGACCGTCTCCATACTAAGCACCGGCTGCGCTGCTCAGCAGGTTGGCCAGCTCGGCTTCACTCGGGACTTTGCCCGTCAGCTTCACCTGACCGTCAATCACCAGCGCCGGCGTCATCATCACGCCATACGCCGCGATCTTGCCGAGGTCCTTTACGTGCACCAGCTCATACTCGAGGCCCAGCTTGTCCGCCGCCGTCCGGGCGACCGCCTCCAGCATGTTGCACTTCGCACAACCGGTTCCGAGCACTTCAATCTTCATGGGGCACCTTTGCCTGTCTATGTCAGTTCAACCACAGCAGCCGGCCCCTGGCAGCGCGCCGCGGGCCAGCTCCTGCTTCACCGCCTCAACAACCTTCTTCCCGTCGCTGATCATGTTCGGCTGCGCCGGCTTCTTCTCAATTCCAATGTCCGTCAGCACGACGTGAACGTCCGCCGACAGGCCGGCCCGCTCCAGCACTTTGCGCACGCAGTGATCCTCGCAGCCGTCGAGCGCGACCCGCCGCGCCGCCGTGCGGGCACGCTCCAGCTTCTGTCCGATGTTCGCCGCAACCGCCGCGATGCAAAACAATCCGCCGGCTCCTTGTTCCATGAGCTGCACGCCGGCCCGATTCGCCACCTGTCCGCTGTAGGCCGCGCCGGCACAGGTGAAAATCAGCGTCTCGCCATCACCGCCACAACATCCGCCTGGTGTTGCCGACATTTCGTGTCCTCGTCAGACGACTACCCGAACGTGCCATACAGCAGCCCCGCCACCGCCGAGAGCACCGCCACCAGAAACACGTAAACCAACATCTTGCGCGTACCCACCACCGACCTGATCACCAGCATGCTCGGCAGCGACAACGCCGGCCCCGCCAGCAGCAGCGTCAGCGCCGGACCCTGGCCCATTCCCGCGCCCAGCAGCCCCTGCAAAATCGGCACTTCCGTCAACGTCGCGAAATACATCAGCGCGCCGGCAAAGGCGGCGAAGAAGTTCGCCCCCAGGCTGTTGCCGCCCACCGATTGCTCGATCCAGCGACTGGGGATCAACGCTTCCTCCCCCGGACGCCCCAACAACACGCCGGACACCAGCACGCCGATAAACAGCAGCGGCATGATCTGCTTCGTGAAGAACCACGTGCTGCCCACCCACTGCTTCAGCTCCGCCCGCGTGAACCAGAACCTGAGCATCGCCGCCAGTGCCACCAGCAACACGCCGGTGATGACCCACTTGGCGGCGAACAGGGCCTCCCAAACGGCGTTCGGCGCCGCCGGCCGGGCCCAGTTGGCGAAGACGAGAATGCCGATCATGGCCCCGAAGTAGCTGGCCGTCTTCCATAGCGGCCGCTCCACCGTACCATCCGGCACGACAAACCCACCGGCGGCCTTCGCTGCCTCCGCCTTGGCCCGCTCCTCCTTGCGGTAGATCAAGTGCATCAGCAGGCCGACAATCAGGCTGAACCCGATAGCGGCACCGGCCCGGGCCACGCCCAGCTCCCAGCCCAGGATGCGCGCCGTCAGTATGATCGCCAGCACGTTGATGGCTGGCCCGGAGTACAGAAACGCCGCCGCCGGCCCCAGCCCCGCACCGCGCGTCCAGATCCCCGCGAACAGCGGCAACACCGTGCACGAACAAACCGCCAGGATCGTCCCGGATACCGAAGCCACGCCATAAGCCAAGAGCTTGTTCGCCGTCGGCCCCAGGTACTTCATCACCGCGGCCTGCGAGACGAAGCAGGAAATCGCACCGGCGATGAAGAGTGCCGGCACCAGGCACAGAATCACGTGGTGCTGCGCGTAATCCTGGAGCATCAGCAGGGCTTCACGCCCCGCCGTCACGATCCGCGGCCCGCCGCCCGGCAACGCCTGGAACGGCGACAGGTACGCCAGCAGGAAGACGACGACCATCACACCCAAGATCGCGAGCGTCCGCAGCGTCTCGGGCGACAGCCGCTGCGATGATGGCGACATGACCATCTCACCATGGCCGGGCGCAGAAAAAGCCGCGGAGCTCAATGCCCCATCGCCTCCTGCTGTGCCTTCAGGTTTTCCCTCAGCACCGCCTCGATGCATTCCCAAAGTCCTTTCAGACAGCAGATTCTTGGTCGGTAGAACGTCTTGGAGCCTTCTTTGCGGTCATCGATGATCCCGGCCTGCTTCAAGATCGCCAGGTGCTTGGAGACCGTGGATTGGTCCGCGCCAACGAGCTCGGTCAACTCACACACGCACCGCTCACCGTCCGCAATCGCATCCAGGATTATCAGCCGGCTCGGATGAGCCAGCGCCTTGGCGACCCGCGCCCGCGCCTCATACTGAACCTTCGAGTACTTCATCCGCTCCTCTATCGGCATATGGCAATTATGCCATCACTTTTCCATTAGTCAAGCTCAATCGCCAACGCCGCTACAAAAAACCCGACGGCGCGTCCACAAGTTACTACCCACCAGATGTTTACCGCAAATAGTCACCCGCACACCCGTGACCGCGATTTCCAGGCCACCCTGGCCCGGGCTACCCAGCCGCCAGTCTACCCGCCGGAATCGCCCGTCACAGCAGCGTCCCATGCAGCACGGCCGCCGCAATCGTAAAGTAGATCACCAACCCACTTACGTCCACCAGCGTCGCGACGAACGGGGCCGAGCTGGCCGCCGGGTCCAGCCGCAACAACCGCAGCAGGAACGGCAGCATGCTCCCGGTCACCGTCCCCAGACACGCCACCCCAACCAGGCTCAGCCAAACCGTCAGGCCGACCAGCACGAAATGCGGCCCGTAGTCCGCCCAGCCCAATCGTTGCCACAGCACTATGCGCAGGAAGCCGACCAGGCCCAAACCCGTCCCGAGCATCAGGCCCGAAGCCACTTCGCGGCGCATGACGCGCCACCAGTCACGCAAGCGGATTTCCGCCAGCGCCATGGCGCGAATAACCAGCGTCGCCGCCTGCGACCCTGAGTTGCCGCCGCTACTGATAATGAGCGGCACGAACACCGCCAGGACCAGCGCCTGCGCCAGCTCGTCTTCAAAGTAGCCCATCGTGGTGGCCGTCAGCGTCTGGCCCAGGAACAGGACCAGCAGCCACACGCCGCGCTTCTTGATCATCATCGGCAGACTTACGTCCAGATAGGGCGCATCGAGGGCTTCCACACCGCCGATCTTGTGGATGTCCTCGGTGGCCTCCTCGTTGATCACGTCAACGATATCATCGACGGTGATAATGCCCTTCACGCGTCCAGCCTCATCCACCACCGGCACGGCCAGCAGGTCGTGCTGCTCGATCAGACGCGCCACCTCTTCCTGGTCCGTGGATTCCTGCACGCAGACCGGGTCCCGCCGCATCACGTCGGCCACCAGCGCATCCCCCGGCGCGCTGAACAGCTCGCGAAACGAGATCACTCCTTGCAGGTGCTGCCCCGCATCCAGGACGTACACGTAATAGAGCGTTTCCGGGTTGTTGCGGATTTGCTGACGCAGATAGCGGATTGCGACTTCCACGGTGACATCGGGGCGCAGCCGCACGTAGCGCGGGCTCATCAACCCGCCCGCCTCGTCCTCGGCATAGGCCAGCAGCGCTTGCACCTCGCGCTGCGTAACCCCGTCCAGCATAGCCTGCAGCCGCTGCCGCTGCCCCGGCTCAGCCTCCTGCAGCACGTCAGCGGCGTCATCCGGCGCCATGAAGCGCATCCACACCGCCGCCTTGGCATCGGGGAGATGCTCCAGCAACGCCGCCCGGTCCGCCGGCGTCAGCCCAATGAAAAAGCTCTGCCCGTCCTCTTCCGCGAGCAGCGCGAAGGCTTCCGCCCGCTCCTCGTCTGAGAGCGCCGGCCAGGTCGAGTACAGCGCCTCGGCGTCGAATTCGCTGGTATCAATAGGCATGGCCGTTGGTCTCCCGCCCGACGACGGGATTCCTCCGGCGCGTCGGGCGTCTACGCGTGCTGCACCATCGGTCGGCCAGGCAGGCCGTCCGAGTCAAGCGTGTTCTCGGTCGCTTCCATAACGGTGGGCATTCTGGCGGCGGCGGCGGCCGCTTGCAAGGGGCCAAGTGCGCCCGGTCCAATAGCACATCCTTGAGAGCCGAACGTGCAGGTGCTTCTGGGCAAGCGACGCCGCGCGGTGGCGGCCTGGTTGCAGTCGGGGTGGCATGCCCGCCGCGCGCAGCGCGCGATGCCGCGACGTATCGGCCCGCTCCGCGCTGCGTCAGTCGGAGAGGGCCGCTGTTTGCGGATGACGCGCCGCCAGCCAAATGTTGTCGCTCAGGGGCCTGGCTTCGAGCCACGTGACTTCGAGACCCGCGCGTTCGACCATCAGACGCAGGCTGGCGGGAGTGAAGTACTGGACGTGGTCAGGCCAGCGAAATCCGGACCAGCGCCTGCCCCGTATGCGGCGCAGGTAACTGGCGAAATTCGGAACTTTCAGGATGAGCACGCCGTCCAAATCGAGTATGCCGCGGACCATGCGCAGCAGTCGGCCCGGCTCGGGGTCATGCTCAAGCATGCTGATCGCCACCACTACCTGGAAACGTCCCAGCGCGAAGTCCCCAAGACGCCCGACGAGAACATGCGCATTCCCCACGCGCCTGGCGGCTTTGGCTGCCATGACCGGAGAAAGCTCGATGCAGGTGACCGCATATCCTGCGGCCTGGGCGGCCGCCGCGAGGCGGCCATCGCCGGCGCCGATGTCAAGGAACTGACCGGCCGCCGGAGCGTGGCGGCGAATGCGCCGCAGGGCGCGGCGTTCGCGATTGGGCTTCAAGGCCAAGAAGGCGGCCGTCCAGAGTCGCGCAAACGGGCTGGACAGCCAGCGCCGTATGCGCTCCCGTTTGAATGAGCCGGCCCAGTCGAAGCTGGTCTCGGCCGCTTCCCGCGCCGGGATTTCGGGCATGTAGACCATCGCGCAGCACCCGCACTCCAGCAACCGCCAAGCCGCGCTGCGCATGACTTCTCGCCCACCCGAGGCACCACAAAGCGGGCAGTCACGACTAACGATCGTGCCATTAGCTTCGAGCCAAGCCACACCTGTTCCTTTGCCTGCAACGAAACAACGCAACCCGGGGGCCGACGCCTGCTCGTTCCACCGGCCGCGGCGCGTTTTGACTCTGTCCGGCCAGCCTGCGACGCCGCGCGACAGGCGAGCAACCACGCTCTCGCCCCCCGGTGTCGCATCTACGCGGAGCCGGCCCGGTACTTGATCACGCGCACGCGCTCCAGCGTCACCAGCCCTTCCTGCACCGCCTCGTCGATAAACGGCATCAACTCGTCCAGCTTCTCCTGGCTGTCAACGATCTCGATTACGATCGGCAGGTCGGCCGACAGCCGCAGAATCTTCGTGGTATGCATGCGGCTGTGGGCCCCGAAGCCCATCGGCCCACGCAAGACCGTCGCACCGGCCAGGTGCAGCTCCCGCGCCCTGCGGACAATCGCCTCATACAGTGGCTGGCCTTGCCACTTGTCGCTCTCGCCGATGAAGATGCGCAGCAGGTAACCGTCTTCGGGGATCTTCATGGTGTCAGACTCCCAGCCAGTTCTCGGCCAACCGGTAACCGGCCCACACGCCCGCCAACCCCAGCACCACGCTGGCAGCGACATTAAGCAGCGCTCGCCACGCCTGACCACCGTTCAGCAAGGCGAACGTCTCGAGGCCGAAAGTCGAGAAGGTGGTGTAGCCGCCCAGCAGGCCGATCAGCAGCGCCACGCGATACTCCTCACGCATAAGCACCCGGCCGGTCAGCGCCGCCGCCACGAAACCCACCAGCAGGCAGCCGCTCAGATTGACGATCAATGTCCCGATGGGAAACGAACCATTGGCCAGCCGTTGCATCCAGCCGCTAACGGAGTAACGCAACAGACCGCCCGCCCCAGACGCGAAGAAGATCAGAAACAGCTTCCACATGGCTACTCCTGCCCATTCCGGGCCCGTGGCCTCAAGAATCTCAGGCAGGAGTCATCAGCCCCACCCGGGGCGGTTCACGGCGGACCCCATCGCCAGCGGCATGATAGGCGGAAGTCCCTGGCAGCGAAAGTGCTGGGCTACTGAAGCGTCCCCCTTCAGCCTCCGAACCCCGGCTCACTCCAACCAGCGCTTATCCTTCAGCTTCTTCGGCAGGTACTCCTCCGTGATGAAGCTGAAGTGCTTGTTCGAAAGCGCTTCCAACTCCAGCTTCTTGCCCAGCGCTTCCATGTACTTGATCTCCCGCTGCCAGGCCCGCGACTGGAACCACGGGTAGTTGCGGATCTCCTTCGCCCGCCGCCGATCCTCCGGCGTCAGCGGCATCGCCACGTGGTCCGGCAGGTTGAAACGCTCGGCGTCCTGGCTGCTCATCCCGATGAAACGGGCCGCCGGAATGGCCATCCGCTGGCTCTCGAAGGCCAGGTTGATCGAGCCCTGCTTCAGCACGCTGTAGATGTAGTAGCCCCACGGATCGTTGTCGACCAACACATACACCGGCAGCTTAAGCTCATTATGCAGCCGGTACACCAGCCGGCGCACGCCGCGCGGCGGCTGCCCTCCGCCATGCACGATCAGGCACTTGTTCTTCTCCCAGTAGCGATCCTTGTTGAACCGCTGCCAGACGGCGCCCTTCTCAATCAGCAGGATGTACTTGGCCGCGTGCTTCTTGAACTGGATCACGTTCGGCTCGACGATCGACGGCACCGCCCAGCCGCCGGAGCCCATGTTCGCCAGGTTGATCGTGTCGCCGTCGTCCACGATCGTCATCGGCCCGACCATCGCGCCCTTGGTCTCGGCGTGCACCCCCAGCTCTTCCCGCAAAGCACTGACCGCCACCTCGATATCCTCGATGATCGGGTCGGATTCGGCCTGCTCGGCGAAGATCAGCTCCTTTGACTTGCTCTGGCCGTCCGCCACCTTGATGGGCACCTTGAGGTTGTAGAACAGGTCACGAATGCTGGTCGAGTCGTTCGCGTCGATCAGCCGCTTGCAGACCTCGGCCACCCGCACCGTCTGCATGAACTTCCTGGCCTGCGAACCCTCGCCCTTGCGGCGGCCCAGCAGACTGAAGAAGCAGCGGCGCTGCTTGCCGTCCAGCAACTCGATGATGCCCTTCTGCTCGTTGAACTGCACGTTGCTCAGCGTGCGCGAGGGAATATCAACGTAAGGATCCTGTTCCGCCTGCACGAGCGCAATGATGCTCTTGGCCATCTCGACGATGCGCTTGCCGGCCGCGGCGCGATCGCGCCGCGCCGTACGCGTCCGGGGGCTCGACTCTCCAGCGGCCACGACTGACTCCCTTCAACTGCCAAGCCGGCGACGGGACGCCCATCACTCAGGCCACCTGCCGCGCCACTCGGCTGCCTGCCCGTATTAGGACGAACACCCCGCACCCGGTCAACGCCCCCTCCCACCCCGGCTCTTCACGCACCCCGCCGCGCCTTGAGCAAAACTCCCCTCCGGAGTACACTGGCAACTGGAGAATTGGCACAGCGTTTGCCAGTGCTCTTAGGCGGGATGTGACGTGTTGCTTGTGCCTGTTGGCCCGTCAACCAGGCGACGGACCGGGGCATTTGTTTCCAGGTTGCGAGGGCTGACGGAATGACTCACGGACAAGACTACGCGGTCGAAACGCTCGCAGTGCATGCGGGAGTGGGAAAAAACGAATTTCGCGCGGCCGTGCCGCCCATCTACCAGGTATCCACCTTCGGATTCGACAGCGCCCAGCAAGGCGCCGCGCTCTTCGCCGGCGAACGCAAGGGTTACATCTACTCCCGCATGGGCAACCCGACGGTCGAGGCCCTCGAACGCGCCGTCGCCACCCTGGAAGGCGGCCACGTCGCGCTAGCCTGCGGCAGCGGAATGGCGGCCATCCATACCACCCTCGCAGCCCTCGTCAAACACGGCGACCACATCGTCTGCTCCGAAGCCGTCTACGGCCCCACCGCCACCCTGGTCCGCAGCATCATGGCCGACTTCGGCATCGAGTCCAGCCTGGTTGACACTTCCGACACCGAGGCCGTCCGGCGCGCCATGCGACCCAATACCAAGGTGGTCTACGTCGAGACACCCTGCAACCCCACCCTCGTCATCACCGACCTGTCGGCCGTCGCCGCCCTGGCGCACGAGCACGGTGCCCTGCTCGTCGTCGACAACACCTTCATGAGCCCGATCCTGCAGCGCCCCTTCGAATTCGGCGCCGACATCGTCATTCACAGCCTCACCAAGTTCCTCAACGGCCATGCCGACGTCGTCGGCGGCATCATCGTCCTCAAGGACGAGCAGTTCTACCCCCAGATGCGCCGGGCCCTGAATCACTTCGGCGGCGTACTCTCACCCATCGAGTCCTTCCTGGTACACCGCGGAATCAAGACACTCGCCCTGCGCATGCGCCGGCACTGCGAGGTCGCCCAGAAGATCGCCGCCTACCTCTCAGCTCACCCAGGGGTTGAGTGGGTGCGCTACCCCGGACTCAAGGATCACCCTCAATACGAACTCGGCTGCCGCCAGTCGTCCGGCGGCGGCGCGGTCATCTCCTTCGGCCTGCGCGGCGGGCTGGAGGCCGGCCGCAGCATGATGAACGCCGTCAAGCTGTGGATGCTCGCCGTAAGTCTGGGCGGCGTCGAGTCCCTTATTCAGCACCCGGCCAGCATGACACACGCCTCAATGGGCGCCGAAATCCGCGAACAGGCCCATATCACGGACGGCCTCGTCAGGCTGTCCGTGGGCATTGAAGACCCCGACGACCTGATTGCCGACCTGGAGCAGGCCCTGGAAGCCGCCGCCCTCGGTAGCCGCGGCCAGCGCAAAGCCGTCGATACCGCCGTGAGCTGAGCGTTTGAGGCGGCCCGGTTCGGACGGAATTCGCCGGGCAGGGCCCGCGGGCGCCCCCTGCTCTTCGCACGACCACAGGCCCCCCAGAGTCCTCGCCGTCAGGCCGGCGGCGCTTCACGCCGCTTGCGCCGGCGATGCTCCATCAGGAAGCACACGCGCTCGTCCACTTTCCCGCCAAACTCACGTTGGAGCATCTTGCGCGCGTCACTCAGCGCCGTGCGGCGGGACAGGTGGTACAGCACGATCTTCTCGTTTCGTAGCCGCGCCACAATCGCCGGCAAATCACTCACGTGCATGTGGAAGCCGGCCCGCGCCCGCTCGCGGTGATCACGCTCCACGAAGGTGCATTCCAACAGGAGGATTCTGCTGTCGCGTACGTAGTCCAGCTCCAGGAAGGCGCCGGGCGCCGTGTCGCCGCAGTAGGCCACCAGGGGGATTTCCAGCCGCCGGGTGATCGCGACGCCCTGCTTCTTAAGCTCGACCAGTTGCGGACCGGTGAGTTGCTGATACTCATCGAGCAGCTTGTGCCGCACCTCGATGGCGGCGAATCCCAGGCTTTCGATGGGCGCGATGCGTCGCCGGCACGGGTGGTTGACCTCGAAGGGCCGGACAATCAAGTCGCGCCGTAGTGTGATATCCTGGCCGGGGTAGGCTGGATGAATGTTCGCCGGCGGCTCCTGCCCGTCGATATCGCCCCAGACCTTCAGCAACCTGCGGATCGGCTCCACCAGGGCTTCTGGAGCGAACAGGTTCCCGGGCTGGTTGTCAATGAAGAGTCGCTGCGAGAAGTAATAGGCGACGCCCGCGGCATGATCCATGTGGCCGTGGCTCAGGAAAACGTTGTCAACCGCGAGAACTTCACGCTGGCAGCGCCCCACGTCAAAGCCGAGGTTGAGTTCCGGCAGCACGAAGTATGTTTCCTCGCCCGCCAGCGAGAACCCGCGAATGCGTACCCCCCCGTGTTCAATCTCGGCTGCTGCTGGTGCCATGGCGGGCGTTATACAAGCTCGGTCGAAGATTGTCTTGCGTTTCCGCGAATTTTGGTTGACACACATTATGTTGTGCGTTACACTCTCGCCATCGACGACCGGTAGTAGGTTGCTGCCTGGCCGCATGGGGCTTTCGGGCGCGGACAAGTCCCAGCACCTCGGCGCGGCGGCGTGAGGCATGTTCGGCCGGTGCTGCCTGATGAACCGATCTTGGGCCCAGCCAAATGCGGTGCCCGTACTGTAAGGCCAACGATGACAAGGTGGTGGATTCGCGCTTGACCGATGCCGGCCGGTCGATCAGGCGGCGGCGTTGTTGCTTGGCATGTGGCCGACGTTTCACGACTTATGAGCACATCGAGGACACCATCCGACTGGCCGTCATCAAGCGCGACAACTCGCGCGTGCCCTACGATCGCGGGAAGATCACGGAGGGCATCGTGCGGGCCGCATACAAGCGACCCATTTCGTCCGAACGGATCGAGCAGATCGTCGACGAGGTCGAAGAGTACCTGGTCAGCCACTTCGAGAAGGAGGTCACCAGTCAGACCATTGGCGAGCGAATTGCGGCGGTGCTGCGGCGAGTGGACAAAGTGGCGTACGTGCGATTCGCCAGTGTGTATCGACAGTTCGAGGATGTCGGCGAGTTCATCGAGGAGGCCCGTGACGTGATCGAACGCTCCGCCAAGGACATCCCCGGACAGGGTGACCTCTTCGAGGGACCACGGGAATCATGAGCCGGGACAGGTCGATCGTCATCACGAAACGCGACGGCACGCTGGAACGCTTCTCGCTGGAGAAACTGCGCAGTTGCCTGGCCCGGACGCTGGCCGGCTCCGGCGCTGATCCGCGCCTGGCCGCCCCCTTGGCGCAGGCCGTCGCGTTGCACCTGCGTGAGACTGCCGGCGACGACCCCCCCACGGCTGACTACATCTTTAATTGCGCCCGGGCGGCGCTGTGTCAAACTGGCTTGGACGCCGCCGCACACGCCCTGATCGCCCATCGGCATCTGCGGTGGGCGCGGCGGCGACAGGTGCGGGTGTATGACCCGCTCGAATCAGGACGGCCACCAGTGCGCTGGCGCAAGGGCGCGCTCGTCGCCACGCTGCAAAGCGTCTACGACTTGCGCCAGGCGGTGGCCCGCTTCCTGGCTGCTTCCGTTGAAGAACGAGTTTTCGCCCTCGGCTACCGGCTGTTGTCCAAGCCGTTTGTGGCCGAGCTGCTGCGCAACGAAGTTATGGCCTGGGGCCTGTTGCTGGATCACGTGCCTGCCGTGCCGCGACCCGCGGTACCCCAGTCACTCGCCAGCCGCCGCCCCCCGCAGGAGGATTGACTCAGGCGTCAGGCCCGACCGTCGCGATCCACCAGCGCCACGGCCCGGAAAGCGACGTTCGGTTCCTTGACGCGACCATGATGGACCGGAGCTCGTGACGTGCTCACGGATGACGTGCAGCATCGGTGTTCACCCCGTTGGTAGTCCTGGTGTTGCCGTCGCGAGCCCGCTTTCCTGGCTCCCACAAGCCTCCGTTCCCCTGATGAAGGGCGAGCCGAGTCCCGCCCACGCCCACGCTCGGCTCGCCCGCCCCTTTTTCCCGCCCAACCAACCACTGACGCCGCTAAACTACTATCGTATAATGAAAACCCGTCGGCACGTCCGCCGGGGCGGCCGGCCGACGTTAAACGGCGAAACGCCTTGAAGCCTTTCGTCCGCCAAGGTGGGCGGCCCACCGACGGTTCCCGCCGCACGCCGCCCGCTCGGCCGCTACGCTAGGAGCTAGTGACCATGAGGCTCCCAATACTCGAACACGCCCCACGCTACCGGGGACTATATGTCTTTGACTTCGGCGAATGGGCCGCGGTCGGCTACACCTCCGAGGAGATCGCCATGCTCCTCGAGTCGGAGACCTACCGCCACGGCAAGGTCTACCGCATTCACCGCGCCGATCCCGCCGGAAACATGGAGCTGCAGGCCGTTGCCCCCGAACGCTTCCAGCTCGAAAGCGGCCTGTTCTTCTACCGCAGCGAGTCGGCGGCGGCCCACCGCGACTTCAAGGAATTGGCCAGCCTCGCCGAGCAAACCCCACCACCCTGCCGAGCGGTCCTGCAACTCGCCGAAACCGGCGCCACCGCGACCGGCCCGTTCGTCACCGCCTTGATCTTCCCCGCCGAATACGACGAGGACGTCGGCTCCTGGCTCCTCGCGCTGGACTACGCCGGCGGCGATCTGGCCGAGGGCGGCATCAGCCACGTGACCAACTTCTACGCCGCGCCGCACGTGATCATGGCTCGGCAACAGCTATGGGGAACAGCGCAGATCCCGGCCCGTTCGGCGGACGAGGTCTTCGCCGCAGTCAAACTGCCGGTCCAGCGCGCTCTGGGAGCCTGACCATGCCGACCCGCCGGTCAGACTGGGCCTGGACATTCGTGACGTGGCTGGCCGCCCGGCGCCGCGCCGTCGTCCGCCCCACGGACGTCGCACGCCACCTGTACCGCCGGCAGACCCGCGGCCTCGGCCTGCGCATGACCGATTGGCTGCGCGACCGCCTGCGGCCCGGCTGGCTGCGCCTCCACCGCGCCGCACCGCACGAACGGCCGCGCGATTCCTGAACCCATGACTCCCACGGCGCCGGAACTCTAACCAGGCCGGCCCCCAACGAGGTCCCTTTACGGCTGCTCAGATGATCCTTGCTTCCTTGGTCCTGGCCGCCTACCTCATCGGCGCGATCCCATTCGGGCTGCTCCTCGGCCGGCTGCGCGGCGTCGACATTCGCCTGCACGGCAGCCGCAACATCGGAGCAACCAACGTCGGCCGCGTGCTCGGCCGCAAGTGGGGCCTCCTGTGCCTCGCGCTCGATATCCTCAAAGGCGCGTTGCCCGTCGCCGCCGCCGGCCTGGTTCTGCCCGGTGACCTGGCGGCCGAACGGCTGTTGAGCTGGCTACTGGTCGGGCTCGCGGCCGTGCTCGGCCACGTCTTCCCCGTATACCTCGGCTTCCGCGGCGGCAAGGGCGTGGCCACGACGGTCGGCGTGGCCGTGGCCATCTACCCCTACTACACCGTGGCCATGCTCATCGCGCTCGTGGCCTACGGCCTGGTGCGCTTCACAACCGGCCTCATCTCGCTCGGCTCATTGACCATCGCCATAGTATTCCCCCTGGCCCTGCTGGCCTACTTGCGCGTTTGCGGCGTGTCGTTGGGTGACGCCTGGCCGCTGCAAGCCGGCGCCATGCTCCTGGGGGTGCTGATCATCGTGCGGCATCGCGGCAACATTCGCCGCCTGCTGCGCGGCGAAGAGATCTCATTGGCCCAGTCGCCCGCTGCCGCCGAATCGCCGGACTGCCCGCACGATGATTCCTGACGATACCGCACGGTATCCTCGCCCACCGCGCCGACCGCCCGGCACACGGCCGCGTCTGCTTGACGCCTCGGCGGTTTCCAGTATGTTGACCCCAGCGGGTCCCGGCCGCATGGAGATGCAGCGGTGATTAGTCAGACTACTGAGTATGCCCTGCGGGC